>CAVHTL010000064.1:0-7030 GCA_963638955.1 bacterium
GTGGGCAAAAGAAGGCAACATAGTATTTTTTTCAAGTTGGCTCTTCGGCGGATTTTTCTTGCTTTTCGCCATACTTATGTCCCTCTCATTGGAGAAAATGAGGAAAAAGAGCCTTTTCGATTTTATATGGAACATCGCGGAAATCGTCTTGTATTCAGCGACCGGATGCTACATCCTTTTCGCTCCTGAGCAGTTCTTGGCAATCGGCACCTTTGTCACAGGATGCGTATTGGTGACAGACGGAGCCATCAAAATCATCAGATAAGCGGTTTTTATTAAGAATCGTCGGTGCTTTTGCTATATTTATTCATCGTATGGCACTAATAAGCGTCGAGAATCTCACATATAACTACAGCGATAAGGAACTTTACAAAAAAGTGTCCTTTAAGATTAACCCTGGCGAGCATTGCACTTTAGTTGGAGTCAATGGATGTGGGAAGACAACGCTATTAAATTTGCTTGTCGGAGAACTACTGCCAGACGAAGGAAGGATACTGTGGGAACCACATGTGACGTATAGCTATTTGGACCAGCAGCTGAAAGTAAAACAGGATATGACGGTCAGCGAATATCTATACGGTGTGTACGAAGATCTTTTCAAGAAAGAAAAACTCATGGAAAGGTATTACGAAGAAGCCGCCACGAGCGAAAACTTCGAAAAACTTCTCGAAAAAGCCGAACGCATCCAAAGCGAACTAGAGGAATCATCTTTTTACGCTTTGGAAGAAAAAGTGGGTCGCCTCATCGATGGTTTGGGTTTCCCTAAAGACCATCTCGAAATGCCGCTTCACGAGTTGTCGAGCGGGCAAAGGGAAAAGGCCTATCTCGCCAAAATGCTGCTTGAGGAAAAGGACGTCCTTTTGATGGATGAGCCCACAAACTTCCTTGATCAAACTCAGGTCTCTTGGCTAAGCTCATATTTGTCATCGTATCCAAAAGCCTTTCTGGTAGTCAGCCACGATCAGGAATTCTTGCGAAAAATCGCCGGCGTGGTTTTCGTTTTGGAAAACGGAATGATCACCCGCTACAAAGGCGACTACGATCATTTTTTATCGCAGCACGAACTTGACAAAGAACAATACGCGAAAAATTACGAAGCGCAGCAACGTTATATAAAGAAAGAGGAAACATTCATCGCGAAGCATATCGTGAGGGCAACTTCTTCAAAAGCCGCAAAAAGCCATCGCGCCAGATTATCGCATCTTGATGTGATGGAGGCGCCTGGGAAAGAAGAAGGAAAAGTGCATTTCTCTTTTCCTTTCACCCACGATGTCGGTGAACTTCCTTTAAAGGTCGAAATGCTCAATATCGGCTACAAAACCCCGCTGCTTAATCCGATTTCTTTTGTTTTGAAACGCGGAGAGAAAATCGCGATTCTAGGACAAAACGGCGTTGGAAAAACTACCTTTCTGAAGACAATTTTAAACATCATACCCTCATTAGGAGGCGAATATGCTTTCCTTGAGGGGACTAGTGTCAATTACTTTAGCCAAGATGAGAAAATAGACCTCTCTTTGACGCCTTTTGAATACATTCATGCTCTCTACCCTTCCCTCAGCAACACGCAGGTTAGAAGCGCGTTGGGCGCAGTCGGAGTCAAAAAGGAGCTCGCTATCAGAAAAATGAGCGAATTGTCCGGAGGGGAGGTCACAAAGGCGAGATTTGCCGCAATGACCCTCCGCAAGACGAATTTCTTGATCTTGGACGAGCCAACCAACCACCTCGATCAAAAAGCCAAAGACGCCCTGTTCGAGGCCATTGCCTCTTTCCAGGGGTGTGTCATTATCGTAAGCCACGAAAAAGATTTCTATGACGGACTCGTGGATTACGAACTCTACTTCTAATTCAAGCGTTCTTTTTTTCGAAAGCCCAGAACTATAAAAATAAAGCGGTAGATAAGGCATCTCCTCCAATATTCATATCCGAGCAAATCGCTATTGTAAATGGCGACGATGCTTCGATAATTTCTATTTAAATCCGACAAAAAAGCAGTCATCGTTTCATAATCGCTTCCCGCCTTGATCCAAGGATTGGAATCGGCTTTGAAGCGCAATCTCTTTTCCAACCTTTGTAACGTATCGCGATAGCATGTGACATCAGTTTCCTTAAGTCGCCCGTTTTTCAAGGCAGCCACGTCCCGCACGCATTGAAGATCTTCCTCTTCATACTCCATTTTCGCGTCACGATAATACGAATCCAAAGCCAACAAAACTTCTTTTTTCTCATTGAAGACAATAGAGATGCCCACGATTCTTTTATTCATTTTCTTTTTGAAAGAATGTAGCAAAGCAAAACAGTAGAAAAAGCCAATGAGATAGATTACGACGATTACAATTGCGACCAAAGCCAAAATCCGGAGAAACATAATAACGACTATTCTATATCGTCTTGATTCGTTTTTGGTATAAATTACGCCTTAATTTGCATCAATCATCTTGCAAAAACCCTTCAAAAACGCCCTTTTTTTAAGGAAATTTGACGTAATGGCAAAAGAGTTCTACACTAAACTGCCAGTCAGGAGGAAAAGAGATGGCAAGAAAACCGATAATCGCAATCTGCTACGACTTTGACAGTACTTTGGCGACGAGCGACATGCAAAATTTCGGTTTTATTCCAGCGATGGGCATGACCCCTTCCGATTTTTGGAGAACGACGACCGAGCTAAGCGAAAAGACCGGTTTAGAAAGAACCTTATCCTATTTATATATGATGATGAAAACCGCCAAGGAAAAAGGCGTGAAGATGACAAGGGAATGGATGCGGGAAATGGGTAAAAACATCCTATTTTTCCCAGGCGTCGAAGATTGGTTCACCCGCATCAATGCATTTGGCGATGGATTGGGCATCAAGATTGAACATTATCTTATTTCTAGCGGCAACAAAGAAATCGTTGAAGGCTGTTCAATCGCCAAAGAATTTCGGGCCTTATACGCTTGCGAATATCTTTTCGACCCAATAAGCAAAGAGCCAATTTGGCCCAAACAAGTCATAAATTACACACAAAAAACCCAATATTTTTATCGAATCAGCAAAGGGGTTTACGATTTGAGTGACGACGTAAGCGTGAACGCCAAAACGCCACTCCACCGCATCCCCTACAGCAACATCGTTTATATAGGCGATGGAATGACGGATATACCGGCGATGATCATCGCCAAAAACAATGGCGGAAAATCAATCGCGGTATATGGGAAAGGGAATGAGGATAAAGTTCAGAATCTCTATCGCGATGGAAGAGTCAATTACGTTTGCCCAGCCGATTATCGAGAGGGAAAAGATCTTGATAAAGTAATGCATCTCATCATTCAAGGAGTCGCCATCAACGAGACGCTTGGAAAAAGAGAAAGCAAAAACAAGTAGGTCAATCAAAAAACGCCGAATGTTTCAGTCGGCGTTTTTTAGTTGCTTCTTATTTAAACCAGAACGGATAGTCGTACAAAACGATGCAGACAACATCAAGGATCCAGCCAACGGTTCCACCAAAGATGATCCAAAGAATGCCAAGAATCAATTCGAGCGTGCTGTTGTGTTTGATGGCCTTAAAAATACGCCAAATCGCCCACGAAATATCAAGAATCGAAATACAAAGCACAAGCTTCAGCCATTTCGGATTCTTTTCCATCCACTTGATATATGAATTCATAACCCACTTCCTTTCTATAAATGAGAATACTACGGCAATTGACGCAATTACATATCGAATCGGTTCTTTTCTCTCCGCTTAAAACACCATGAGCACGTAATCGGTTGATGAAAATGTGCTAATATAGTGCCCGCATGAGAAAAGAGACGGCTATCGCTATATTGCTAATGGCAGGAAAAGGTGAGCGTTTTCTTTCATCTTTGCCTAAGCAGTTCACGAAGATGGGAGAACAGGAACTTTTTCTTTATGCTGCCAAAACGCTAAACTCCTCCCCTTGCATTTCTTCTATCGTTTTTGTGGTTCCGGACGGCTATGAAAAAGCAACCGAAGACATAATAAAAAACGGAGGCATTAAGAAAGATCACTCTGTCATAATAGGCGGAAATAGCCGCCAGGACAGCGTTTTCCTCGCTTTGACCCATCTAGCGAACAAACGTATCAATCAGCATTCAATCGTCCTGATCCATGATGGGGACAGGCCTAACGTGAATGAGCGCATGATAGAAGAAAGCATCGCTGGCGCCATAAAAAACGGAGCTGCTGTAACAGCCGTTCCCTCAAGCGATTCGATCGCGCTGGAAAGAAATGGCTCCATCATCTCTTACCTCGATAGAAGGACGGTTTATGCCCTGCAAACGCCACAAACATTCCGCTTTTCCCTTCTTTTAGAAGCAGAAAGTAAAGCCAAAGCGGAAGAAAAGTTCTATACTGATGAAGGCTCATTGCTCCTAGAAGAAAAAGGGATTAATCCCATCATCGTTCTAGGTGAAAAAAGCAATATCAAAATAACGGAGCTATTCGATAAAACCATCTTTCTAGCAAAATAAGATATGTACAAAGTCGGTGATGTCACAGAAGGAACAGTCGTGCGCGTTTATCCACGCTACGCCATACTTCTTTTTGATGATGGCGCAACTGGGCTACTCCATATCTCTGAAGTAAGCAAAAAATATATTCTGAATCTTGCCACTTCTTTGCCTGTCGGAAGCATCCACAAAGTAAAAATAATGGAAATCGACGAAAGAAGCCATTCGATCCGTGTTTCTAAGAAAAAACTCGGTGAAAGCCACATCAGGCATTATTTCAAAAAGAAGAGGGTGCCTTCAAGCGAAATCGATTTCGAGTCGTTGCACAATAATTTGGCAAAATGGGTTGAGGAAAGCAATTCCCCATCCTAGATATAAATTAAGGAGATACTCATGGTTATCAAATGTAGAGATGAAAATCTCGTAAACAAAGTAAACTACGAAGAATACAAGGAGAAAGTGGCTGAAATAGATGCCATGATCAAAAACGGAACGGGAGAAGGAGCGGACTTCTTGGGTTGGGTCGATTACCCAATCAACTACGACAAAGAAGAATTGTCGCTGATCAAGGAAAGCGCGAAATACGTTCGTGAAAATTACGATGTCCTCGTTGTTGCCGGCATTGGCGGCAGTTACTTGGGCGCGCGAGCCGCAATAGAGGCCATAAACGGGCTGTATGGCAAAAACAAGCCTGAGATTATTTTCATGGGACAAACCCTTGACCCAACCTATGTTTGCCAGGTCCTCGATTATCTGAAAGGCAAAAAATTCGCCATCAACGTCATTTCCAAAAGTGGAACAACCACGGAAACAAGTGTTTCCTTCCGCCTGCTAAAAGAACTTCTTGAGAAAAATGTCGGGGTCGAGATGGCCCGCAAATCAATATTTGCCACCACCGACAAAAACAATGGCGCCTTATTGACCCTTGCCAAAAACGAAGGATACGTCAGATTCGTTCTCCCTGCCAATATCGGTGGGCGTTACAGCGTTCAGACGGCCGTCGGCTTATTCCCTATCGCCGTAGCCGGAATCGATCCGGAGGAAATACTCAAGGGGAGCGAAGCCGCCAGAATCGACTGCTCCAATCCAGACATCAATGAGAATGACTGCTACAAATATGCCTTGATTCGCCATGAGATGTACGAAAAATACCACAAATCTGTCGAATTTTTCATCACTTATGTTCCTTCGTTCGTCCAAATAGGCGAATGGTGGAAACAACTGTTCGGCGAAAGTGAAGGCAAGGACGGCAAAGGGCTCCTTCCAGCGAGCGCTACATTCACGACCGATCTTCACTCCATGGGCCAGTTTATTCAAGAAGGGACAAAGGTATTCTTTGAGACAACTCTCCGCTTAACAAAACACCGTGATTCTTTGCTTCTCCCGCGCGATACGGAAAATCTTGACGGACTCAATTACCTAGCCGGCAAAGATATTGGATGGGTTCAGGATAAGGCACTTGAAGGAACCGTTAGAGCACATACTGACACTGGCAAAAACGATAACGTCGTTTTAGAGATGGATGGCATGAGCCCGTATAACCTTGGATACTTCTTCTATTTCATGGAAAGAGCCTGCGCAATGAGCGCATATCTAAATGGTGTGAACCCGTTCAATCAGCCAGGAGTTGAGGTATACAAACACAACATGTTTCGCCTCCTTGGCAAACCCGGATTTTAAAGGATTTATCTAACAAATTAAGAGCCCTGAAAAAGGGCTTTTTTATTCGTTGACGGAGGTAAACCTCAATGGTATATTTATTGGGCACGTTTTGCGGGCGCACTCTTGTGGATGCTTAGCTCAGCGGGAGAGCATCGCCCTTACAAGGCGGGGGTCACAGGTTCAAACCCTGTAGCATCCACCAGTCTTCTAACGTGTGAAATTGGGAATGGGCGAATAGCGAAGTGGCCAAACGCGGCTGACTGTAAATCAGCTCCTCAGGGTTCGGTGGTTCAAATCCATCTTCGCCCACCATTCTTGGGATGTAGCCAAGTGGTAAGGCAACAGACTTTGACTCTGTCATTCGCTGGTCCGATCCCAGCCATCCCAGCCATATCTCCCGTTAGCTCAGTGGTAGAGCACTTGACTTTTAATCAAGGGGTCGACGGTTCGAGCCCGTCACGGGAGACCAAGGATAAATTCGCCTCCGGCGCGTAGGCGCATGGAGGCGTTTCTCTTCTCAAAGCGAATGCCCGAGTGGTGAAATGGTAAACACGTTGGACTTAAAATCCAATGGAGTTAAATCCTTACCGGTTCGAGTCCGGTCTCGGGCACCAAATTAAAAAGATTGGGTCTGACGCAATATGCCTCAGGCCTTTTTCGTTTGAACATTTAGACGACCCCGGAGCTGATTGGGGTGATTAAAGGGTAAGCGTAAATTTTGTCCCGTTCGAACCGATTCGGGTGGGATCGGATTAGGATTTTATATTCCAAGGCAGCAGCTTTTCGAGCTCCTCTTCCTTTGGGTTTTCCGGGATCTCGGTTATCAGCTTTTCCAGGTACTCCCTGGCCTTGAGCCCATTGGCGATGGCGGTTTGCACGATCGAGAAGATCATCGCCGAGGACTCGGCGCCGTTCTCGG
>CAVHTL010000065.1:0-1890 GCA_963638955.1 bacterium
TGAAAGCGATTCGCTAACACCTTTCATCAAATGAAATTTTTGACTTCCAGTCAAAATATACATTCCATTTGCTTTTTCTGCTCCTTTTTCCTTTTTTACTTTATTTACGATACTTTCAATTTCTATAAAAAGTTCTTTAGCTCTTTGAATTTCATCGATAATAACTGGATACCCTAATTCTTTAATAAACTTTTTAGGGTTCTTTTTAGCGTTGGATAATATCTCTGTATCATCAAAAGTTACGTACTTGTACCCTTTATCTTCAAAATAAGAAACTAATGTTGATTTGCCTACCTGTCTTGCTCCTGTTATAAGTGTAACGGGGTATTCATCAATTGATTCTATAACGGACTTTAGTATGGCTCTTTTGTAATACATAGTTATCGCTTCTCTTTCTAATAATAGAATATCATCATCAACTCCAAGTTCTACTAGATTTAGTATTTTTTGGAGTTCACAAGGCGTTTCAAATTATTTAGCCAGAACAAGAAATAACAAGTTAGACATTCAAATCTTATTAGAACATTAAAAATAGCGAATCATGATAGATCAAGTTATGCCACGCTGTTATCGATATAAAAAAGAGCAATTATGTATCATTATATTAAATGTTCCGATAAACATTGCTATTTGCAATTATCAAATGATAACCATAAATTCAAATCGTGCCTTTTCTGAGGAAGGAAAGGCGCGTTCGTGATAGGATAAGCGGGATGAAAAACGCTGATTCTCTTTTGCGCGCCTATTCGGGAAACGGGGAAGTGCGCGCCTTCCTCCTCTCTAGCCTCAATCTCGTGAAGGAGGCCTCTAGAATCCATTCTTTGAGCCCGCTTGCCTCTATCGCCTTAGGGAGAGCTTTAAGCGCATCGCTGCTTATAAGCGAGACCTTGAAAGACGAAGAGACCCTCACTCTCCGCTTCGAAGGCGATGGCCCTTTGGGGGAGGTCATATCGATCGTGGACGCGAAGCACGAAGTCAAAGGATGCGTGAAGAACGGCTCTTATATGCCTTTGACGGGCCCTCTTTCCGTTGGGGCAGCGATAGGCAAAGGCACTCTCACGATTATCCGCGACATGCATTTGAAAGAGCCTTATATCTCTTCCACCCCCTTATATAACGGCGAGATCGCGGAGGATCTGACTCATTATTTCGCCACAAGCGAGCAAACACCCACCGCTTTGGGTCTAAGCGTAAATCTAGACAAAGAAGGCAAGATCGTTTCTGCTGGCGGCTTCTTTGTGCAACTATTGCCTAACGCGAGCGAAAAGACGATTTCAGCACTCGAGAAAAACATCAAAACCCTTGGCTCGATCGGAGAAAAGCTCGAAAACGGGAAAAGCCTAGAGGAAATAGCGGATATCCTTTTCCTTGGCTTAGAGCCCGTCTTCATGAGCGAACCCGTCGAAGTAACGTATGGCTGCTCATGCTCGAAAGAGCGCTTCGAGAAAGTCCTCATCGCTTTGGGGAGAAAAGAACTCCGGGAAATGATGCTCGAGGATAAGCCCGTCGAGATAAAATGCGAATTCTGCGAGAAGAAATACAGCTGGAGCAAAGAGGAGATCGCAAACATCTATTACTCCCTCTTCCCAAGCAAAGGGAAAGCCTAAAGCGATAAGCAATGAAAAGAGATCCGGGAAATGGCGCTTCGTGTCGCTTTTCCACGGATCTCCGGTTCTCTCTTAGGGAAAGGAGGTCTAAGAGAAACTCCAAATCCTGAAAGATTTAATTGAGGAGGACTTTCAGAATCAATTACACCCAAGGGTTTGAAAGGAGGTGTCCCTTGCGTTGTGCCCTTATGGTAGCGCTTTCATTTTCAATTGTAAAGCCCCTTTTTCAAGATTTTTGCAAGATTTTATCGGATAATTCGGAAATAAAGTAAAAAAGAGCACT
>CAVHTL010000065.1:1900-4391 GCA_963638955.1 bacterium
AGAGCGCTTCAGGCTCTTTTTATCTGTTCTACAGGGGTTTCCTATTCTTCTTTCTCTTTGCTCGAAAGAAGAGACAGAGCTAGCCGCTTCTTCTCGCGCGCCTCCGCGTATCGTTCAGCGCCATATTTAAGCGTCAAATAAGTCAAATAAGATAAAGCCAGAGTCACGATAAGAAGAGCGTAATATCCTTCCCCTTGCTTCATCCCAAAGCCGATCGCGAAGAAAGCAGAGCCAAGAGTAAGCAAAACGAGGAAAGCGCCGAGCAAGGCGAATAAGTTCCCTTTTTCGCGGATTTTGTTCGCTTTGAGAATTTTGAGACGCACTTTCTCTCTCGTCTCGTTTCTTTCCTTATAAGCGCTTAAATCAAGCGGCGTTTTGCTGAGGATGACCATCTCTTCCTCTTTTTGCAAGGGAACGAGGAAAAAGGGGGCATTCTCGTCATCTTTCTTTTTCGTTTCGATGAGGAAATCGCCTCTCCCCTTGAGCGAAGAAAGAGCTTCCTCTTTATCCGATATATTGATGCGGTAACGGTAATCCATAGAGAGTATTTAACAACATCCTCTTTCTAAAAGAAAGGATGGAAGATCGCCTTCCATCCATCTTACTCCTCTTTCTGCGAATCGAGGTAATGCGAATAGATGCGGTAAATGGAGGGATTGTCCTTGAAGCTATCAAGGAAATCGTTGACGTTCTCTAGCCGCGAATTGAAGGCGAAATACACTTTCACGTCGACCGCCTCGGTCCCGTCTTCCTCTTTGACGTTCATCGTGCGGACGTTTTTCACGACGAGCAGATTAGACTGCGCCACATCATTGATTTTCTTGAGGATCGGGACGTTTTTGGCCACCACTAGATGGACGCTCGGAGAGCGCTTATAAAGCCATTTCTCGACGAATTCGAGGCCAAAGAGGAAAAGAAGAGCGACAAGAGTCGTCACAATCGCCTCGAATATGAAGCCGACTCCGCATGCCATCCCGATCCCAGTGCAGATCCATAAGGTGGCGGCGGTCGTCAACCCTTTCACCGAGGACCCGTTTTTGATGATGGTCCCAGCGCTTAGAAAACCGATGCCGGCGATGATTCCAGCCGCCACGCGAGAGGTATCGTAATTGAGGAGTTCGCTCCGGCTGCTCCAATTCGAGATATCGATTCCCTGGGCTAAGCCGATGGCCCAGACTGATATTGCCATCATAAGGGCGCAGCCGACGCTGAGGAGCACATGCGTGCGAAGCCCCGCCGCCTGTCCTTTGACCTCGCGCTCAAGCCCGATGAAAGTCGACAAAAAGCCGGCGATCAAAGTGACGATGAGCACATATATCCCCATCCCCCAGTCGCCGAATTCGTAGGCGATCTGGATTATCCATTTATCCATTCTCGATCCTCCTTTAGTTAATCGCTAATTATAACCGCTTCTAAGCGCTTTCACATCTCCTATTTCTCTTAGCCACTCGCTTCCTCTCTCTCCCTCCAATATCAAAATAACTACCATAATATCTTACAAAATTACGTGAAATAGAGAGAGAGAGAGAGAGAGAGGAATTTTCTTTACAATTGTTAAACCGCTTCGATGGTATCTATCTAATCAAACGTCCTTTTATACTTTTTAGGCATTTTGTTTATTTTTTCCTTTGACACCAAGGGTGGGTTTGTCTATCATTTTCTAGGCCTTTTTGGGCCAGAAAAACCGTCAGGAATCTTACCCCCTTTACCTGGCGGATTTTTCTTTTTTCTTTCGCCCTTTTACGAAAGCAGATACATGATGTCTTCTTCGGAGAGCAGAGCGAGGCTATCGCTCTTTGAGAGGATATTCGCAAGATCCTGCTTTTTCTCTTGGAGCGCGATCACTTTCTCCTCGATCGTGTCTTTGGCAATCAGCTTGTAAATCGTGACTTTCCTCTTTTGCCCCAACCGGTGCGCGCGGTCGCTAGCCTGATTCTCGGCGGCGACATTCCACCAGGGATCAAGGTGATAGACGATATCCGCGCCGATGAGATTGAGCCCCGTTCCGCCGGCTTTCAAAGAGACGAGCATGACTTTGGTTGTGTCAGACTCGTCATTGAATTTATTCGCCAAAGCGATTCTTTCTTTCGCGCTGACATCGCCATATATGAGATAACTCCCGATTCCTTCTTTCTCGAGTTCTTCTTTTAGATGCATAAGGGCTTTCACGTAGCTTGAGAAAACAATGACTTTGTGCCCAGAGCTTATGGCAAGAGAGATATTATCCATGATCGAGGCGAATTTCGCTCCAGAAGAAGCCCCTTCTAGCAGCATGCTCGGGTCGACGCAAATCTCGCGAAGGCGCGTAAGGGCGGCCAACACGGCGATTTTCTCCTTCCCGATGTCTTTCCTTTCCTTATGCTCTTTCGTCCCTTTGAGGAGTTCTCTGGTTTTCCGCAAATGCGCCTCGTAAATCGCGCGCTGATCTCCGTCTAAAGCGACGATGAGCCGTTTTTCCTCTTTCGGCGGGAGCTCGGTCAAGACGTCCGCC
>CAVHTL010000065.1:4401-6950 GCA_963638955.1 bacterium
GCGACTTTTCTCGCGAGGGCGAGCTTGCTCTCCTCTGTATCTATCGATAACTCCCCATATTCGGCCTTGAAGTCGCGATAGGAAGACAAATATCCAGGCAAAAGGAAATCGAAGATGCTCCATAAATCAAGGAGATTGTTCTGGATAGGAGTGCCAGTCAAAACATAACGATGCTTGCTTTTGAGGCTTTTCGCCGCCTTGCTCTTTTTGGCGAAGGCATTGGCGATAAACTGCGCCTCATCGAGGAAAATGTAGGAGAATTCGATATCCTTTATCTTCTCAATGTCGTTGCGGAGAGAGTCGTAGCTCATGATGAACACTTCGTTATTCGCTTGCTTCATACTAGCGATCGCTCTTTCTCTATTCGCGATATCCCCGTCCACCACATGCACCTTCTTCCCTTTGTCGAATGAGGAGAATTCGCTGGCCCAATTGTAGATGAGCGATTTCGGGCTTACGATGAGAATCGCGCCTTTTGCCTCCACTAAAGAAAGGAATGCGATGGTCTCGATGCTTTTGCCTAATCCCATCTCATCGGCAAGTAGTCCCCCTAGCTCGTATTTATCGTGCGCGAGGAGCCACTTCACGCCCTCTTTTTGATAGGGGCGGAGAGTCGAAGAAAGGAAGGGCGATAAAGAAGAAAGGGAGATATCCTTGTAATTTGCGATATAGGAGAGCATCGAGCGGAGAGAGGAGGTAAGAGACTCGTCCTCTTTTTTGTATCTCTCGAGCTTCAAAGCCTGATAAAGCGGGAGTTTCTTCCCGAAATCGTCGAGGGAGAAATCGGAGGTGATCTCTTTTACGACGCTTTCTTCGTCAAGCGTGATGAAAGAGCCGCGGAAATGGACGTATTTCTTCTTCTTTTTGTAGGCATCGTATATGGCTTCAAGCTCCTCTTGGCTGTAGTTATCGCTCACTAAAGAGGCCGAGAACCAGTCTTCGCCGCTGCTCGCTTTGATGGAAATACCCTCGAGCTTCTTGGGCTTGCGGTTTGCGAGGTTTTCGCTGAGCAAGAGCTTGCAGGAAGAAGAAAGGGATGAAAGATCGGCATTGAGGAAGAGAAGGATCGCATCTTCATCGCTCACTTCCCCGTTTTTCGGGAGGTTAAGCGCGGCAATGGAGGCAAGAAAGCGTCTAAGGCGGAGCGTATTGTTCTCTCCGCTGGCGCCGAATTCATCTTCGCTCACTTCGCGAGAGGAGAGCAGGTATCTGCATTTGGTTAGCAACTTCCCGCTTTCTTCATAGCTCAAAGAATATTCGATCTCGGCTTTCGCGGAAGGGTGTCTAGTTTTGAAACCATCGTCAACTTTCGTGCCGGAATCGAGGAGCGGCACGATGTCTTCGCCGATCTTAGAAGCGAAGAATTCGTAGGGGAAATCGCGATGGGCGTTAGAGAAAGAGAAGAGGGTTGCGGCGCTTTTCGAAGGAAAAAGATGAAGGGAGAGCTTATGGTTCTTCGTATCGATCACCGCGACTTTCTCATCGCTTAAGAAATAACGCTCGCCGCTTCTGATTTTCAAAGAGGAGAGAAAAGAGCCTTTCTCGTCGATATAGACGTTCTCTTCTTTGGGCTCATCGACTAAACATGGATATAGATCGATATCGACGCTTTCCCCGATGAGTAGAAAGAGGAGATTGACGAATGTCTCTCCTTTGACGCTCGTCCGATTCTGGTAATACGAGTAACGTTGACCCCGGTGGTTTGCTAGTTCAAGGAAAGCCTCTTCCTCTTTTTCCTCAAGCTTATAGCCATCGCGCTCCCCGACTTGCTTCCCACCCCCCAAAGAGATGTAGTTCCGTCCTTTGACCGCCGAAACGAAGGTCTCGATATTGCTTACGGCGTAGAGCTTGCTGAAGCCGGCTTTGAGCTGAACGTACACTTCATCCCCTCGATCGAGAACGAAGGAATAATGAATATGAAGAACGGTCTCATCGCCGACTTTATAGTTTTTCACGAGGCTCTTTTTGAGCATAAGCAGATCTTCTCTTGCCGAGACGATCCTTTCGGCTTGCTCCTTCTTCAAAGAGGCATAAGGGAGATAACGCGCGTAGTTTTCTCCGTATCTTCTTTTAAGCGTGGCTTCATCCGCTCCTTCATCGCGCGTCGCTAGAAAATAGGCCAAAGCGTAAACGGGGGCATCTCTATACTCCAAATTTGCGCAAATATCGGTGATTTCTTTTTCAATCGTAAGATCGAAAGAAATAAAAGGGAGCTTCTCGTTTCCGCCTCTTGGTATAGCGATATAGTTAATGGCCCCGTCTAGGTAAGAGGAAGGGCAAGAATAGATATCGTATTCGCCTCTTACGAGAGCATCGTAGGTCGCTTCTCCGCTTTCATCGAATTCTATATGGCTCTTCAGCCTTTCAAGGGAGGCTTCGTCCAGATTAAGGAAATACATCGCTCATTCCTCCCATTTAAGATAATGCGCCTCTTCGAGAAGGGAACGCTCGTAAAGCAAGCGGAAATACTCTTCTTGGCGAAAAGGAACCAAATCCTCCTTCACTCTTTCGTCAAGGAAATAACGCTTGAAGATATCTTCATCGTAGGC
>CAVHTL010000066.1:0-6138 GCA_963638955.1 bacterium
ACGCCACCTATTGGATCCGCCAGAGCGTATCTAGAGGGATAGACGAAGGCAAAAACCTCCTTCGCATACCGACTTACAAAGAGCAGGAGATAGCCCGGCTCAAGCGTCACCGCGGCGAACTCGCGGCGCGGCTTGGAAAAGAGCCAAGCGACGAAGAACTATCGTCCTATTTCCCGTTTTTGAGCGAGAGAAAGATAAAAGAGCTTGACGCTTTTTCTTTTTCTCACGCGATCTCGCTCAATGAGTCGATAAACGAAGACGGAGAAGGGGAAATCGGCGATTTCGAAGCCGATGAAGGAAGCGAATCGTCCATCAAAAGAAGCATCGAATACGAAGACGAGCTCCGTCAAATCGCCCGCTGCATGCAAGAGCTGAGCGAACAGGAATTCGACATAATCTCGCGTTATTACGGTCTAAACGGCAAAAAGGCTGAATCGGCGGTGGAAATCGGGAAAAGCTATAACTGCACCCGCGAGAGGATCCGCCAAAAGAAGGAGAGGGCCCTTTTCAAGATGAAGAAGGCCTTGAAGAAATCGTATGGCGAATCGCTCTAAAAGGCTCGAAGTCATCATCTCCTTCTTAAAAAAAGGCTCTTATATCGCGGATATCGGGAGCGACCACGCCTATGTCCCGATAAACGCTGTAGCGAAAGGCATCGCGAGGAAGGCGATCGCTATCGAGAATAAAGCCGGCCCCTATAAGGCGATGAAGGAGAATATAGCCTCGAGCGGATACGGGAGCCTGATTGCCTCCTCTCTTTCCGATGGGCTGGATGAGCTCCCAGAGGAAGCCGATGGCCTCGTTTTGGCGGGAATGGGAGGGCTGCTTGTCCGCGATATTCTCTTTCGAGGCGAAAAAAAGCTCAGCCATATCTCCTATATGGTGATTGACGCCCATTCCGATTATCCGCCTCTTCTTAGCTATCTCGCGGAACAACGCTTTTATCCCGCTGACGATCTCTTCTTTTACGAGAAAGAGAAACCGTATTGCGTCTATTTGTTCGAAAAAGGCGAAAAAAGGCCCCCTTATAGCGAGCTTGAGCTCGCTTTTGGGCCCATCGAAATAAGACGAAAAAGCAAGGAATGGAGACGGTACAACGAAAGAAAACTCGCGATAAACGAAGAAATCCTCTCTTCCTCTTCTTTGCCTAGCGAGAAGAAAAATGAGCTCGAGAAGGAAAATAGGCTCATAAGGCTCGCTTTAGAAGATCAAAGCGAGCGGAGATAGGCTAAGCACTCATCGTAATCTTTCGGGGAAGTGGACGCTCCAGAAGCGAGGATGCAGTACGAATAAGGGGAGAGATCCCTCTTTTTGAGTTCCTCGAGATCCAGGGCGCGAAAAACCCGCGCGTCGGGATGGGATTCTTTCGCGATTGAGACGAGCTTCATCGTGTTGTTGCTATTTTGCGAGCCCAAAACGATGATGGCGTCAGCTTCTTTGGGGGCCAAAAGCAAGGAGAATTGGCGCTTTTTGGTGCTTTCGCATCTGCTGTCGAGAATATAGGCGCCGGGGATTTTCGATAAGAGGAGATGACTTGCTTTCCTCACTTCCTCTTCTCCCATCGTCGTCTGAGCGAGAAAAGCCGGGGCTTTGTCTTTTATTTGCTCAAAAGGGAATTCGTTCATCTTTTTCTCGTCCAAGAAGAAGACTTTCTCGCCGAGCGAAGTGGAGGCTATGGCCTCTTGATGGCCTTTTTCGCCTAGGAAGACCACTTCGCGCCCCGCACGGAGGAAATAGGCAATTGCCTCGAGGTTCTTTTTGACTTTCTCGCAGGTCGCGTCATATACGATAAGCCCTTTTTCTTTCGCTATTTCCTCGTAAGCAGAGGGATGGCCATGAGCTGAGAAAACGACGATCGTCCCTTCTTCTAGCCCCTTTAAAGCCGTCAGCAAATCGCCTTTTCTTTCATCAAGCAAGAGGAACCCCTCTTCCTCGAGTTCCTTTATGGCCGCTTCGTTATGCACCAATGAGCCGAGCAGGCATATCTTTTTCCCTGGGTTCTCCTTTTTGGCTTTTTTGGCCAAAAGGAAGGCGCTTGTCACGCCTGAGCAATAGGAATGGGGTTCGAGGCAATAAACTTTCATACTCTCTCTATAATAACCGAAAAGGTGGAGTTTTTGCGTAGGAACATCTATAATTTCTCCACTTATGGGATCTTTCAAAGCATACAATCTATCGAGCGAACTCGTGAATGCGCTCAATAAGCTCGGCTACAGGGAGCCCTCAAGCGTCCAAAGCGTCGTTATACCTAAGGCGGTCCAGGGGAAATCGCTTCTCGCACAAAGCGCGACGGGGAGCGGGAAAACGCATGCTTATCTCATTCCGCTTCTATCAAAGCTCGATCTCAACCTCTCTAGGCTCCAGGACATCATCATCTGCCCGACGCGCGAGCTTGCGAGGCAAACTTACGATTTCGCGAGGAAATTCATCCGTTTTTTCCCGAAATTGAAGGTGCGTTTATTCACAAGCGAATCCTCCTCGAGCGAGAATCTCTCCGGTCTCTCTTCTTCGCCTCATATCGTGATTGGGACTCCCGGAAGGATCCATGAGATACTCGTCAAAGAGCACGCTCTATCTCTTCAAAGCGTCAGAAGCGTGGTGCTAGACGAAGCCGACATGCTGCTCGAATTAGGATATTTCGAGGACATAGATGAGCTTTTCTCCATCCTGAAAGATCCGCAGATTCTCGTCTTCTCGGCCACCCTCAAAGAGAATCTCAAGACCGAGTTGGCCCGTTTCGTTTCGAGCGAATTCGAATACGAAAGCGAGAAAGTGAACACTTCTTCTGGCGTCTCTCATCACCTCGTGGACAATAAGCATCAAAATGATGGTGAGAGCTTATTGTCTTTGCTCAATATCATCAAGCCGTATCTATGCATCGTTTTCTGCTCGACCAAAGAGAAGGTAGCTGAAATCCACTCTTTCCTCTCAAGCCAAGGGAAGGAGGCCATCTATTTCACCGGCGATCTTGACGAAAGAAGCCGCAAGAAGGCGCTTCGTGCCATAAGAAGCAACGAAGTTCCTCTTATCGTTTCGAGCGATCTTTTAAGCCGCGGCATGGACATCGAAGACGTGAGCGATGTCATCTCCGTCGATCTTCCGCACGATCTCGAATTCTACCATCACCGCGCTGGGAGGACTGGCAGATTCGGGAAAAATGGCGATTCCTGGGTATTTTACAACGATGACACCACGCGCCTTCCTCTCGCTCTTATCGAAGAAGGGGTGGAATTTGATTACTACACGCTCCGGAACGGCGAACTGAGGAAAGACCCTGTCGGGCTCCTCCCAAAAACGAAACTCCGGAAAAAGAAGGCCTTCGAAAATGAAGAGGAAGCCAAGGAAATCAAGATAGCGAAGGCAAGGCATAGGAAAAACGAGGTCAAGCCCGGATACAAGAAAAAAGAGAAATACGCGATTGAGAAAGTGAAACGCAAATACCGCCGCAAAGCCATCCAAAAAAGCGTCAGAAAGGAACTCAGCAAGAAATTCAAGGCGGAAGAGCGAAAGAGCAGGGGAGATGAATGAAAGAGGAAATCTATTTAGGGAGCCATATCTCTCTTTCTTCGCCGGATTTTTATTTGGGCACCGCCAAAAAAGCCGTGGAGTGGGGCGAAAGCGCCTTCATGTTCTATACCGGCGCCCCCCAAAATACCCGCCGCCTCCCCGTGAATCAGCTAAAAATCGAAGAAGGGATGGAATTTCTATCTTCCCTCGATTTCCCATTCGATAAAATCATCGTTCATGCCCCTTATATCATCAATCTCGCAAACCCCCTCAAAGCGGAGACAAGGGAATTATCCAAGCGCTTCCTGCTTGAGGAATTAAGAAGGGTAAGCGCCTTCCGTCTCGACAAATTGGTGCTTCATCCCGGGAGCGCGCTTTCCGAAAGCAAGGAAAAAGGCATCTATTGCCTCATCGAAGGCTTGAATGAGGTTTTGAAGAAAGAGGAAAGCGGTGTCACGATACTCCTTGAGACGATGGCGGGGAAAGGGGGTGAGATCGGCTCCTCTTTCGAAGAGCTCAAAGCGATATACGAAGGCATCGAAAGAAAAGAGAGAGTCGGCATATGCCTAGACACCTGCCACCTCTCCGATGCCGGATATGATGTTTCTGAGCCCTCTTCCTTGCTAGAGGAATTCTCATCGTATTTGCCTCTCTCCCTCATAAAAGCCATCCATCTTAACGATTCTTTGAACGAAAGAGGCTCGCATAAAGACCGCCATGCGAATATAGGATACGGGGCCATCGGATTCGAAGCGCTCCATAAATGGGTGAAAGAGCCGACTCTTCTTTCCGTTCCGAAAATCCTTGAGACGCCTGTGCTTAATACGGAAAAAGGCACTATATACCCCTACAAAAAAGAGATAGAGATGCTCAAAACCGGGGTTTATGAAACTGATTGGAAAGAGAAAATCGCCTTATAGGCGGTCGATTTCCTCTTTCAGCGCCTCATAAACGTTTTCATCGTCAACGCGCTTAATCACTTCGCCTTTTTTGAAGATGACCCAGGCTCCCTTTCCGCCCGCGGCCCCTAAATCGGCGTGGCGCGCCTCGCCTGGCCCGTTCACGATGCAGCCCATGATGGCCACGGTTTTGTTGATGCCTTTTTCCTCAAGGTAGTTTTTGACTTTGCCCGCAAGCGGGATGAGATCGACTTCCGTCCTTCCGCACGTGGGGCAGGAGATAAAGGTCGGATAATCATTCCGCAGCCCCAAATCATGGAGCAATCTCATCGCGGCTTTAACTTCCTCTTTTGGCTCATCGCTCAAGGATATGCGGATGGTATCGCCGATCCCTTCCAAAAGAAGCGGGGATAAGCCGGCGGCGCTTCTTATTAAGCCGATATCCTTCGGCCCAGCTTCGGTAATGCCTAGGTGAAGAGGGTATACGAAAGATTCGGCAGCAAGGCGATAGGCCTCGATCGTCTCGAGGACGTTTGATCCCTTCAAGCTGATGACGATGTCAGTAAAGCCGAGGTCTTCAAGGATCTTGACGTGCTTTCTGGCGCTTTCGACGAGCATCGAGGATTTTATCGTCTCTCGCCCGGCGTAAATCGATTTGTCAAGCGATCCAGAATTGACCCCGATGCGGATGGGGATTCTTTTTTCTTTGCAAGCGGAGACGACTTTCTCGATCTTCCATCTCTCGCCGATGTTGCCTGGGTTTATCCTTATCGCGTCGACTCCGCTTTCGATCGATAGCAAAGCAAAACGGTAATCGATGTGGATATCGGCAATCAGGGGGATAGATACCATTTTCTTGATTTCTTTGATGGCTTTTGCGTCATTTTCGTCTAGCACCGAGACGCGGAAAAGCTCGGCGCCATAGCGGGCGCATTCGTTTATCTGCTTGGCGACCTCCTCAACCCTGCTCGTTTTGATGTTTGCCATCGACTGGACAAGCACGTGATCGCTCCCGCCGATGGCGGTGTTTCCTATGCGTATTCGCTTGGTTTTATCGCGTTTAATCATGGTTAGATGCCTTTAGTATACCTTAAAAGAGCGGGAGAGAGAAAAAAGATAGATTTAGATTTTTCGTTGTGCTACTATATCGCTCGCGAAAAGAAAGAAGAGTGAGTAGATATGGCAAGCAAACGTGATCAAGTAATCCTAAAATGCAGTGAGTGCGGTGAGCACAATTACATCACCACGCGCAACAAAAAGACCCATCCGAACAAGATGGAGATCAAAAAATATTGCTCCCGCTGCAATAAAGAGACGCTTCATAAAGAAGGCAAATAATAATCGGCCCATCATTGGGCCTTTTTTCTTCAATATATGATCAAGAAACTTCTGGGGAATCCATCGCTTTGCAATACCTATATCATCGGAGAAGAAGGAAAGAAGGCGCTTCTCGTCGACCCGGGCGATAATGCCTCTAACCGCTTGGACCGCTACATCGATGCGCATTATAGCGCCCTATCCGGCATTTTGCTCACCCATGGGCATTACGACCATATCCTCGGCTTAAGCAATCTCAGGCACAAAGCGCCGCTTTATCTTAGCGAAAGCGATTTAAAATGCTTATCTCAGGACAAATACAATCTTCTGCGTGGACTAGAGATTCGTTGGGACGATATAAAGAATCCGATAGACGGAGAGAAGCTGCTTTTCCCCGAGATTGGCGAGATAGAGG
>CAVHTL010000066.1:6148-6948 GCA_963638955.1 bacterium
ATAGAGGTCATCGCAACGCCTTTCCATACGGAGGGGAGCCTTTGCTACTACATCGAGAAAGAAGGGGCTTTGCTTAGCGGTGATACCCTCTTCCATCTTTCTTATGGCAGAACCGACCTCCCTTCAGGCGATGAAAGCTTAATCCCGACAAGCTTAAGTAAACTCAAAAGGCTTCCGGAGGCAACGAAAGTCTATCCCGGGCACGGAGAGAGCACGAGCATCGGAAACGAACTCCGCTTCAACCCGGGATTCCGTCTTATTTGAGCGCGAAAATGGGGGTACCTTCTTTAGAAGAGGAGGAGTAGAATATCCGCGTTAACGAGTTTAAGGAGTTTTTTATTTATGAACGTCACTGAATTACGCCCAGGGAATTACTTTATCGATGAGAAGACCCTATATCGCGTCATCGATATCCTTCTCAACAAGACCGCGATGAGAAAGATGGTCGCCAAGCTCAAAGTGCAGAACGTCCGCACTGGGGCTATCACCGAATTGGCGAGAAACAGCGGCTACGACGTGGAAGAGGCGCGTCTTGACAAAAAGACGATGCAATATCTCTACGATTCCGGAACGACCTATGTCTTCATGGATCCGAAAACCTATGAGCAAGTCGAAATCGGCCACCAAAACCTTGAGCATGAAGCCCCATATCTTGTCGCGAATCTCGAAGTCATCATCATGAGCTTCGACGAGGAGATCCTCGGCATCCAGCTCCCAGCCAAAGTCGCCATCACCGTGACCGACTGCGAGCCAGGGGTGAGAGGGGATACCATCACTAACGGCGGAAGCAAAGACGCGAC
>CAVHTL010000067.1:0-3422 GCA_963638955.1 bacterium
GGCCCTTGAATAGTTCCTTGGAGTCGCAGCCTTTCGAGTAATAGGCGTTGAGCAAGGAGAGAGCCATGCTCTTGCCGAAGCGGCGAGGCCTAGTCACGCACATGAATCTCTTGGATTTCCGCAAGCTGAGGTTGCAAAAAGCAACGAGCATCGATTTGTCTATATAGATGTCATCGTTTATATCGTCTACGAACGTAGTGTTGTCTTGGTTCAGGTATATCGACATATGCGTAGCCTCCTTTCTTCTATTTTAGCACAAGGAAAAGGAAGTCACCCATTTTGTCTATCGAAGGCTGTTTTTTGAGCCTATTCTTCTATTTCGAGAATGTAGTATAGATCGATTCTATCGAAATGCAGCCGGATTTCGCCATCGATATAACGGAAAGGAATCTCTTCGCCGCTTGGCTCTAGACAAATGGCTTTAGGGGATTTGCTCGCTTTAAGAGCGATATCGACCTCATGAAGCGGCGGGATTTTATCGAAACTGCTTACGGAGCTCACGCGGTGCGGACCCAAGAGGTTTATGAGATGAAGATAGGTTTTATCGTTTAAAGAACGCAGAACGACGTCCATCTCGCCATAATGATTATGGGTGATCACGCGTTTTGTCTGCTTGAGGATCATCTCAAAGAAGGATTCCGCCTCTATGGTCCTATTGAACAAATAACTCTGCCCTAGATTAATCGGGGCGATGAGAATATGGCCTTTGCCATACATCATATCGAGCAAAGCCGGGAAGGATTCTTCGCTTGGGAGGATGGTGGGAGGAGGGTTGCTGCAAGAGAGGTCGCCTTTAATGATGGCTGGACGAAAATAGGAAATGACTTTATAGCGATCGCCCTTTATTTTCGTGAAGGAATCGCGCACCTCCAAAGAAGACTTATCGCCTTCGATAAAGAAGATCGGATGGTCTTTTTCTTTGAGCTCTGCCTCTAGATTCAGATGCGGGGCGAAGATAGAGGCGGTGTTAGCCCCAAGCAATATAAGCTCGCCGCCTTTGTAGGCGTAGCCAAGAAGCATCTTTATCTTTGCTTCATCTATCGCGGTGATGTTTGATAAGGCAAAGCGCGGATAGCGGCCAAGAACATCCTCGGTAAGCCTTTCTTCGCTTTCGAAAGAAGCGCTGCTCCCCTTGTCGAGGAAACCCAGAAGCGAGCCGTATAGCTCGAAGTTATAAGCGCATTCGCGAAGATACGGCACATCGAGCCGGTCGTAATAGGAAGCAACAGAATAATATAGGCCCAAATCCGGCGTAAAAGCGCCGCCATAGCAATATTTTTCCCTGTCGCGGCAGAAGTTTCCTATTTCACCCCATGTCGAGATGGCTTTGGGGTTGAGGCAGACGTTTGTCGGATCCTGCATGTTGTAGATCTGAAATCCGCCTCCTAAAGACAAGATGCAGCTCGCCTCTTGCTCAAGCTGGATGGCGCTTTTCTCGTGATGCACGGGGAAAGAGATACCCCAGCTCATGATGTCGAAATTTCGTCCGCTCATCGCCATGGCGCGCGCTTCAAAACGGGCGCTGTCGACGCTGTTGGTGGCGGAAAGATCGCCAGAGATATAATCGGTGAATGAGACATCATCCGGCACCCAAGCGGTATTGAGCCAGTTGCTCGTTATAAAGAAGTCCGGTTTATATCGGTGAGCGGCATCGACGTATTTTTTGACGTAAGAGAGAAACCCTTCTCTAAGGAAGGAGAGGTATTCTTTATAGTCCTCATCGCCTTTTTTCGGGAGATGGTCCTTGCCTGTTTGCTTTTCGTAGGCCTTTTTGGCATTATCCGAATAATCGAGGAGCAAGGCCCAAGAGTCCCCATCGACCCAAGCTCCGTCCATACCGTAATCTTCGATGAGCTCCTTTAGCTCCGGGATCATGAGCTCGTCTAGATAGCCGCTATACGGGGAGATGCGGTCGGTCAAAGTGCCATCTTCATTGACTTCGGCCCATTCAGGATGCAGCTCGGTCGCTTTTTTGTCCCAAATGCCTGAATAATGCGAATATAAAGGGATACCGTATTCTTTGGTCACATCCCTCCATTCTTTCAGAAGATCCTTCTTGAGGCCTGGAGCTCGGTAACCGACTTTCGTGCGATATGAAGTCAATCCGGGATGCCCCTTTGTGTCGCACTGGATGAAGTCTGGTTTGACCTCTTTGATGATTCTTTCAAGGACTCCCTTGTCGAAATGGGCGCCGATATCCGTAGTGGAGGCGTTCGCGTGATAATCGAAATGGAGCCCGAAGAAACGTTTTGGTTTGGACATATTGCTACCTCAAATGATCGTTTTCACGAAACTATAGACGGAAGTGTCGCTAGAAGGGTGCTCAAAGGAATAAGGACCGACGAAAGTCGTTTCGCCTTTTCCTATATGGTGCGGGCCAAGGCAGTTCCGCGGGGAGATGCTCAAGAGTAGTTTGAGCTCATTCTCGCCAAGACGCAGATACTTGCTTAAGTCGAAGCGGTAATCAAACATCGTGGCCTCCACTTTCTTGTCGTTGACGTAAATCTCCAAAGAGGAAAAGCGCTTATCGACGAGAAGCGTCTTATTGATATCGTCGACATATAGATTTCCCAAAAGCGCGATTTCGCCATGGAAGAAGGGGAAGCCGCCCTCGATGAGGGAGGTTATCTCGCTTTTTTGCGCGCCGAGGAGGAAACTCTTGCCAAGCAGCACTTCGCCTTCGCCTTTGGAGAAGCTGCCTTCCACGCCGAATTTGCCTTTGAGATAAATCGGCTCGATGTTGCTTGAATAGACCAAGCAGTTCCTTAAGCTCTCCTGGACGTTCTCCCCGAACAATGCGTAATAGACTTCATCACTTTGGTAATAATCCATCTCGAGCACGATTTCGTTCTCGCCGATTTTAGACAGAGAAGAGATGTCGTAAGCCAGCAAATGGCTTTCATAAGTCGCTATATCAGCTTTTTCGACCTTTTTGCCGTTGCAGGAAAGAGAAAGCAGATGGCTATCCTCGACCTCCAATATCAAGGAAGAAGGTATGTATTCGGCCTTGAAGAGGTAACGCAAGTAAAGCTTGCCTTTGTAGCGTTTTTGAAGCAACTCATTGAAAGCATCCATATGGAACATCGGCTCAGAGTAATTTAGACCATCCGTTGAATAGGAAAGGGAATCGATGGTGAGGAAATTGTCGACGGGGGTCTCGATTTTGTAGGAAGCAGGGAGATGGATGACCTCTTTCTTTGCTTCTTTAGGGGCCTCATCTTTGCTCCAATAGAGGATTTTCGATCCGCCGATAGGGAGAATGAAGGATAAAGCTATAGGGGTAAAGATATCATTTACGACGTCATATGAAAGAGCGCTTCTATAGCCGTCTTTCGCTAGATTGACGACGACTTCCTCTTCTGACACGTTGACGATATAAAGGTATTCTTTCCCGTTTTCGTCGAAGCGCCTAGAAAGGCGAT
>CAVHTL010000067.1:3432-6921 GCA_963638955.1 bacterium
CGGAAGCCATCGATTTCCTTCAAATCGTCAAGCTTGCCACTTACTAGGAGCGAAGAATAATCGTGCGCTTCGCCTTCTAGATAGGTAGGCAAGCCGTAAGGCGCGATCAATCTCCCACCTTCTTTTACGAATTCCTCGATGAATTCGAGGGTCTTCTTGCCCATTGTCTCTAGCTTTGGCAAGACCAAGACGGAATATTCCTTCTTTCCGCAGCCGATTTTGCCATTTTTCACGTAGCCATGGCGTTCCATGATCGACTCGTCGAGGAAATGCCAAGAAAGGTGCATCGACGTGAGCTTGGCGATTACTTCCTGCAAGGGCCTTTCGATCTCTTCGGTCCCGAAATACGGCTCAGCGTCTTCGCGCTTGAAGGAGAAGTAGCAGCTCCTGATCGGATGAAGGAGCGCGATAGAAGGATTCTCTTCGCTCTTTGAGAGGAACATCCCTAAATAAGAGAAATAGTCATTGAATTCCTTGAAGTTTTTCTTGACCCAGTTATTGAGAGGGATGTAGTGAGCGGGGTAATCCCTCTTCCTTTGGCCGTGCTCGCTATAAGGGAGGAGGTGATGGCAAAGGAGATTCACTCCGCCAACATATAAAGCCTCGCCGTTTCGCTTGAGCTCGATAGGGGTAACATCCCACCCTGAGCAAGCGAAAGCCTCAGTAAGCACCTGCTTTTTGCCCAATTGGCTAGCGACTGACCCCACTTGCTTGGGCGACAAAACGTCTGGGCAGTTCCTCCCAAGCCAATCAACGCCCGGGATATGCTCGTATTCGTAGCAGTTCATCATATCGGCGTTGCACATGAGCTGATACCCAAGCGTCGTCTCTTCGACGTAATGGCCGGTGAACTTATAACCGTTATCGCTGCACCAATCGTAAATCTGCTTGCTGAAAGAGCTACTTAGTAGCTCGCTCATCGCCATCCAGTAGCGGTAACGGAAGCTCCTATATCCTTCTTTCTCGATAAACATGAGGCCTAGTCCATCGAGGATATCCTCGTTGTAGCGTTCCTTGAAATAAGGCTCGAGACAGTCGGTATACGGGTGAGCCCAGCGGTAATGCTGCGGCTCGTCGGTGAAAAAGCCCTTTAGTCCGCCTTTATCGTTCTTTTTGTAGCGCTCATGGGTGATATCGATGAATTTCCTCACGACGTCTTTGTTGCAGATATCGACGGTGGAGTTGCTGATGCGTTTATACACATTGAGGACATCATCGCCTTTTTGGACGCGCACGAGTTTTTCTCCTTTGTAGTCGTAGGAGACGAAAGAAGAAGGGTCATATGCGCCGTATCCATATTCGAGGTAACGGTCGCGATTGGCTTCATCTTCGAGCAGCTTCCCTCCGGCAAATCCGCTTGGCCAGCCGTTTTCATCATATGCGTAGGCCTCCATCCCGAGTTCGCTTGCTTTCTTCACGCAAGCATCGACGCATTCAAACCATTTATTGCCTAGATAGGGGGTGATCAAGCCGCCTCGAGCGTGCATGAAAAAGCCGCCGATGCCGCCTTCATGCATCGTCTCGATCTGCTTTTCGAGCGTAGAGATGTCGAGATCGTCGTTCCAACTCCAAAAAGGAAGCGGGCGGTAGATATTGTCAATTTCTTTCATTCCGGTGTTCTCCATCAAGGCGATTTGTACCTATAGATAAGGGAATTCTACCTTCTTACGTCAATAAAGCAATCATGCGGAACGCGAAAATACGTAGTTATAGCCGATACTTTTTCGAATGGTGATAAAGAGCATACGCAAATGAGCTCAAATGAGCAAATTCAATCATCATACATTGAATAACGCGTTGATTGGGCGCGCTTACCGCCATGGAAAATGGTTCGACAACATCGCTTTGCGCCTCTCAAGGCGATTAAGCATTTTGCTCCTACAGAAGCAGCATCTTCCAGGACCTCATAAATCGATTGGACTTATTTTTCATCGAAGATGGTGTAGAATATCGGCCTTGAAAAAAGAAAGGTGATATAAAAGCATGAATAGAAAATTAACTCTTATGGTATCCGCTTTAGCCTGCAGCCTTCCTCTATGCGCATGCGGCGGGGGTCATAAGGCCCCAAGCTCATCGAGTTCATCGTCCAGTCTCTCGGCGCATACTCACACTTATGCCTCCGATTGGACTTACGACGAAAATTGCCATTGGCACGCCTCGACTTGCGGGCATGATGACGAGGTGGAAAGAAAGGCGAAGCATACCTATGAAGACGAAGTGATTGCCCCGACTTACGAGGAAAAAGGGCTATACGCTTCATACCTGCACCGTCTGCGACTATAGCTACAAAGACGAAGAGACCGATAAACTCACCCACAATTACTCCAGCGAGTGGAGCAAAGATGAAATATCCCATTGGCACGCCTGCACCGACGAAGGTTACACCGATTTAAAAGGCGATGAAGCCGATCACTCCTATGGCACGGGCGTAGTTACCGCGCCGACTTATGAAGCTGGAGGCTACACGACTTACACCTGCGTTGTCTGCGGATATTCCTACAAGAACAATGAGACCCCGAGCGGGAAAGAGACAGAGGCGAGCAAGAAGAAGATGGGCATCTTGCCAGACATCGACGAAACGAAGGGGATCGTGACATACGGCTTGTATCCTCAATCCTACGTCAGCGATGGGGATCTCTTAGAAGCGCTTGGCGGATTGACCGCTCCTGAAAGCAATGGATGGTATTTGTATAATGGCGAATATTACGCAAAAGCAGTCGCAAAACCAGATGAGGGTGACTTTGTCTTCTCTGATGGCACGAAGGTCGTCAAGGATACCTCATATTGGTTTGCGTGCGAACTCATTGAATGGAAGATACTCGCAAATAATGATGGAACTTATTCGCTTGCTTCAAGCCTTTTGCTTGATGCCCATAATTTCGATGAAAATTTGAATAATTACAAAGATTCGGATATAAGGGCGTGGCTAACCGAGGACTTCTTCAATTCCGCCTTCAACCTGAATTCCTCATATTTATTAGAGACGACTGTCGATAATAGCGCAGCCACCACCAATGCAGCTGACAATCAGTATGCCTGCGATAATACATCCGACAAGGTTTATCTATTGAGCTATAAGGATTATCTGAATGCGGATTACGGCTTTTCTTCGAGCGTCGAGGCGTCGGAGAGTAGACGGTGCGCGGTGACTGATTACGCCATCGCGAATGGCTGCTATCAATATGAATCTTACGCCTCGTATTGGACCCGCTCGCCCAATTATCTATATGAAACGGGCGCCTCATGCGTGGATGATGAGGGCGCAATCGGGAATAACCTCGGGAGCAGCAGCAATTATTGCGTCCGCCCAGCGATCACGCTCAAATACCCGCTTGAATAAGGCGGAGTTTGCTTGACCACTGCGAAGTGATGAAAGGTCCTCCCTCGATGGAGGATTTTTCCTTATCGTTGGCATAGACTATCTACCGATGCTTATTTATCTTCGCTCATAGAGTCTTGAACACGTGGTTTTAAGCGCAAAAGGAAACT
>CAVHTL010000068.1:0-6773 GCA_963638955.1 bacterium
CGACAATATCGTGAGCCTATGCGAAGCCAAATTCTATGAAGACGAATTCGCGATTGACAAAAATTACCACTTGCTTTTGATTAGGCGCAGAGACGAAATTCAAAAATTGTGCACGAAAAAGCAAAGGACGCAAAACGTCTTGCTTACGACATATGGCCTAAAAAGCAACGAATACCGTTTTGATTTTTCGAACGTAGTGACGTTGGACGATTTATTCACGGAATAAAAAGCGATTATATTTTTCGGTAGACGCATCTTTTTTCCGATTGGCAAAAAAATAATTGCTTCCGAGCGTCATAAAGAGTTTTTTGAATACGCAGTTGCAACGAAAAATCAAAAAACATTTTATTTTTAGTGAAATGCTTACAAATAAATGTTAAATGTAACGTATTGAAAATTACGGGAAACAAATATGAAGCAAAACGAAATCGACAAAAACATCACAAACGCCCTTCTAAGCCTTATGGAAGAAGAGGACTATGACAGCATCACGGTAACCGATATCGTAAAGAGAGCTGGCACCTCGAGAGTTACTTATTACCGACATTTCACTAGCAAAGAAGACGTCATCCTTCATTTTTTCGAGATGACAAAGGCGCGTTTTGTGGATCAGATAACGATGAACGGGAATGAAATCCCAAGCGACAACAGCCTTGCGATTATGGCTCTTTTCCTTTATTTCAAAGCGAACATCAAGGCCAATAAGTGCCTTAGGAAAGCCGGGCTCGATGGAGAGCTTTTGAAATTCCTGTCCAATGAATTCCTTGAGAATCTGCCGGTGAAACTAGACAAATACGTCGCCTATTTCGTGGCTGGCGCTCTATATAACGTATTGATCAATTGGCTTGATAACGATTGCCAGGATTCGATCGAAGAGATATCAAAACCATTCATCGTGGCGCAAAAAGCGCTGTCGCAAGGATAAAACGCCTGTGGATTTTACCATCCAAAAGCCTATCATTGATTGAATACAGAAGGAGCATTTTATGGCAGAGAAGAAGAATACCTACATGGTCAACAAGCGTGATGACGGCAAATGGCAAGTCAAAATAATGGGGAGCGAGAAGGCGATCAAACTGTTCAATACGAAAGTCGAAGCTCTCGAATACACCAAAAACATGGCTGGCAATACCGATAAAGGCATTGTCCTGAAGCCAAGCAAAGGGGCCAATAAAGGAAAATTCACCAAGGCAAAGTAAGGATTTTGCCTTAAAAGCGTTTTCAATCGTTCATTCTCTATTAACAGTTTTCTTTACGTTTGCTAACATTAGGCAAGAAGATATTTCCTCTTCTTGATTTTGGTTATGATTCGCGATTTCTCATCTTTGACAACGATTTTGACTTTGGTCCTATCGATTGTTGCTTTTGCGATTATCGATGTGGTTTTTTATGGACTAGTCAAAAGGAAAACGCCGCGCATCTTCATCCTCGTGAGTGAGGCTGCCGTTATTTTGTCTTGGATTTTCTCGCTTGATCTATTGCTTTATATTTTGCTAGGACTCCTATTGACCGGCGTTTTGGTGAGCTGCTTCACGAATATGTCGGAGGTCAGAATCTTCACGGCCAACGTCATGAAAGGCAAAGCCAATTTCGATTTCTTCCATCATAGCCAGAAAGTACGGCCTGAGGCCGTCTATGACCGCGAAGAGGTCTTCAAGAAAGTCGACACGGCCATCAGAACACTTTCGAAACAAAAAATCGGAGCGCTTATAACATTCGAAAAGAATGACGATTTGACGGAGATTATGAAAAACGGGACGATTTTGAATGCCCCGGTGAGTGCTGAGCTCCTTCAGACCATTTTCTATCCAGGCACGAGGCTCCATGATGGCGCAGTCATCATAAGGGGCGATAAAATCGCGGCAGCGAGCGTATATTACACTCCTACAAGCAGGCCTTTGACTGGCAAATACGGTTCCCGTCACCGTGCCGCATACGGCATTTGCGAAACCACCGACTCAGTCACGATCGTGGTAAGCGAAGAGACTGGGAGAATCTCCATCGCCTTCCAAGGCGAGCTTACCTCAGTCGCCCCCGATGAACTCTTGCGGATCTTTGAGGAAGACATGGCTACGGTCAGCGAGACGAGCGAAGACAATCCAAACGAGCAATAGAGGCCTTTATGGCCTTTTCTTTTTACCCATTCACCATTGGACGGTCAGTTTGTGTTACACTCTAAAAGTCAAGATGAGACTGCTAGTCTCTTCAGGTTATTAAGAGGAGTAAATCTATGTCAACACCACACATAAACGCCGCAGATGGGGCTTTTGCGAAAGTCGTTTTGATGCCGGGAGACCCTCTCCGCGCGAAATGGATCGCAGACCATTTTTTGACTGACGTCAAGGAAGTGTGCTCGATCCGCGGGATGAGAGGCTACACTGGCTACAGCAAGAACGGAAAGAGGATTTCCGTCATGCCAAGCGGCATGGGCATGCCTTCGATTGGCATTTATTCGCATGAATTATTTTCTCAGTACGGAGTTGAGGCGATTATCAGGGTTGGCACGATTGGTGCCCTTCAAACCTACATCAATTGCCGCGACGTTATCATCGGCGAAGGAGCATGCACCAACAGCAATTGGATGGGACAGCATGATCTAAAAGGCGGAACGTGGAGCGCGATTGCCTCATTCCCTCTTTTAAGAGCGGCAGTGGAAGCCGCCGAAAAGAGGGATGGCGCATATTACGTCGGAAACGTTTTATCGAGCGACACCTTTTATGATGCTGATCCCTCTATTTGGAAAAAATGGCAATCTCTAGGCGTTTTAGGCACGGAGATGGAAGCTTATGCCTTATACGAAGAAGCCGCCACGCTCAAGAAAAGCGCCTTGGCTATCTGCACGGTGAGCGATCTTATTTACGGCGGCCCTGAGATTTCTCCTGAAGAAAGACAGGCAGGCCTCGTCAACATGGTCGAAATCGCCATTGAGGCAGGCGAAAAATTCGCCGATTGATAATCTATGCCTTATTTCGCGCGTCTAACGCTTTTTGTCGTTATCGCAACTATCTGCGCCTTCCTTATGCTCTTTCTCTTTTTTCATGAGCCGCTCAAAGCGTTTTTCATTAAGCGGAACGTGATGCGCTTCTATTACCGCAAAGTCATGAAAGAGGCAGAAAAAGGCGACTTTTATCTCGTCAACGATATCCTTTATCGGCTCGGAGGAAGCGATTACGTGCATGTCGATCACGTTTTGGGCGGCGATAAGTTCATCTACGTTATAACGGATTGCTACTATGAAGGCGCGGTGAGCGGGAAAAGCGCCGATGCCTACTGGGTCAATTACTTCAAGAAGGGCAAAAAGAGGACGGTGCTAAATCCCATCCTTCAATCAAAGCAGACTTTGGATCGTTTTTCGAAAGCAAGCGGCATCAACACCTCTTTTCTCGTCGGAATAGTCTTAGTGAACGACGACTGTTTTTTAACCCCGATCAATTCCAAGCGCGATGAGCCGGTGCTTACGCCGCTATCTCGCCTTGGCAAAGTCGTTTCGGCCTACGAAAAGAACGATGTCTATCCTTTCGTCAACGAGGAGCTGAAGAAAGTGATGGTTTCGCTTCATGATGATAAGGAGCGGGTGAAGAATGAAAGCCGAGGTTAGTGGGAAGAGTCCGATTAAGGATCTGGCCTTTTCGCGTTTCAAGCGCAATTTCCCTTATTCTTGGCCCTTATCCTTGTCCTTTGGCTTAGTCGCGATACCTTCTTTGGTGCTTGGGGCTTTTTTCCCGTCTACCCTTGTTTTTCTGATTCCATTTCTCATTTTGCCGATGTTTCTAAGTCTTACGATATCCCTATGCGATGGACATAAAGATGGCGATATATCGAGCCGAAAATCATTTGGCTACTTCTTCTCTTATTTTCGCCCGCCTTTTTACGGGTCATATCGCTTCATCTTCAATACACTGATTTCTTTTGTTCTTTCATCGCTGATTAAACTGCTTCTTTATCTCTCTATTCGCCCTCTATTTTGCTCTATTTATTCCTCTTTCGATGCGGATTTGAGCGGGCTTTTGCAGCTGATTTTTCAATATAGCGATATCGAAGGCGCTTATAAGGTCATTGCCTCGAATGATACTCTGTCCTTGTTTTTTGAACTTATCTCTTTATCAGGGGCAATCTGCTTCGCTCTCGTCTTTCTTTATCAAATCCTTCATTATGCCTTGAACCCTTTTTTGCGCGCTCATTTATCCGCGGCCTCTCAACGCGTCCTTAACGAGATATATATCGGAGGATTGAAGAAGGCTCGCCCTCAGTTTAGTCGAGATACTCGGTCTTCTCTTGCCTCTCTATTTACGTTTTTCTTGTTGCTTTTCTTATCCGGAGTGGCCATATGCTGGTTCTTTTTGCGCCCTTATTTGACCCCGGCTGGAATGGTTTCGCTGGCTTTGGGTTTCGCTACGCTGATTTTTCTTCCTCTTTTGCCTTATTACGTCTATGTTTTGGATTTCTTGTTCAGGAAATACAGTTTCGCATTCGTTTCCTATTCGCTCGGCATGATGGAAGAGAGCTACCGCAAATTCGCCTCCGAATGGAGCGATGAGGAGAAAAAAGAAATCGATGAGCAGCTTCTAGAGAGCAAGAAGAAACTGGACGAATTGCTCGAGCAGAGCGAGAAACTCGAAGACAATGACGATTTTGACTCCCTTTATAGCGATGAAGACGACGACGTCGATGATTGATTATGCTCTACGAGTAAATAAAAACCCCGGCAAATCCGGGGTAAATCTCTTCTGGAGCAAGTGACGGGAATCGGACCCGCGTGTCGACCTTGGCAAGGTCGCGTTCTACCATTGAACTACACCTGCACTCGCTTTGAGCCTCGTTATTATAGGGAATGGAAAAGGCTTAATCAAGGAGCAAAAAGAGAAAAATGGAGGCGTCCGTCTAGCTTTGCTTCTCTTTCTAAAAGAAAGAAGCCGTGGAAGAGAAGACGGAAGAAGACTATAATCTCTCTTGCTTTAACGGAGTTGGATTATTATGGCAAGCACAAAGGATTTGGCTGAACTGCTCTTCCCTACAGTTAAGGGGACAATCGAGGATTTGGAGAAAAGATATCCGGAACGCTCCTTGAAAGAAGGGGCAGAAGTGACGCGTTTTGCGCCATCTCCGACTGGCTTTTTGCATACGGGATCCTTATTTACCGCTCTAATCGCCTATACCATCGCCAAAGACAGCGGCGGCGTTTATATGTTCAGACTCGAAGATACCGATACCAAGCGCACGATCGCAGGAAGTGCCGCTGAGCTTATCGAGCAGCTTGCCAAATTCGGCATTGTCGCTGACGAAGGCTATTTCGTAGATGGCGATAAAGGGGAATACGGCCCGTATCAGCAAAGCGCGAGAGCGGATATTTATCGTATCGTCATCAAAAGCCTTGTCGAAAGAGGACTTGCTTATCCAGACTTCGCAACGAGCGAAGACCTCGCGAAACTCCGCGAATTCCAGGAAGCCAACAAGATTATTCCCGGATACTACGGAAAGTATGCTCGTGACCGCAATCTCAGCGTCGATGAGCAGATTGAGCGCGTGAAGGCTGGCACCCCATGGGTCATCCGTTTCAAAAGCAGCGGGGATCACGAAAAGAAAATCACCTTTCACGATGAAATCAGAGGTGACATCGATTTGGCGGATAATGACGTCGACATCGTCATTTATAAAGCTGATGGTCTTCCGACCTATCATTTTGCTCACGTCGTCGATGATCATTTCATGAGAACGACGATCGTAACTAGAGGCGAGGAATGGATTCCGTCCACCCCAATTCACCTTGAGCTATTTCGCGCCCTTAATTGGAAGGCCCCGAAATACGCCCATTTGCCAGTCATCATGAAGCTTGATCACGGCAATAAGAGAAAATTATCGAAGCGCAAAGACCCGGAAGCTGCCGTATCCTATTTCTTGAAGCTTGGATATCCGACAGATGGAGTCAAAGTCTATTTGATGAGCATCGCCAATTCCAATTTCGAGGAATGGACGATCGAGAACAAAAGCCTCGATATCTCTTCTTTTCATTTCTCGCTCGAGAAGATGTCGCTTGACGGAGCCTTATTTGATGAAGGCAAGCTCAATTATTTCTGCAAAGAGGTTCTCGCCAAAGAGCGCGCTTCTACTTTACTAGGCAAAGTCAAAGAGTGGAGCGAAGCCTACGATTCCTCATTGCTTAGCAAAATCAACGCAGATCCCGCTTATTTTTCCAAAATACTCGATATAGAGAAAGATAGGCCAAATCCCCGCAAAGACTACGCCAAATATAGTGATATCGCTCCACTTACTTCTTTCTTCTTCGATGAAGATTACGCCAAGCTAATTGAAAATCCTTTGCCGTGGAACGAAAAGCTCAGCAAAGAGACGATTGCCGAATGCCTTTCTGCTTCTTCCGAGAAAATGCTTTTTGGGACAGATGAATCAACTTGGTGGAACGCTTTGAAAGAAGTTGCCTCCTCGCTCAATTTCGCCATCGCTAACCGCGATTACAAAGCTAATCCCAGTGCCTACAAAGGCAATGTCAGCGATTTCGCGGAAGTGATTCGTATCGCTTTGACTGGCTCAAAACAATCTCCAAACCTTCACGAAATCATCGAGATTCTCGGTGAAAAACGCGTGAAGGAAAGACTTAACGGTTTGGCGGATAGCCTTCGCGCTTAATTTTCTTGCAAGAATTTAATCGCAGTGGTTAAATACTTGCGCGGCCCTGTGGTCAAGAGGTTAAGACGCAACCCTCTCAAGGTTGAATCCCCGGTTCGATTCCGGGCTGGGTCACCATATAAGAGCAATAG
>CAVHTL010000069.1:0-6703 GCA_963638955.1 bacterium
CTCATAGACTTTGAGCTCCTTGACCGCTTCGTTCTCACTCTCGTCAACTAACTTGATAAGCGTTGGAACAAGCGTGCGGATAACGTCGCGGTTTTTGACGTTGTCGAGGTATTTTTTCGCGGTGTCTTTGAGTTCAGCAGAAACATCATCGGCAGCGATGGCCGCTTCTAAGATGCGGATGATCTGGCTCATCTTGTAATCGCTTGCGATTCTCATTCCAAAGCCGTATTCGGCATTGTCCTCGAATAAGCTGTTGGCCCAAGCTGGACCGTTGCCGTTCTTGTCTTTGACAAACGGGGTAAGTGGGGTTGATCCGCAATAGATGGAGGAGCAGCCAGTGGCATTGGCCACAAGCATGTCTTTGCCAAATAGCTGCGAGAGCAAACGGTAATAAGGGGTCTCGCCGCACCCAGCGCAAGCGCCGCTCACTTCCATATAAGGCATCAAGAACCCTACGCCTTTTGGCGAGGTAAGCGGGAATTTATCGCTCTTGTAGCTGACTTTCTTGTAGCAGTAATCGGCTCCCTCTTCTTCTTTCGCAACGCTCTTTGCCTCGACCATCTTTAAGGCAAAATGGTCATTGCCGAGTTTTTTCGCAGTGAGGTTAGCCATACACTCGCTTACGCATAGTCCGCACCCAACGCAGTTCTCTGTTGAGACTTGGATACGGTATTTGAGACCTTTGACGGCCGGTCCGCCCATCGCGTCTTTCAAACCTGCTTTTACGACTTCTGGGGCGTTCTCCACCTCTTTCTCGTCGAGGAGGAAGGGACGAATGGTGGCGTGAGGGCAAACGAAGGCGCACTGATTGCACTGGATGCAGTAAGCTGGGTTCCAGCTTGGGACAGTGGCAGCAATCGCGCGTTTATCTAAGAAGGTGGCATTCGGTTCCATCGTGCCATCGCGGAGCTCGAATTTGCGGAAGACGCTCGTTGGGAGATTGTCGCCATCAAGCGCGCCGATGACATTGTAATATTCATCGCGGTATTCATCGCCTGTGTCGCTCTTCACGCGGTGAACTGGGAGATTGACCCAGCTCGGATCGACTTTGACCTCGCGTAGCCCTTCAGCGCCGGCATCGATCGCTTTGTAATTGAGTTCAACCACCGCTTGGCCTTTTTTGGCATAGCTCTTCTCGGCAAACTTCTTCATCCATTTCTGAGCTTCTTCATACGGCATGATCTGCTCATTGAGTTTGAAGAAGGAAGCTTGGAGAGTTGTGTTGGTGTGGCGCCCCATGCCGATTTCGGCTGCGATCTTGTTCGCATCGATGACATAGAATTTGGCTTTCTTTTCCGCCAAAAGGTGCTTCATGCGGTTCGGCATGACTTTGTAGAGCATCTCATCGCTCATATCGGTATTGAGGAGGAAAGTACCGCCAACCTTGAGATTTTTGATGATGTCGAATTGCATGATATAGCTATCGAGCGAGCAAGAGATGAAATCCGCATCTTTGACGTAATATTCGCTGTGGATCGGGGTTTTGCCAAAACGCAGGTGGCTGCGTGTGACCCCACCGCTCTTCCTCGAATCGTATTGGAAATAGGCCTGCGCATATTGGCCAGTCGCATCGCCGATAATCTTGATTGAGCTCTTGTTGGCGGAAACCGTGCCATCGCTCCCCAAACCGTAAAAGAGGCAGGAAGTGTAATCATGATCGATCAAGAAGCTTTCATCAACCGGGATCGACAAATGCGTCACATCGTCTTCGATGCCGACGGTGAATCCGGTCCAATGGCTGCTATTATCGAGGAAATCGTAAACGCTCTTGATATCCTTTGGCTGGGTATCTTTGGAGCTTAAGCCGTATCTTCCGCCAATGACTTCGATGTCATTGCGGCCGGTTTGCTTGAGAGCGGCGAGTACGTCAAGATAAAGAGGCTCGCCTTCCGCCCCATCTTCTTTGGTGCGGTCAAGGACGGCGATTTTCTTAACGGTGGCAGGGATGGCTTTTGAAAGAAGCTCGACGCTGAAAGGACGATAGAGATGGACTTTGACAAGGCCGACTTTCTCGCCTTTCTTCGTGAGGGCATCGACGACTTCGCCGGCTGTTTCGGTGACGCTGCCCATCGCGATGATGATTTTCGTTGCTTCTCTATCGCCATAATAGACAAACGGAGCATAGTCTCTGCCAGTCAAGCGTGAAGCTTCAGCGAAATATTTCTCCGCGACCTTGATGACGTTTTGATGGTCAAGGTTCTGGGCTTCACGAGCCTGGAAATAGATATCGTCATTCTCGGCTCCGCCTCTAGTGACTGGATGAGAATGCGGGTTCAAGGCGTTGGCCCTAAAAGCCTCGACCTTATCCATCGGAAGAAGTTTCTTCCATTCTTCCTTATCGATGAATTCGACGTGCTGGACTTCGTGCGAAGTGCGGAAACCGTCGAAGAAATGGATGACTGGAAGACTTGAATCGATCGCGGTCAAATGGGCGACCGGGGTCAAGTCGGCGATTTCCTGGACCGAGCCCGAGCAAATCATCGTGGCTCCGGCTTGACGGACGGCATAAACGTCAGCATGGTCTCCGAAAATCGATAAAGCGCGGGTAGCCAATGAGCGAGCCGCAACGTGGAGCACGGCTGGAAGCATTTCGCCAACCCATTTGTAAACGTTCGGAATCATGAGGAGCAAGCCCTGGGAAGCCGTATAAGTGGTTGCCAAAGCGCCAGCTTGAAGGGCTCCATGGACTGCGCCGGAAGCGCCAGCTTCGCTTTGCATCTCCACCACCTTCACGGTCGAGTTGAAGAAGTTCTTATCGCCTTTGCTTGCGAGCACATCCACGAGCTCAGCCATCGGGGAAGATGGGGTAATCGGATAAATGGCCGCTACTTCGGAAAAGTAGTAGCTTTCCATCGCCGCGGCCGTGTTGCCGTCAACGGATTGGAAATACTTTTTGATATCAGACATCTGTTTTCATGTCTCCTTAACGAAGATAAGTATAGGATTTCCCCTCCACCCTTACAATCGAGATTTGCTATCAAAAATAGTTAAACACTCTAAAGAGTGAAGAGACAAAAACAGGCAGAAACGGGTTAGCGAAAACTAACTTTTGCCTTGTCATTCGTTTTCTAGCCAATTTCCAAAGGCAATTGGGTTCAATAGATACTGAGCGCAGTCAATTTTCCGCCAATTTCTCTTGGAACAAAATGTATTCGCCAAATCGCGGCAAAATAAAGCGCGATTTCCCACGCGTTGAAACGTCAAGAAGGCCTTCTTTCGCCAATTTTTGCTTATATATTGCAAGATTCCCTTTGGAAATGGAAAGTTCATCCATTAACTCTTGATTACCGTCTTTTCCATGAGCTATGAACGTCATGACTTTCTTTTCTTGATCGGTGAGTTCGCTCCAAATGAACTCATAAGACCACTCAGCAAGTCTCGCATCGTAATCAGAGAGAAGCTCCGCGTCAATTTTTCTTTTCCCACTCCTGTAGAGAATATCCCCGAGAATTTGGAAGGCCAGCGCATAGCCGCCCGTCAATTTGCTCAAGGAAAGCGATTCGTCGATAGAGAGAGCGAAGACGTTTTGATAACTCGTGGCGATTTGATGCAAAGATAGAGGCGGCAAGCTGATTTTTGGTGCCCTATAAAGAAAAGTCAAAGAACGGTCGTTCTCAAGTTTTGAAATGTTTTTATATAGACCTGTAAACAAGAGTCTCACGTCGTAATGATCAATCAAAAAGCCTTGATATGCCCTGATGAAATCAACCATCGCCGGGGTCTTCGCCACATCATCGACAGCGACTAAAACCTTGATGTTTTTCTTCTTGTAGTAAGCGAGAAGCTTTGACAAATAAGCTTGGACGCTGCTGACTTTCTCCTTCCCTTCCACGCTGAATGAAATACCATGAAAGGAGAAGGAGAATTCCTTCTTGAGAAAGGAGAATTTCGTAAGCCCGTGCTCATATAAGATGCTCGCCATCTGCTCAAGCATCGTCTCGCACATCGAGATCCTAGCCACCACCCAGTCTTTTTTCTCGCAATACATGTCGATTAAGTGAGACAAAGAGACGGTTTTGCCGCATCCTCTAGGCCCAGTAATCACGTAAATCGTGCTTCTAGGTGAGGAAGAAGAGAAATCATCCATTATTGGAAGCAAAGACGAATCGCGACCGATAATCTCAGAATTGACTCTTCCAAAGCTGATCGTAAATGGATTTTGCTGCATATGATTCTCCTGATTTTGTACTTCGTTGTACTTTTAAAAACAAGTTGTACTTCATTGTACTTCGTTGTACTTTGCAAAATCCGTTGTACTTTGTTGTACTTCACAAATAAGACAACGGCGCCCACTTGCTTCAAGCAAATCGTGGCAGCATATAGAAAACGACCGGTTTTGCCGGTCGCATCTCCAATTCTTTTTTATTCAATCGCGATGACAAAGTGGTAAACAGGTTGCCCGCCATTGACCTCGAGAATATCCATAAGAGGATAATTTTTCGAAAGGAAAGCTTTCAAGTCGGCCTTCATCTTTTCGGTGGCGTTTTTGCCGTAGAACACCGTGATGATGGCTTTCTCGTCCATATTCGGCACACTTTTCATCATTTTGCGCACCGCCGGGATTATCTCTCGATCGTGGGAGACGATTTTGCCGGCATTTATGCCGATGAAATCGTTCTTTTTGATATTGATGCCGTTGTTTTTCGAATCTCTTATCGATTTGGAAATCTCAAGAGACACGACGGCTTTCATCTGCTCTTCCATCACGGCGATATTGTCTTCGAGCGAATTGTCGTAATCAGCCATCTTCACCGCCGAATAAGCTTCCACAACCGATTTGGAGTGCAAGACATGAACACGCGATTTGCTATATAGCTTCGCGGCTTGCTCAGCCGTCATGATGACGTTGCCGTTATTGGGGAAGACGATGACCTCATCAGCGTTCACGTAGTCGAACATGCTGAGGAAATCCTGAGCGGATGGATTCATGGTCTGACCGCCCGTGATAATGCCGTCGACTCCCATCTCCGAGAAAATCTTGCCGATTTCCTTAGAGGGGGCCACAGATACCATGCGGACTTTCGCGTGCTTAAGAGGAGTTGGTTTCACGTCATCTGATACTTTGACGTCTTTGCCGGAAATAGGCATTTCCTTCAAAAGTTTCTCGTTGTGCTGAAGCGTCATGTTCTCCATTTTAAAAGTGATGAACTCGCCGTATTGCTGAGCGAATTTGATGACTTTCCACGGCTCTTTCGTATGGACGTGAATCTTGATTATCGTCTTTTGTTTGATGGCAACGATCGAATCGCCAATCGTTGAGAAATAATCGATGAAAGATTGCAGATCGACTTCATCCGGATTCGCCTTCGATTTAAGTAGTTGAAGAATAAATTCCGTGCAGTAGCCGAATTCGAGTTCGGAATCTTCGTTGAAAGTGGCAGCATCCGCCACATCGACGGAAGAAGTCGGGCCAGAGAAAACAGAATCGGAGAGTTCTTCGCCCATGATCTGCTTGCACATGCCTTCAATCGTATATAAGAGCCCTGCTCCACCCGAATCGATGACGCCGGCTTCTTTTAAGACGGGCAATAAATCCGGGGTCTTATCGAGCGATTTTTTCATCTGCTCAAGAAGTATTTTGAAGAGCGTTTCGAAATCGTTTATCTCGCCAATATGATCATTGACGTATTCCGTTCCTTCTCTAGCGACCGTCAAAATCGTTCCTTCCACAGGATTAGGGACGGCTTTATAGGCTGTGCGCGTTCCGCTTGCCAAAGCAGCGGCGAATTGCTTGACATCGGCCTTCTTTAGGCCTTTCAAAGCGTCGGAAATGCCGGCGAAAAACTGAGAAGTGATAACGCCTGAATTGCCTCTTGCTCCAAGTAGCATCCCTTCTGAGCATTTCGTGACCACATCGCTCAGATTGCCTTTGTTCGCGCGTTTCATGGCTTTCACCCCGCCATCGAGAGTTGCGCAGATATTGGTTCCGGTGTCGCCGTCAGGCACAGGAAAAACATTCAATTCGTTGACCGTTTCGTAATGGCTTTTCAAATCCTTGAAGCCATTTGTGATCATCGCCTCGTACGTTTTTCCGTCTAAAATCTTCATGTTATTTGCCTTCGGCGGTCACTTTCGCGCCGAAGCAATAGATGGCAATGGTGCCAGGCCCTGTCGAACCACCGATAATCGGTCCTAGAATTCCGACATGAACAGCCTTTGGTTTGGCGATTTTAAGGAGCTCGGCTTTGCAGAAATTGGCTCCATCAAGATCGTCGCTGTGAGCGATATAGACGACTTGGTTTTCGATCTCCTCGGCCGATTTGACGGCTTGCTCAACGATTCTAAGCAGAGACGGTTTCCTGCCTTTGACTTTCTCGATGGCGTAGTTGATGCCGTTAATATCGCTGATGACAATCGGCTTAACGCCAAAAAGGTTGCCGAAGAAAGCGCTGGAAGCTTTCACGCGTCCGGCTCTTTTTAGATAATTGAGGTCATCGACCGCGGCCCACTGGTTGAAGCGAAGCTTGTTCTCTTCAAGCCAAGCGGTGATTTCGTCTAAACTCTTGCCTGCTTGATGCATCGTTCTTGCTCTAATAGCCATATCGCCTTGAGCGTAACCGCTTATAAGCGAATCAACGACGGCGATTTTGGCGTCTTTGTGTTTCTCAAGAAGCTCTTTGGCGACCGTTCTCCCCAAATCTACCGATTTGGATAAGCCTGAAGAGCAAGCGATATAGAGAACATCGCTCCCTTTATCCAAAGC
>CAVHTL010000070.1:0-6592 GCA_963638955.1 bacterium
GTCGTCGTAGACGATCAAAGACGACGTCAGATTGGCCGTCGCCCCAGCATCAATGGTCAAGCTTGATCCATTCATGAATTTGACTTTCTTGGCCACGTTCAAAGTAGAGCCGCTACAGACCTCAAAAGAGAATTTGTAAGAAATCGGAAAGAAAAACTCCGCGGTGTCGATCGAGTATGTTTCGACATAGATATTGCCGATATCCACATCGCCGAAAACGCAGATGTGTGTTCTTGACTCATTTTTGGCGACATTCCCGCTTTTCGTGACCTTGGTGTAGGGGAAATCGTTGGCTATTGGCTCATAATCAACAGTGATATATCCTTCCTTCAAGATAAGCGCCGAGGCGTTGTCGTCTGACTCTACTCCCACAAAGTAGAGATCCTTCATCGAAGTGAAATTCGACATCACATAAACGCAGGTTCTGCTTACCCAATAAGAACCAGCGAAAACTTTCGTTTTGACTTGGACGTTGCAGAAATCAAAGACCTGGAATGGGCATAATTTATCTGTGCTTAGATTCACGGCCGCAAGCGTGAAATTGCCGCCCTTGAAGTCATACATCACGAAAGGCGTTTGAAGCGTGCCGGAATTTCGGATCGTGAGCAACGGATCGGCGTCTACGCTCGCCCGCTTGATATACCCATAGCAATTTATCGTCCCACCGTCACAAGTAAGCTTCGAGCCGGCTTCCATCGTGATTTCGCAATACTCGCCCGCGGTTTGCCCTGCCACAGGCTGCGTCGCGTTGCCCAGAACGCCGCCGATGTTGAGTTCGCCGTTGACGATGAGCGTCGCACCTCCATTCAGCACCACTTGCGTTTTCCTATATGTTGCAACCAAATCCGCATTCTGATCAGCAAAATATGTCTCGCCCGTCAAATTGCCATGGGTAACCGATGGTTCAACAAAAACCGTCTCCCCTTCATAGGGCAGATTCAGCGTATCTCCGTTTTCTAGGATTTTGCTGCCGGTGATAGATACGGCTTCCCCTAAGTTGGGTATCACGTATATGACGTCGCTCTTGTTATTGCTATAGGCTGCGTTAAGGGCGGCATCCAGGGAAAGATAATAAGTATCATCTATGTAGCAGACCGCCTTCGCGCTGGAGTCGGTGACCAAATGGTTCGATGCGCTTTCATCGTCTTTTTCGATCTCCCAGCGCGAAGCTCCCACTTCGATGGAACTAGAAAAAGAAGCGAATAGGAGGAATAGCCTGACTAGTAACCTGCGCTTATCCATTGTAGCCTATCTAACTCGCCTTATTCGCCTTCAATAGGAAAGAGAGCGACATATCGCCGAAGGTCGAATATATGTATCCTCTAGAGGTTTCATTCACCGTATAGATGAGCTTCGCTTCGATGGGTTCGCTCGATGAAGATACCTCTACGCTTAAAGTGTGCGACAAGAGGCCGTCAGTCGCAGTGCCAATAACGCTTCCGCTCACCCCGTCGAAGCTATAGGAGAGCGAAGCATCAAGGCAATCCAAGAACGAGGAATCAGCCGGCTTCAAGGATGAGACAAAAGAGAAAACGCCGGACGATAGATATCCGCATGTATCTAAATACTCGGTATTGATAGAGAAACTCGCCGTTATTTCTCCTGACAAGATAAGGGCATTTGAATCGCCGCTAGAGAAGATGCCGTCCTTAGCCGTTTTGAACGTAGCGATATTCGCGTTCGAGAATATGCGCGCGTCAATAACTTCTTCAGCCGAGAGTTCATCGCTTGGGAGAAGACTCACCAATTTAGGCCCAACGTTCCAGTCGGCGTAGCCTATTGCGACTGTGGAAAGAGCGATGAGACATAAAGAACCCCCCCCCCGCAAGGAGGCGGCGCAGCCTTATTCCGATGTCCCTCTTCTCTTTCATTTCCGCTTATTCTATCACTCGCGCGAAGGCATTTTCTTCTTTTTTTCTCTTCGCATCTTAGACGAAAGAGAAACGGAAAAGAAGAAAAACGCTAAGTTCATAGTTACGAGGGAAGCGCTCTAACTTTTAGGTTTGCTGCAGCGTAAACCCAAGCAACTATCGTATAGAAGACGGAACGGAAGCGAGGCAAGTAGATATGTGGATGTTCTGAAATGACATTGCAAGAAAGCAGCGATCGAGTTTATCTCGTGAATCCTGCGCAACGCGTCTACATCCTTCATCAAAAACGGATAAGGAGATGCTCAACAAGTAACTTGGAAGTTAACTCCGAAGTCCAACTACTGGGTTAACTTCCAAGTTTGATTGAATCGTGCTAAAATGCTTCATGGAGGAGGTAGCCCATGCGATTCGAGGATTTGAACTTAGAGGCTCCGATGGAAAATGAAACGGTCGAGTTCAAGGAGCGGCTCAACAAAAACGACTATTTCGACTACCTTAAAACGATATGCGCATTCTCTAACGGGAATGGCGGAAGGATATATATAGGCGTAAGCGACAAGGATAGGGAACTCCACGGCATGAGCATCAGCGAAGCGGAAAAGGAGATTGCTTTGCTTTTATCGAACAATATCGCTCATCTCGACCCAACGGTGAGAATCAGCTGCTCCTATATCGACTACATAGAGAAAGGCGAGAAGAAATGGATCTGCGTAGCGATAGTCGCCCCATCGCCATCGAAGCCGGTTTTCATGGAATACAAAAAGACATTCACGCCATTTGTTCGCGTTGGCGCCTCTTCCTTTCCCGCATCTTTGGATGAGATAAGAAGCATGCTTGTTGCCTCTTCATCCACTTCATATGATTCCTACTTGACCGAGCAAACATATAACCCAAACGATTTCTCTACGCTTCTATCCTCATATTCCTCCAATAACGGCGGGCTTTCCTTATCTAGCGCAATGCTGCAATCGATATCCTTCATGGACGATAGAGGATATCTCCGGAGAGGCGCAACTCTATTTTCGGATAAGTGCAACGACCCTTGCACAAGGGTGCATATGCGGGCGTGGAAAGGCTATTCGAGAGGCGATGACACCGTCATCGACAACAAAGTGCTCGTCGGCAATCTATTGACGCTTCATGAAGAAATGGTCGCTTTCATTCTCCGCCATTCCGATACCGGCATTAGGAAAAGCAAAGCGAATTCTTCGCCTTATGAGGCTTATCCCCTTTTAGCGGTGCGCGAGGCCGTGACGAATGCCTTAGCACATCGAAACTACTTCATAAGCGGGAGCGAAATAAACGTCGACATCTTTCTTGATCGGCTAGAGATATCATCGCCAGGCTCCATATATGGCGGAAAGAGGATAGAGAATTCAAAAGATTTATTGTCCATATTCCCTTGGCGCAGGAATCAGATAATCTGCGACACATTCACTCTCTGCCGCTTGATGGAGCAAAACAGGTCTGGGTTTGAGAAAATCAAGGAAGCCTATTCCTCTTGCTCTCCTTCAAAGCAGCCAAGCGTAAGCTCTGATGAGTGCTCGTTCAAAATAACGCTCTTTGACTGCCGGAGCAATGAAGACATAGATATAAGCGAAGGCGTATATAGGAAGATACTCGACTACTGTCTGACCCCGAAATCTTCTAGCGAAATAGCCTCTATGTTGTTTATGTCGCCATCATCCTACTTCAAAAGAAAATACCTCAATCCGCTTCTCGATAGAGGATATCTAGTGGCTTTAGGGAAAGAAAACAGCCCTTCAAGAAAATACGTCAAATCGAATGATTAACTTGGAAGTTAACTCCGAAGTCCAACTACTGAGTTAACTTCCAAGTTTGATTAAATCGTGCTGAAAAGCTCTTGCTCCTAACAAAACGGCGAGCATCGATAAACTGCCATTTAAGAATTATTGTTGCTCCTGCATGCGCGTGGTGTGCTATATTTACGGATATGGAACGGGGGTTTCATTTATGAAGAACAAGATAACGGCGATCGCTTTTGGCGTTTTCGCCTCTATTTGCTTGACTGGCTGCGTGCTTACGGGCAATTCAAGCAGCAGCAATATGATTTCTAGTGCCTCGACAAGCTCCTCGGCAAACTCAGCAGCCTCGACAAGCAGCTCCTCTTCTGGCGTTATAAGCTCAAGCGTTTCTGCGGGCAGCGTCTATAACGTCCCGATTTACCAAGGGATGACGATAAGCCGGAAAAGCAGCTCCACCGCTTTAAGCGCACGCTACAAAGAGAGCTATCCCGATGAAGGAGGATATCAAGAAGGCGGAAATCCAGATGGGGGCCATCCGGATGAGGGTCGTCCAGATGACTGGCATGAGCCAGTTTATGACGATCATGACCACCATCGGCACGACCACGATATCGAGAAAGATATCGAGGATATCGTGAATATCGACGTGGTCACTGATGAAGAGGTCAAATACTACGTGAAACCCGAAGAAACCTTCACGATCGACGTCCATATATCAAATCCTGACGACTATGAGATACAGTCAATCACGATCGGCGGGAAGAAATACGCCAACTACATGTTCACCGATGGCTCGACGATGGAGAAAATCGGCATCACCGCCACCGCCCCGAAAGAGTCTGGCTATACCGAATACACGGTCGATGCCATCAAATACATCGATGGGACTCAAATCAAAGACGTCGATCTCTCGAAAGGCGATAAGACAATAAGAGCCGGCGTATCTTACCTAAATCCTCCAAGCGCCGAAATCACCTCGTATGAAGTGGGGACCACCTATATCAATATGGGCGTCGCCATCTCTGATCCCGAGCGCCTCATCAAGGATAATCCGCTTGCGATATATCTCACCGATGGGACCGACATCATCGCGGAAGAAGAACTCAAACTGGGCGATAACCGCGTGAGATTCACCGATTTGACGATGTCGACCACCTATCAATACGGAATCGTCACAGCCTACGATTTCGTCGACGGGAAAGACACCCACGAAGAGTGGTTACTTTCCAAAACCTTCCAGACTCTCGGCGCCTATACGATAAATAACGTCGAGTCGAGCAAAACCTCGATCAATTTCTCCGTCGATAGAACGGGCGAAGTCGGGAGTATAGACAAGATATCCCTATACGATGCCTCCTCTGGCGAGCTAGTCGAGGAAGGCGACTCCTCCACCCGCTCTTTCGAGGGGCTACTATCCAACCACTCCTATAACCTCTACGTCGATTTCTCCTATGAAGTCGGCGGAAATTCGATAAGCGACTGGGTGGACTACCCCAACGTAGCGACTTACGCAAAAATCGAGCCGACTTTAAGCTTCCTCTCCTCTTCTAGCGACAAGACGAGCGTGAAATATAAGATATCGGTCGAAGATCTTGACGCCGTTTTGACCGTCAAGAAAGTAGAGCTCCTCAGAAACGGCGTGGCCGTCAAAGAGAACGGGAACGCCCTTGAAGGGAACTTCGATAAGCTTCTCTCCGGCGTCTCCTATTCGATAAAGCTCAACTACTCCTATAACCTCAATGACGGGCAAGGCGATATATCCTCGTTTATAAGCAAAGACATATCGACCGTCTCGAAAATCGCCCCGAGCTTGACTCTCTCTAAACCCTCTAGCGATAAGACATCAATCTCTTACCTTATCTCGAAAGAAGATATCGACGGCATCCTCTCGATCGATAAAGTCGAGCTCCTCAAAGGCGAAGAAACCGTGCAAGAGAATACTGGCGCTTTAAGCGGCTCTTTCTCTGGGCTTTTATCGGGCTCCCCCTATTCAGTCAAGGTCTCTTATTCTTATGACCTCAATGACGGGCGAGGGACAATCGAAGACTATGTGACGGCCGATGCAAAAACCGCATCCAAGATCGTTCCAACTCTCTCTTTCGCCCCGAGTAGCGATAAAACATCAATCTCTTACGAAATAATATCGAACGATATCGACGGAGTGATGAGCATCGATAAAGTCGAGCTCCTCAAAGACGGAAAGACGGTGAAAGAGAATAACGGCGAGCTTAAAGGCAGCTTCTCCTCTCTTTTATCCGGCCTCAGTTACGAAGTGAAGGTATCTTATAGCTACGACCTCAATGACGGGACGGGAGCAATAAAGGACTCCGTCACGCAGAAACTATCAACAGTCGCAAAACTAGCCCCAAGCATCAAATTCGACTCCTCTAGCAGCGATCAAAGCAAAATCGAATATTCTCTTTCCGTTCAAGATAGCGACGAGATTCTCTCGATCGATAAAGTCGAGTTGCTCAAAAATGGCGCAACCGAGAAAGAAAATGATGGCGCTTTAAGCGGCTCTTTCTCCGGTTTGCTCTCCAATAACGCCTACTCAATCAGAGTCTCGTATAGTTATGACCTTAATGACGGAAGCGGCGTATCAACTTCCTCTATCACCGAGAATATCTCCACAAGCGCGAAAAGCGCCCCGAGCGTCTTAATAAGCAACGATACGACAAGCGACAGCTCAATCAAGGCCGCTCTTACCTTAGAAGACGAAGACTCGACGGGTTTCATCAACTCGGTCTCGCTTTATAAAGACGGCGAGCTTGTCTCTAGCAACGAATCGAAGGAGATATCTTTCTCTGGCCTCTCTTCCTACACCGACTACGAAGTTGTCGTTTCCTATAGTTATGACCTCAATGACGGAAAAGGAATCATCAGCAAAGAATTCAAGAAAGACTATAAGACTTCTCCGACTCTTGCCTTCTCTTCCTGCAAAATCGGCAATACCTC
>CAVHTL010000071.1:0-4400 GCA_963638955.1 bacterium
CTAAAAACAAGGAAGAGCTGATTTTCGCTTTCTTCTTTCATCTTGCCGCCTTTATTGAGAGTGGTCTCGATCGCTTTGATGAGATATTTTTCGTAACTGGGGCGCCCGCATTCCTTTATCTCTTTCGCCATATAGGCAAAATGCTCCAAGGAGAAATAACGGATGAGGCTCGTCTCTTTTTTGAAAAGGAAGCCGAAAGCGGCCTCAAACCCTTTTCCGCGTCCTGCCGTCGAGAAATCTTTTTTCTCGTTCTCGCGCTCGTCCTCATTGAGGAAATGATAATAATAAAGGAAATAGGGAAGAGTTAGATCGTAGGAAAAAAGCATTTTCCGGTAGAGGGCCTTTGCCACTACTTTGTCTTCGCTTTCCGCGATCTTCCCCATTTTGAAATAGAATTCCTGCCCGCGCGCGTAATTGAGGTTCCCGGCGTAAGAGAGAAAAAGAGGATATGCCTTTCGCCTTTTTATCTCCTCGATCAGCTCATCTTGCATGATGGAAGAGGCTAAATAGGAGGAGAGAAAAGAGGATAATTCCTCGTCGCTGCTCTTTTCTAAAAGCGCGTGCTCGAATTCATCGTTATAGAGAAACGAGCGGAAATCGTAGGCGTTTCGCCCTACTGATTCCTTCATGAAAGAAGCAAAAGCCGCTTTATGGAAAAGCTTGTTATTCAAAGCGGATGTGTAGAATTTCCACCTGCTTGTCCCTGAATATAGACGGCTTAGATTCTCAAAAAGAGCGGAGGCGATATCTTCACCAAGGCTGAAATTGCTCTCGATTTCGCTCAATTCTTTCGTTATCGCCTCAGAAGTATTCAAGCGGAAGCGCTCTTTCAAGGACATAAAGCAAGATAAAAGAAGATAAGGCAGATCCCTTTCTTTGCTCTTGCCGCTTTCGATATTCTTTTTGATGATGGAAAAAAGAGACTCCCTCGCCTCATCGAGGCTCGCGAAATTATTGGTTTCTTTGCTTCCGGTATGAGGAAGGGGTTTTTCTTCGCTTTCCAAAGGATAAGAATCTGACACCGCAAGAAGGGTGGCGGCGATGTGCTTGCAGTAGCCCATTCCTTGAAAAGGGCAGTTGCAGTAGGCTTTTTTTATCTCGCCAGTAGAAGGAGAAAGATCAAGACGAACGTTATAAGCGCTGCTGCCTTTCACGTTCGCGTGGTATTCGCCGCGAAGGCTATCTTCGTAGGTGAGCGAGACTTTATCATCGTCATAATATCGCTCGCCACGGCGAAAGCTTTCTCTCGAGAATTTGTTCAGGTTATAATCGGACAAGTAACCGAATGCGTAATCGTTTTTCTTTTTCATGACTTCTCATTATAGCCTAATCAGGAGGCTTTGCCTCTCCTTTTGGCATTTTGCGCCTATCTTTCGCGCGAGTTTAGCCCTAAAGAAAAAGACAAAGCGCTGCTTTTGTTTTTGAAGCGGATATAAAAGGGGGATCTTCGCAGCGGACGCGCGGCAGAAGCTTAGACGCAAGCAATCTCTCCTCTCCGATGAAAGGAATCAGGCCATTTTTGCTGCTTCTAGTTCCAGAAGAAGCCCTTATAGAGATTTAGGAGGATATTAGGCATCCCGCCTGTCAACTGGCGGAGCCTCTCTTTGCTCTCCTCGTCCATCTTCTTGTAGCTCTCTTTCAGCTTCATGAAAGATGACATCTTGTTGTCGAGCATATCGTTGATATTGTCTAGACCCGCCGTTTCGATGATGGAAAAAAGCGTATCTACCACAAAGAGGCGGTCGGATAAAGAGAGACCTCGGGCCCAGCAGCTGAACGAGGAAAGGACGCGCTTATAGGAAGGGTTCACGAAGCTTACGCGGAGGAAGGAAGAATCGTCAACGAGCCAATTGTACATATTGTGCTGATGGAAATTGTGGGAGCGAGAGGCGACGACGGAAGAAAAAGAATCGTCATTGAATAGCTGTCCGATGATTGACTCGCTTGGCACGATGTGGGCGTATTTGCTCTCGTCTAGGTCCTTGAAACTCTCTTTCACCTCATTCGAAAAGCCCGGCCCATCGAAGGAAAAAGCCTTTTTGATGCGTTTTCTCTCCGTGGGAGAAGAAAGGAAATAGCAATAAGCTGCGAGATTGCCCCCTTTCGAGTGACCCACTAGATATATCGATTTATCGCTGAAGGAGAGCTCCTTCTTGAAATAGAGATAGGCGTCGATCTGGCTTTCGACGGGCTTATCCATCGAAAGCAGGAAATCCTCTTTCCAGCCGGTCAAAGAGCCATCCGTCCCGCGGAAAGCGATGACTTCCTCTCCAGTAGGCAAATAGAAGGAGACGGCGGCGAATTGCTCAATGCCTTGCTCAAGGAAGCACTGCTTGTATCGAAGCGCCCTGACCTCTCTAAAGCGCGGATTGCCGAGCGCCAAAGAAAAGAGCAGCTCGTCATTGGGCTTATAGGAGGGGCGAGAGAGGAAAGCGTCTTTCTTCGATAAATCATACATATCTAGGAAAGACACCGAATCGCCGTATTTAGGGAGATAGGGCGAAAACGAAAAATAGGAAAAAAGAGCGAAAACGCCTAAATCCACCTCGTTGAGGGGAAAAGACAAAAAGGAGCGGAATTCGCTCCTCAGGTAATCAAGTATCGTCCTCTCTTCTTTCATCGCATCTATCTTAAGCCAAGAATATCCTCAAAAATAGGCGCAAATTCATTCGAAGGCGAACTGGGCGTTATATAGCTCGCTGTAGAAGCCGCCCTCTTCCATGAGCTCTTCGTGATTCCCTTGCTCGATGATGTTGCCATCTTTCATGACGAGGATCAGATCGCTGTTTTTGATGGTCGATAAACGGTGGGCGATGATAAAAGATGTGCGCCCTTTCGAAAGCTTATCCATCGCTTCCTGAATCACTTCCTCGGTGCGGGTGTCAACGTTGCTTGTGGCTTCGTCAAGTATGAGGAGCGGCGCATTCCTCACCATGGCTCGAGCAATCGTGATAAGCTGCTTTTGCCCGCTTGAGATTGAGGAAGAATCGACGATTTTGTAATCCAGTCCGCCTGGAAGAGTCTCCACGAAATGGGTGAGATTCGCCTCTTTGAGGATCTCTGAAAGCCTTTCTTCGGTTACATCGGGGGTATTGTAGACGATATTCTCGCGAAGCGTCCCCTCAAACACCCAGCTATCCTGGAGCACCATCCCGAACAAATCGTGGATCTCGGCTCTAGAAAGAGAGAGGAGAGAGACATCATCCACCTTTATATCGCCCTTATTTATCTCGTAAAAGCGCATAAGGAGATTCACGATCGTCGTTTTCCCAGCCCCTGTCGGCCCGACGATCGCCACTTTGCTCCCCGGTTTTATGGAGGCGGAGAAGGAATGGATGATCTCGCGCGAAGAGTCATAGGAGAAAGAGACGTTTTCGAAATCAACCTTCCCTTTGACGATTTCCTTTCCGCTTTTTTCGTCATAGAAGAGTCGCTTCTTATCGCTCTCGGGCGACAATTCTTCCTCAAGGAGGAATTCGCTCACCCTCGCGTTGGCGGCACTGATCGTCTGGATGTTATTGAGGGATTGGGAGATAGAAAGAAGCGGCTGCTGGAAAAGGCGGACATAGACCAAAAACTGAGTGATGGTCCCAAAATCGACGTTCCCTTCTCCGCTCGCCATGAGTAGTCCGCCCGCTAGAAGCACCGCGACATAAGCGAAATAGGAGATGAAATTCATCATCGGCATCATCATCCCGCCATAAATCTGAGCAAGGAACATCGTCTTGCCGAGCTCTTCGTTGCACTCCGAGAATCCTTCGTTCCTTTTTTTCTCAGCCCCGAAAAGCTTGATGACGCTTTGTCCGGAGAAATTCTCCTCCACCACGGCATTCACCTCGCCGATTTGCTTTTGCCTTTTCTTGAACTGCGGCATCGCAAGCTTCATATCCCCCATCACGAAAACGATCATAAGGGGCAGAGTCGCGATGACAACAAGCGCCATTTGGTAAGAAGTGACGAACATCATGATGATGGTGAGAAGCAGCAAGAAAAGGCTCTCGCTGATCGTCGATAGGGTCGTGTCGAGATTCTGGGAGATGCTATCGACGTCGTTGCTCACGCGCGACATCGTATCGCCCGTCTTATGGGTGTCGAAATAGGAGAGAGGGAGGAGATTTATCTTCTTCTCGATCGAGGCGCGAAGCCTGTTGCAGTGGCGCTGAGTGGCGGTCGTGAAAAGGAAATTGCCGGCAGTTTGGAGGATAACCACGCTTACATAAAGAACAACCATGATGATCCCTAATCGCCCCACTTTATCCATGTCGATACTTTGGCTTATGGCGTTGTTGCTGATTTCGCGGGTCAGCTCGCTTAAAAAGGAAGGCGAAATAACCTCGATCACGGCCGCGGCGATCATTAGAAAAGCCCCGATGATGATATAGGGCAAAATGTCTTTTAGG
>CAVHTL010000071.1:4410-6424 GCA_963638955.1 bacterium
TTTAGGCTACCGAGTAGCCTTTTCACGTCCTCTTTGGATAGTTTCTTTTTTCTTTCGAGTTCGCTTTTCATAAACCAAGCTCCTCTTTTGATAGTTGGGACAAAGCAATCGCTTTATAAGTCGGGCAATCCTTGAGCAGTTCTTTGTGTTTCCCTTTTCCGACGATTTCCCCGTTTTCCATCACGAGGATCAAATCAGCTTCCATGATGGTGCCAACGCGCTGAGCGACAATCACTTTCGTGCTGTCTTTGTAGCTCTTCTTGAGGTTCTCGCGGACAGTTTTGTCGGTCGCAAAATCGAGAGCGCTGAAAGAATCATCGAAGACGAAAATCTCCGGATTCATCGCGCAGGCTCGCGCGACGCAGAGTCTTTGCCTTTGCCCCCCGGATACGTTATTCCCGCCTTGGGATATGTGGCTAGAGTAGCCTTTGTCCATCGCTTCGATAAAGGAAGAGGCGCAGGCAATCGAGGCTGCCTCTTTCATTTTTTCGTCGCTCAAAGAGGGATCGCCGAATTTGATGTTGCTTTCGACACTGCCTGAGAAAAGGACGCCTTTCTGCATCACGAAGCCGATGCGCTTCCGCAAGGAAAGCTGGCTTTGCTCTTTGACATCCACCCCATCGACTTTCACGACGCCTTCACTCGCATCGTATAGTCGAGCGATGAGATTAACGAGCGTGCTCTTTCCCACCCCCGTTGCTCCGATTATGGCGATCGTCTCCCCCTTATTGGCCTTGAAGGAAATATGTTTTAAAACCGCTTTATCGGCGTCAGGATAGACGAAAGATACGTCAATAAACTCAATCGTCCCTTTTTCTATAGGCGCAACAGGAGAGACGGGATCTTCAATCGTCCCTTTTTGCTCGAGCACCTCGTTGATGCGTTTCGCGCTTACCTGGGCGCGAGGCAAGAAGACGAAGAGGAAAAGAAGAGTCATGAAAGCCATGACGATCTGAGTGGCAAGGAGCATAAAGGCGCTGACGGTGGCATAATCCACCTCCCCTGCGTTGATGAGGCTTGCCCCGAGCCAATACATCGAAAGAGTCACCCCGTCCATCACTAGCATCATGAAAGGATTGAGGAGACCCATCGCGCGGAAAGTGAAAAGGTTGAGCTTCGTGAGGTCGTCATTGGCCTTCTTGAATCTGCCCTCTTCGTATTTTTCGGCGTTATACGCCCTGATGACGCGGACGCCGGTGAGATTCTCTCGTGTCACTAGATTGAGCCGGTCGATGAGTTTTTGGGAGATGCGGAATTTCGGCAAAACGAGGACGGCTAGAAGCGATAAGCCAATGACAAGAGCAAGAACCGCCACAACCGTCACCCAGGTAAGAGTCTTGCTTGTGGCGTTTATCTTGCAAAAGGCCCAAATCGCGGTGACGGGAGCTGAGAAAGCCATTCTCATGATGATGAGGAAAGCCATTGTGACTTGCTCTACGTCATTCGTGCAGCGCGTAACCAAAGAGGCGGTCGAGAATTTATTGAGCTCCTCAAGAGAAAAGGAGGAAACCTTCTTGAAGATGGAAGCGCGGAGATTCGTGATGAAAGAGGAAGTGATGGCGCTTGCTAAAACGGCCACGGCGGCGCTTGAGGCGGCTGAGCCAAAGGCCGATAGGAGCATAAGCCCTCCCTCTTTCCAAATCGAGGAAGTTGAGGCGTCTCTGATAGAAGCAAGGGTCGATAAAGTGGCTTCGTCAGCCTTCCCGCTTGCTGCAATCAAGTTGTAGAAAGAGCCCCAATCTCCGCCAGCGGAATTGAAAGCAGCGTACATCGTTTCCCCTAGCTCGGAAGGATTATCATGGATATTCACGTAATTTATCGCCGTGATGAGGGAAGAAGAAAAGTCGGTCATCTTCATGGTGCAATACACTTGGAGAACGGTAAGAGCGATGATGATGAGCAAGAGGAGCCAATCTATTTTTCGGAGTCGTTTCAGAAGTTTCAGCATATTCGTCTTCTCTCTATTCTAGATAGTAAAGATTTCAGCGCTCAAATTTATTGGATTCAGCATGGA
>CAVHTL010000072.1:0-6372 GCA_963638955.1 bacterium
AACCTTTATTACCAACTTTTATTACCAACTTTGTTATCTACATTACTTTGTCTTCTAACCCCCTTTTTCGATATGGATCACGCTCTCTATGAGCGTCAGGCGTGCAAGAATGGCCGTAAGTTGCTATATTAAAGCAGAGGTAAAAACATGAGCGAAAGTAACTGCACCAAAGAGGGCTGCGAAGGCTGCAATGAAGCCGATTGCCCCTCAAGAAAAGAAATAGAGAAATTCAAGCCCAATCCCAAATCGAAGATCACGCACACGATTGCCGTCATCTCAGGCAAAGGAGGCGTTGGGAAAAGCCTTGTGACGAGCTTGCTTGCGAAAGAGCTCGCCGAAAAAGGGCATTCGGTGGCCGTCATGGATGCCGATGTGACCGGACCTTCAATCCCGAAAGCCTTTGGCGTCAAAGAAAAGGCAAGCGGAGACGAAAGTGGGATCTTCGCTCTAGAGAGTAAGGGCGGAATCAAAATAATGTCGGTCAATAACCTCCTCGAAGACGAGACCGACCCCATCGTCTGGCGCGGCCCGATGATCTCTAGCCTCGTTGGCCAGCTTTATACCGATGTCATATACGGGGAGGTTGAATATCTCCTTATAGATATGCCGCCGGGAACGGGCGATGTCCCGCTCACCGTCTTCCAGCAGATCCCAGTGGATGGGGCTTTCATCGTCACTAGTCCCCAAGATCTAGTCTCCCTCATCGTCGAGAAATCGGTGAAGATGGGAAAGCAGATGAATATCCCGCTTCTCGGCTTGATCACCAATATGGCCTATATCGAATGCCCGCACTGCAAGGAAAGGATATATCCCTATGGCGAGAGCAAAAGCGCGTCGATCGCGAAGGACTACGAGATAGAAAATCTCGACATGATTCCGATCGATCCTTCTTTACGGGTATCAATTGATAATGGCGAAATCGAGCAGTATTCAAAAGAGTTGCTTCCAAAAGCCATAGAGATACTAGAAAAGATGTAAGAAAGGCGTCAAGCAAGAGACGCCTTTTTCTTCGTTGTCATTTTCTCAAGAAGGAGAGAAAGCACAAGCAACAAGGGGAAGACCGAGGAAAAGAGAATCCCCATCCGAAGATTGTCGGCGAAAAGAGAAGAGAATAATCCAGCGAAGGTGGGACCTGCCATCGCGCCGAGATCGCCTGCTAAAGCAAGAAGAGAGAAAAGAGCGCTCCCTTCTCCTTTGTAGAAAGATGATGCTTTCGAGAAAGTAAGCGGCCAGCATACGCCAACGGCAAAGCCGGCGAGCGAGCAGCCAAGCAAGGAAACGATCTCGCTTGGGCACAAAGCGATAAGCAAGTAAGAGCACACTAAGGCAATGGCGCTCCCCATCATGCATTTGTCTTTGTCTATCTTCTCAGCGAATTTGCCGTATAGGAGCCTGCTAGACCCCATCAAAAGAGCGAAAGCCATAGGACCCGCCAAATCGCCGATCGCTTTCTCTAGGCCGAGCCCTTTCTCAACAAATGTCGAGGCCCACTGGCTGATGGCTAGCTCTGAGGCCCCGGAAGCAAACATCATGAGCATGAACACGTAAAAATACGGCGAGCGGAAGAGGCTCTTCTCTTTTCCTTCAGCGCTTCTAGCGTCTTCTTCCTTCTCTTTCTGGAGCGGATAAAGCGGCACGAAAAGAAACAGAATCATATCGAGGGATGGCAATATGGCCCATAAGCAAGAGAGAATGGGCCAATTGCTCACGCCGAAAAAGAAGAAAAAAGCAGTCGAGAGGAAAATGACGCCGGCTTGCCCCCAGGAATAGAAAGAATGGAGGAAGCTCATACTCTTCTCTTTGTTCTCGTTAGGTACCGCCTCCACAATCGGGCTCAAAAGCACCTCGAGGAGCCCTCCTCCCGAAGCGTAGACTATTACTGAGATGAGAATGCCTAAATAAGCGTTAGGGAGCAAGGAAGGAAGTATCCCCAAAAGGAGCAAGCCCGCAAAAGAGAGAAAACAAGCAAGGAGAGAAGAAAGGCGGTAACCGATTTTGTCGAGAAAAAGCGCGCTCAATAAATCTACTAAAAGCTGAACGAAGAAATTGACGGTGATAAGGAGGCTTATCTTTTCTAAGGAAAGAGAATAAACGGAAGCGAAAGTCACGAAAAGGAGCGGTGCGAAATTGTTCACGATTGCCTGGGATATGTAGCCGATATAGCAAGCAAGGAGCGTCGATTTCCCGTTTTTAGCGTTCTTCACGAGGAGAGATTGTATCACTCTTTCGCCCTTTTGCTTTTTCGAAACGCTTTCTTGCACTTATTTGATGCGAAATAGCCCTGTCTATGCTTAGATATTCCAATCATGGAAAAAATAATAGTTCTCGATTTTGGCGGGCAATATAACCAACTCATCGCCCGCAGGGTGAGAGAGGCCCGCGTTTATAGCGAGGTGCTCCCTTTTTCGACTCCTTTGGAATCTCTTGCCTCCCCCGATATCAAAGGGATCATCTTCACCGGCGGCCCCAATAGCGTCTACGACCCCTCTTCCCCGCATATCGACCCTAAGATCTTCTCGCTCGGCAAGCCGATTTTGGGGATCTGCTACGGAGCCCAATTGATGGCTTACTCTTTAGGAGGGAAGGTCGGAAGCTGCTCATCAAGCGAATTCGGGAACATCAAAATAAAGACGAGGGGCGATTCGCTTCTATTAAGCGATGTCCCTTCTGAAAGCGACGTCTTCATGTCGCACAATGACGAAGTGAAAAGACTCCCTGAGGGCTTTATAAGCACCGCAAATAGCCCTTCTTGCGAAAATGCCGCTTTCGAAGACGCGAAAAAGAAACTATATGCGACTCAATTCCACCCCGAGGTCGAACACAGCGAATACGGGCAAAAGATGCTCGAGAACTTCGTTTACAAAGTATGCCTCTGCTCGCCAAGCTGGAAGCCTTCTTCCTTCATCGAGGACAAAATAAAGGAAATCAAAGAGCAAGCCGGCGATAAGAAAGTCATCTGCGCTCTATCTGGCGGAGTCGATTCCTCAGTCGTAGCTGCGCTCATCGGCAAGGCGATAGGGAAAAACCTCACCTGCGTATTCGTCGATCACGGCTTGCTACGGAAAGACGAAGCCAAGCAAGTCATCGAGACTTTTTCGGACAAAAGCCGCTTCTCCTTCTCTTTTCTTCCCGTCGATGCCTCCTCTATCTTTTTGGGTAGGCTTAAAGGGGTAACCGACCCCGAGCAAAAAAGGAAAATCATCGGCGCCTCCTTCATCGACGTCTTCAAGGAGACGAGCGCGAAACTCGGCTCTTACGAATATCTCGCCCAAGGCACAATCTACCCTGACCGCATCGAGTCCGGTTTAGGGATATCGCATACCATCAAAAGCCATCACAATGTCGGGGGATTGCCAAAAGATATCGGCTTTGAAGGCATCGTCGAGCCACTCAAAGACCTCTTCAAGGACGAAGTCAGGGAACTTGGCTTATTGCTTTCTCTTCCCGCGTCTATGGTCTACCGTCAGCCCTTCCCTGGGCCTGGTTTAGCAATCCGGATCATCGGCGAGGTCGATAAAGAGAAAATCAAGATCGTCCAGGAAGCCGATTCCATCTTCCGCGAGGAAATGGCGAAAAACGGTTACGACAAAAAGGCGAATCAGTATTTCGCGGCCTTAAGCAACATGCGCTCGGTCGGAGTCATGGGAGATGGGAGAAGCTATGATTACGCGATAGTGCTCCGCGCCGTCGCCACCGATGATTTCATGACCGCGAAAGCCGCCGAATTGCCATATGAATTCCTCACCTACGTCTCTTCGCGCATCGTCAATGAAGTGAAAGGCGTCAACCGGGTCCTCTACGATTTCACCTCAAAACCGCCGTCAACGATCGAATTTGAATAACAACCGCTTCGCTAAAGACAAGAATATTGTTCAGGGCAAAAACTTGAGCGGAAAAGAAGTTGTTGGTTTGCACGTATTCAACTACAAAAACAGTCACGTAAATCTCGTTTGATAAAAGAAATTGACACCAAATACGACACCACCTACAGTATAGATAGGAGGTATTTTGATTGTCAAAATGGGATAAACTATTAACGAAAATATGTGCTTTATCAAAAAACCTCCGGTTTGATGAGTTGGTAAGGTATTGGAAAGCTATGGACAAGCAATGAATGCCCCAAGGGGAGGAAGCAGTCATTATTCGTTCAGAAAAGCTGGATGTCAACCGATTACGATACCGAAACATGAACCCATCAAAAAAGTGTATGTGGAGATGGTAAAACAGATTGTGGAAAGAGAGGCTATGAACGATGAAAAAGCTGAATGATTTTTTAACAATGAATTATCGTATGGAAATCATGGAGGATAAGGATGAGGGCAGTTTCGTTGCTTCATTTCCGGAGCTTCCGGGATGCATTAGCTGCGGAGAAACAATAGAATCCGCTGTCGCAAACGCTTTAGATGCCAAGAAAGCATGGTTAGAGGCCGCTATAGAAGATGGCATCGAAATCAATGAGCCGGACAGCTTAGAGGATTATTCTGGACAGTTTAAACTCAGAATCCCGCGAAGTCTTCATCGCTCCCTTGCAGAACATTCAAAGAGGGAAGGTATCAGCATGAATCAGTATTGCGTATATCTTCTTTCCAGAAACGACGCAGCTTATTCAAAATAGAGGCGCTACAGTATTTGCAATCGTTCCAATGAAATGACAACAGAAAATCGGTAAGCCAAAATAAAAATTGTCGGGAGATTTCAAATAAAGCTTAAACAAAATAGCTTAAGCCAAAAAAGCAGCTTGCCGAATTTGAATGAAAGGGAAAAACCAATCCTTCGGCGGATTGGTTTTTTGATTATCGAAACCACCGCTTTTCCACAGAAACCAATTTACTCTGCTCTCGTTCGTCATCGGTTTAACGTTTGCCTTTCTTTTTCTTTTTCAAATCATTCGAATACTTGTGCTCGACGATTTCGCCTTGAAGCAGGCCTTTGCTCTTGAACAGTTCATCGGCGAGGCGTTTGGCTCGTCTCAAAGATAAGTTTGACCTCACTCTCAAGAGCGATCTGACCTCGCTATAGCAAACTTTATCGGACGCATCGATGATTGGAATGGGACTATCTTTGAAACTATTCGGGTCCAAAGCGAAGTAGACTTTCAGCGTCTTCCCTTCCAAAGTTATCTTGATAAGCAGCTCCTTTTTGTAGCGGAACGAATCTCCTGCGATAGACACGCGGGTTTTTACTCCCTTATAAGAAAGGAGGTAGGATTTCAATTCGTCGTATTTGCCTTTTACGTCCGCTTCGGATTTGAGCATTTTCTCCACAAAGCTTCTGCGGATGATTTTCCTGCGCATTTCTTCTTCCTTTTCTAGCGCATCCGCTTTCATATCGTCTGGAATAACTTCTATCTCAAGGCGCTCCAAATAGCCAGATTCGCTGGAATCCGGGGTTTTGGCCTCTATAAGCTCAGGGATTGTTCCTAGCCCGTTCTCTTTTCTTTCTTCCTCATTCTCCCTTATGAGTTTCCTGTAATTCCCAATGTTAGCGGCATTCTCCTCATCGTATTTGGCGTAGTGTTTCTCCTTGATGATCGAGTAGTCGCCAGTAATGGCGATATATCGCTCTATCTCGATTCTCCGATTCTTTCCTTCGAATACGTCGTAAGATACGATGATGGCCATCATTGCCACAAAGCACGCCAATCCGAAATAAGATTGGGCGAACTGGACGAAATAGCCTAAATACGGGACGTATTCGCCTTTGTATATTCCGATCATGCTCGAATATTCGACGTAATCGGAATCGCTGCCCGTGTTGTAATCGCCCCTGAAAACGAATTTGTCCGCTCTTTCTATGTTACTGGTTTCCACGTAATGACTTTTGGAGTCGTAATAGCCAAAAGAGATGATGCGATGGACCACCGTGACACCTTTCTTGTTCTTATATGCCACGACGTCATAAAGCTTCAATTCGTTTTTCTCCGGCATCTTATGGAGAATGATCGTGCTACCCGTGGGGAATTGGTCATTCAAATCGTTCTCGACAAGATATTTGTTAGCCGAATCCTTTTTGGACATCGAGCCGCTTGTAATCGCAACCGGAACGGCATCGAAATACTTGGTTGGGTTGCTAAGGCTATTGCTCGCCACCAAAAACAAGCTCATCCCTATCACCAAGGCGCTGAGAGAAGAATCCAATATGATTTTGCCTTTTCTCGAAATCCTCTTGTTCTTCGTGTTCTTCAATTTCTTGAGGAGCTTTTTGTCTTTAAGCCCCAAACTGGCCAAGGTATTTTCGCTGTAAAAAAGACCTTTGACCGCGAAGAAAAAGAAAACGAAAACGATAGAAGCAAAAATAATGTAGATTATTAGGAAGAAGGTATCGTTCATCGTTTCTGGGTTCTTTGCTCAAAGCCTTGATATCCTTGTTATA
>CAVHTL010000073.1:0-6247 GCA_963638955.1 bacterium
GGCTATCTCAAGGGCAGTGATTTGTCGCCAGTCGTAGTCTCTCTAAGCATCATCGCCTTGCTCTTGGGCATCTTGCTAGCCTTATTCGGCGAGAAGCTCGGCAAATTCTCTGGAATATGCTACCTACTCTTCGCCGCGATGGTCGCCGTATCTATCGCTGGCATAGCCTGGAGCGTCGAGAGCATTGTCGCCGACCTCTTCTTTATCCCAGTCAATCACCCGGAAAGCGAAGACACGAGCTGGGCCTTGGCCGTCACATCTCTTGTCTTCTATTCTCTCTCCTTCCTTTCTGCCACGGTTTCTTGCTTCGGCGGGAACCTCTACAAAAAGGCCGAAAGCAAATAGAAGAGCAACGGACCCTCCTGGAGGAAAACCCAGGAGGGTTTTTCTTTCTCTCCATGCTTTTTCTTCCTCCTTTCGTCTATCTTTATGGTAGAATTAGCCGCTTAAATTTTAAGGAAGCATTGTTCTATGCAGAAATCGATCACCTCACGCAACCAGCAGCAACTCATCGCCATGAACGCCATTTATGACGTCTTGACCTATAAATCGATGGGGGAGGAAATCGATGTCGAGGGCATAATTTCCGCTTTGACTGACCTCTCTTATGAAGAGGCGCCAATTTACGTGAAGGCCATCGTTTTAGCCACCATAAGGCATTACGCGGAGGAAGTGGAACTGCTCGAAAAGAATATGATCAAATGGAAATTCAGCCGTCTCAATAGGGTTGAACAGGCCATTTTATTGCTATCATTATCCCATTATTTTTATGTGGACGAAGAAGTCGACAAAGGGGTTGTCATCAATATCGCCGTCAACATGGCGAAAAACTACCTTGACGGAAAGGACTACCGCTTTGTGAACGCCATTCTCGATAAGGTGCTGATCCGTGGATAAAGAGGAAAAGGGTTATCTTTCCGTCACCGAGACTAATACGCTCGTGAAAAGCGTCCTCGAGGGGACGATGGCTTATTCGTTGCGCGTAAGGGGAGAGATATCCTCCTTCAAGAAATACCCTACAGCTGCCTATTTCTCGATCAAAGACGAGAAAAGCGTGCTCGATTGCATTATGTGGGACTCTTCTTTGAGGAGTCTTTCCTTTCAGCCGAAAGTCGGCGATTTGGTGGATTTGGTTGGCCGAATCAATGTATATGTCGCAAGAGGAAAATACAATTTCGTCGCTTATAGCATGAACCCATCCGGGCAAGGCGATGCCTTGCTTCGCTTAGAGGAGTTAAAAAGGAAACTCGCCTCTGAAGGTCTATTCGACGAAACAAGAAAAAGGCCGATTGAGCCTTATCCTAGCAAAATCGGAATCATATGCGCGAGAGGGAGCGCGGCTTTAAGCGACCTCATCAAAAACATCAGCATGCGCTGGCAATATGCCGATATCCTCTTTTTTCCTAGCCTCGTGCAGGGAGAAGAAGCACCAAAAGAACTCCTTAAGGCCTTCGAAAAGAGCCAGGAATACGATCTGGATACCCTTATAATCGCTAGAGGGGGAGGGTCGAATGAGGATTTGAGCGCCTTCAATGATGAGAGTTTAGCTAGAGCAGTTTCTGGAAGCAAAATGCCGACGATATCGGCCGTTGGGCATGAAATCGACGTCACGCTCATCGATTACGTGAGCGATTTGCGGGTCTCTACCCCTACTGGAGCGGCGGTTGCCTCGACCCCTAATCAAGACGATCTTCTCTCTTTTTTAATAGACTCAGATATGCGCATATCTATTGCCTTGGGGAAAAGAATCGCGCGCGATGAGGAGAGAGTGCGCCTATTATCAAGCCGTTCGTTCTTCTTGAATCCGAGCGAAATCTATTCTTCTCTCTTAGAGAAAATCGGCAATCTCGACAAGAGGCTATGCTTATCGCTCGATGGATGCCTATCCAAAAACGAAGAGAAGATCAAATCGCTTTCCAGCCATCTAAAGGCCATAAGCCCGTATGAGGTGATCTTTAGAGGATATTCGATAATCGAAGGTGAAAGCGGGGAAATACTCAAAAGCGCAAAAGAAGTCAAAGCCGGGCAAAAATTAAAGACCATCATGAAGGATGGTATTATCATATCGGTTGCGGAGGAAATAAAAGATGAGCGATAAGAAGGAAATCAAGTTCGCCGAAAAGCTCTCCATGTTAGAGGAGATAGTGAGCCAAATCGAGAGCGGAGATCTCTCCCTCGAGGACTCTTTAGCCCTTTTCGAGGAGGGGAAAAAACTCATCAAGGATCTCAATCTAACTCTTGAATCCGCGAAGGAAAAGATAAGCGAATATCAAACAATCGAGAGTAAGTAAAGTAGTTAATTAGTAGTTATTTAGTTGTTTCACGATGAAAGAAAAGCCAGTAAGAATCAACATAAATTCCATAAAAGACCCAAACTTCGTCAAAACGCTTTCGTATAGACAGCTTGAGATGCTTTGCGAAGACATAAGGCACGAAATAATCTTAAAGACATCTTTGTACGGCGGCCATTTATCAAGCAACCTCGGGATTGTGGAACTCACTGTGGCTTTATGCCGCAGTTTCTCCTTCGACAAAGACAAAGTGATATTCGATGTCGGCCACCAGTCCTATCCCTACAAGATATTGACCGGCCGCTCGCTCGATCATCTTAACGAAGCTGGCCATATCTCCGGTTTTCAGAAGATGAACGAATCGCCATACGATTATTACGAGGCCGGGCATAGCTCGACTTCTTTAAGCGCGATTGAAGGCTTCGCCATTGCGCGCGACCTCAAATACGAGAATTACGACATCGTGAGCGTGATCGGGGATGCAAGCATCGTCAATGGGTTGGCTTTTGAAGCCCTCAACGACATCGGCTCAAGGAAGCACAAAGTGATCGTGGTCTTGAACGATAATGAGATGAGCATCTCCTCTCCTACCGGCTCGCTTGGGAAACTCTTCCGGAAGGTGTCGGTTAATAAGCTCTATAACGACATTAAACGTAGCTACCGGAAATCCATGGTCTCGAAGACCGGCATGGGCAAAAGACTAGGGTCCGTGGCCTATTTCGTCAAATCGAAAATCAAAAGCATACTTGTCCCGAACACTATTTTCGATAACATGGGCTTCACTTATCTAGGGCCAGTCGACGGGCATAACATCAAAGCGCTCGAGCGCGCCTTCAAAGAAGCGAAGACCGCGACCAAATCCGTTTTGATCCACGTTCGCACCCAAAAAGGGAAAGGCTATGGGCCGGCCGAGAAAGACAAAGTCGGATATTGGCATGGGGTCACGCCTTTCGATATAGCGACGGGAAAACCTCTCCATCAGCATGAAGGACTCAACACCTGGTCGCACCATGTCGGGGATCTCGTGCATCAATATATGGCTAAAAGAGCCGATGCGGAGCTAGTGGTTCCAGCGATGGTGCGCGGAAGCGGCCTTGAAGCCTGCTTTGACGATTTCCCGCTCCGCTCTTGCGACGTCGGCATCGCTGAAGAGCATGCCGTTACGATGGCTGGGGCGATGTCACTTGCTGGGCTTCACCCCATTGTGACCATTTATTCGACCTTCCTCCAAAGAGCCTACGACGAGCTTTCCCATGATTGCGCAAGAATGAAGACCGACATGACTCTTCTTATCGATAGAGCCGGATTAGTCGGCAAAAACGGCGAGACCCATCAAGGGATATACGATGTCTCTTTCCTTAAAGGCATCCCGAATGTGACAATCAGTATGCCCAGCACTTACGCCTCTTTGCTCGCTCTTCTTGATGAGTCCATGGAAAAAGGACGCGGGGTCTACGCCATCCGTTACCCTCACGAAATCATGAGGAAAGAGGAGAAAGAGGCGGTAGAGCCTCCTCTTAGATACGGAAAATGGATAAGGCGGAAAGAAATCGTCGAAGGCGGGGTCAACGTCGTGGCCGTCGGACCGCTTGGGCATGAGCTATACACTAAAGCGAAGAATATGGGCATCGGTTTCATCGACCCTCTTTTCCTCGTTCCGCTTGATGAAGAAACGATAGATGAGCTCATGAAAAGCGAATGCATTGTGATCTATGATCCCTATAGCACCCGGGCTGGTTTTGCGGAAACTCTCCTCGCCAAGCTGATGGAAAAGGGATATAAAGGGAAGACAATCATTAGGGCATTGCCTATATCTTTCATTCCCCATGCCTCAAACAAAGAACAACTCGAGGGCTCTTCTCTTCTTATTGAGCAAATGCTCGAATTGCTTTCCAATCTAAAAGGGGAGATTTAAGGGCTTTCGCTTAACATAATATCGCTTAGAGGATAAACTTTCCTCATGGCGAAAATCATCATGCACATCGACCTCAACGCTTTCTTCGCGACGGCTGAAGAAGCGCGAAACACCTCCTTGCGCGGCAAACCCATCATCATCTCTCAGCCTGGGAGAAGAGGGGTGGTCTCAACCGCCAATTACGAGGCGAGGAAATACGGATTAAGAAGCGCCATGCCGACCTATGAAGCGGTCAATAAGTGCCCTTCGGTGACGATTCTTCCTTGCGATTTCCCGTATTATGAGATGCTCTCCAATTCCTTTTTCGCCTTTCTTCGCCGTTTGACTCCGCTCGTGGAGCCGGCAAGCATCGATGAAGGATACGTCGATATGAGCGAGATCCTTTCGAAAGAGAAAAACCCTTTGCTATATCTAAAGCGCCTCCAAAAGGAGATTTACGATGAGCTTGAGCTGAAATGCTCCATAGGCATCGCCCCGAGCAAATTCCTCGCGAAGATGTCTAGCGATCTGAAAAAGCCGATGGGGATCACGATCTGCAGGAGGAAAGACCTCCCTAATCTCATTTACCCTTTGCCGATATCTTCTTTCTGGGGCATTGGCAAAAAGACCGCCCCGAAGCTTGAAGGAATCGGCATCAAGACGATCGGCGATCTGAAAAAACGGTGTGATGAAGACGACAACAAGACGAAAGATATCCTCGGCAAATTCTTCTTCACGGCCAAAGAGTGGGTGAACGGCTATGGCGATGATAAAGTCGACCCAACACCTTTCGATCCGAAAAGCATCGGCAGGATGGAGACTTTCTCTAGCGATACCAATGATTACGAGGAGATATCTTATAAAATCGGTGAGCTCGCTAGAGAGGTGGGAGCGGCCGCCAAAAGAGAGGGGAAGAAGGGCAAAACGGTATCGCTCATTGTCAAAGACACCTCTTTCAAAAACCATGACAAGAGCGTTACGAGCAAATACCCCACGAACGATTTCGAAGAGATATATTCGCGCGCCCTCTCTCTTTACGAGCATAACTTTTTGGGGCAAGTCATCAGACTAGTGGGCGTATCTTTATCCTCTCTCCTCGATCCGAAAGAAGAGACCGTCCAGCTCTCCTTATGGAATTATCCCGAATACGAGGAAATGGATAAGACGAAGCTGCTCATCGCTTCCTTCAATAGGAAACTCAAAGGCGCAAACCTGACGACTTTAAGAAAGAAGAAAGAAGATGGAAACAAAAAAGGCTGAAGAGCTCTTTTTCCAGCATCTAGCGGTGGAAAAGGGTTTAGGGAAGGAAAGTATCGATAGTTACCGCGACGATCTTAAAAAGTTCCATAGCTACAAGGAATTCTCTTCGCGGATAGACACTTCCGATCTACTTTCTAGCGATCTTTCCGATTTCTTGATCCTTCAAGCCAAAGACGGATTAAGCGTGCCAACTTTGCTCCGCCGCCTTTCCTCGACCCGCGGCTTCTTCGAGTTTTTGAACGAGGAGAAGATAGCCTCCATCGAGATTCCGCATATCGATGCGCCGAAGCAGCCTAAGCGGATCCCCGTGGTCTTGAGCGAAGAGCAGGTCGAGAATTTGCTTGAGGCGCCCGATATGAAAACCGACGCCGGAGTAAGAGACAGGGCGATGCTTGAGATGATCTATGGGAGCGGCCTTCGCGTCAGCGAGCTTCTTTCTCTTACGAAGAAAGACGTGAATTTCGTGAACAAAATCATCAACGTAAAAGGCAAAGGAGAGAAAGAGAGAAGCGTTCCGATAAGCGAGTTCGCGCTCATATACCTAGAAAAATACATGCATGGACCTAGGAAAAGGCATGAGAAAAAACCTTCACCGTTTATATTCCTGAACCGCCAAGGCAAGAAGTTATCAAGGATATATTTCTTCGAGCAGGTGCAGAAATACGCCGAGAAAGCCGGAATCGAGGAGAAAATCTCTCCTCACACTCTCCGTCACTGCTTCGCCACTCACCTTTTGGAGCGCGGGGCTGATCTAAGAATGGTGCAGGAAATGCTTGGGCATAATAGCATCACGACCACCGAG
>CAVHTL010000074.1:0-357 GCA_963638955.1 bacterium
TTCCCGCGGAGAGTGACTTCGCCTGTCATCGCGACGTTGTTGTCGACTGGGATCTTCGCTAGACAAGATATGATCGCGGTAGAGATCGCCACGCCTGCGCTTGGCCCGTCTTTCGGCACCGCGCCCTCAGGGACGTGGATATGGATGGTATTCTCATTGAAGATATCTTCCTTGATGCCGTATTTTTTGGCGTTCGCGCGGACATAATCTAGAGCGATCGTCGCGCTTTCCTTCATCACATCGCCAAGTTTCCCCGTCAAGACGAGAGAAGGTGATTTGCTTGGGAAATAGGTGACTTCGATCGGAAGGATATCGCCGCCGAATTCGGTATAGGCCAAACCTGTGACGACCCCGATT
>CAVHTL010000074.1:367-2036 GCA_963638955.1 bacterium
GCCGAATTCAGTATAGGCAAGCCCGGTGACGACCCCGATCTGCGGGGCTTTTTCCTTCTTCGTGTCCTCGAAAATCTCGACGCCGAGGTATTTCTTCACCTGCTCTTCGTTTATTTCGATCGGCCTCTTTTTCGAAGGCGAAGAGAGAAGCTCGACCACCGCTTTTCGGCAGCAGCTCGCGATGAGTCGCTCAAGCTGTCTAACGCCAGCTTCACGGGTGTAGCATTCGATGATTTCCTTGATTCCGTCTTCAGTGAAGCGGATATCGCCTTCCTTTAAACCGTTCAAAGCGAGCTGCTTTTTGATAAGGAAGCCAGTCGCGATCTTGATTTTCTCGAGTTCCGTATAGGAAGGGACCTCGATGAGCTCAAGACGGTCAAGCAAGGGCTTTGGTACGTTCTCGAGGTAATTGGCGGTGCAAAGGAAGAGGACATTCGAAAGATCGTATGGTTCCTCTAGGTAATTGTCGTTGAAGCTCGTGTTTTGCTCGGGATCAAGAACCTCTAGCATCGCGCTTGAAGGATCGCCTTTGTAGTTCGAGCCGCCGATTTTGTCGATTTCATCGAGCAAGAAGACGGGATTGGTGACCCCGGCCTTATTCATGCCTTGGATGATGCGCCCAGGCAAAGAGCCGACATAGGTTCTTCTATGCCCGCGGATTTCCGCCTCATCGCTCACTCCGCCCAAGGAGGCTTTGAAGAATTTCCTCCCTAAAGCCTTGGCGATGCTTTTCCCTAACGATGTTTTGCCGCATCCAGGCGGCCCGTAAAAGCAAAGGATCGGGGCTTTGAGATTCCCGGTGCTCTTCTTCACGGCGAGGTATTCGATGATTCTCTCTTTGACTTTCTTGAGTCCGTAATGATCCTCATCGAGGATTTTCCTGGCGTTTTCGAGATCTTCGTTATCTTCGGTGCTTTGATACCAAGGCACGTTCATGATGGTCTCGATATAAGTCATGATGAGAGAAGCCTCCAAAGAGGATTCAGGCATCATATCGTAACGATGGAGCTCATGGAGCACCTTCTTTTTGACGTTTTCGGGATATGGGTTTTCCTCGAGTCTCTTCCTTATGGCGTCTTCACTGTTCTCTCCATCCCCTTCTCCGAGTTCGTCCTTGATGGCCTTCATCTTCTCGCGGAGATAATATTCCTTCTGGCTTTGCTCGGCCTTTGAGCGGACGGTCGCATCGATTTTCTCGTCGAGTTTCGTGAGCTCTTTCTGCCCTTCTAGGATAGCGAGGATGGCTTTGAGCCTCTCGCTTGTGCTCTTCATCGAGAGCAGTTCTTCCTTCTTCTCGATATCGATAGGCAAATAGGCGGAAAGGGTATTGCTCAAATCAGCCGGCGTGACGCCTTTATCGAGCAGCTTCAAAGCGTTTTTCGGGATGCTTCTGCCTAAAGATGGATTGCTCGCCAAGGTGTTCACGATCATTTCGATGATCTTGCTCTCTTCATTGGCGTCGCCCTCGATATCTTCGACTAATTCGCCATTCGCCATATAGGTGCCATTCTCGAGCCTGATGGACGACAATTTGGCTCTTTTGGTGCCCAAAACGCGGATTTTGTATTTTTCCCCTTCGATCTCGTTTCCATTGAGAACGGCGGTTAGGCGGCAAAGGGAACCCATCAAATAGATATCCTTCTCCGGATCTTCCAAATCGTCTTGGTCC
>CAVHTL010000074.1:2046-5637 GCA_963638955.1 bacterium
GAGCAGGGAATTGTAGTTTTTCTTTGCTTCATCGACAGCTTGCACGCTAAAAGCGCGGCCCACCCCGATTGACTCCGCAGTCGAAGGGAATACGAGCAAACCGCGCGTGATGAGCAGAGGCAAGGTGAGAATTTTGTCTTCATTAGGCATCTTGCGCCCTCCTTTCACCAATATATTAATATAGTGTTGTGTCTTTTTATTTGCTGACGCTCATGATGAAGTCGCGAATCTTCTGATCGCGGAGCATGTTCATCCAGCGGCTCTTGTCCTGATTCATGTAGCCGAGGATGTCTTCCGCTTTTACGCCATAAGAAGCGGCGCGCTTCTCGCTTTCCGCTTTGAGGTCATCGTCGGTGACGGTGATTTTCTCGGCGTTTGCGATTTCGTTGAGTGCGAGGAAGTCTTTGATGTTATTTGTCGCTTCCTCTTTGTAGTTTTTCTTGAGATCTTCTTCTTTGGCGCCGGTGATCTCGATATATTGCTCGAAGGTCAAGCCGTTATTCTCGATTTGCTTCTTGAAGTTCTCTTCCATAGCGGCGGCTTCGTTCTCAATGACTTCTTCGGCGATCTCGAAACTCGTCCCGTCGACGATTTGCTTGATGATGTCGGAGTAGTATTTATTGTCGGCCTCTTGCACTTTGCCTTCAAGGATTCTCTTCTTCTCGAATTCTTTGAGCTCTTCAACCGTCTCGACGTCTTTGATCTCAAGGTCTTTGACCGCTTCATCGGTGAGGGTCGGAACCTCTTTTCTCTTCACTTCGTGAACGGTGCAATCGAAGATTGCTTTCTTGCCAGCGAGTTCTTTGACGTAATTCTCGGGGAAGGTGACTTCGACCGTTTTCTTCTCGCCAGCCTTTACGCCAACGAGCCCATCTTCGAATCCAGGGACGAATTGGTTGCTCCCTAGCTCAAGACTGTAATTCTCGGCGGCTCCGCCATCGAAAGGCACCATATCGCCTTTATCGTTGGCCGTTTTGCCGAGGAAGTCGAAGACGACGGTGTCGCCTTTTTTAGCAGGCTCTTCGCTTAAGACAAGCTCTGCGTTGCTCTTCAAGCGGTTCTCGATGCTCGCATTCACTTCTTCGTCGCTTACGCTTGGGGCTTCTTTCTTGGCCTTAAGGCCTTTATATTCGCCAAGGGTCGCTTTCGGGGCGAGGACGATAGTGTAGACAAGCGTCAATTCATCATCGCTGATTTTGGTGACTTTGACATCCGGGCGGAAGAAAGGGACGATCTTCTCTTCGCTTATCGCTTGAGCGAAAATGGGGTTAAGGACATCTTCGATGGCTTCATTGAAAACGGCTTCCGGATTGGTGTGCTGGCGAAGCATCTCTTTCGGGGCTTTGCCTTGGCGGAAGCCTTTGATGCTCACTTTGCTGCTGACTTTCTCGAAAGCGCGCTCTTGGGCTTTCTTCCAGAAATCCTTATCGGCCTCGACGGTGAGTTCGATTTTGCTGTCGCCGATTTTGTTGATGGTGCGTTTCATAATTATTACCTCAAATATGTGGCTCTCTAAAGAGAGCGAAAAACGTTCACGAGGAAGAGTATACTCTACCCTCTACCCTTTGCCAAAAAGAAAATAAGGAAATATGCTCTCTCCTTATTCCCCTATCGGAGGGAAGGAAGAAAGAGCAAGGCTGATGTCTTTCTCCAATGACGCTAAATCCTCTTCTTTTATGGAACGCTCCTTGAGCAAAGAAGAGGCGTCAGGTCGACATAAATAAGAAAGGGCGATAGCGTAAAAAACCTCCGCATAGGTTTTTGGCGTTTCTTTGTCGAAAGGGCTAGAGGGGAAAAGAGCCAAGACATAATCGCTCCAGAGCGAATAAGCGACAGAATTGACGCTCGGGTCTTTGGATAGATCGGAAATCCTTTCCTTAACCTCTTTGTAGAGAGGCCCAACGAAAGGCGGATTGACGTTTTTAGGTATCAAATGATAATCTCTATCTCCCTTTATCATGGAGATTTCTTCGTCATATCCGCAGTTCACTAGGAGTAAGAAGGCATAAGTCTTCACTGAGTCGTTTGCTTTAGAGACAAGGAGCGCTTTTATTTCCTCAAGAAATGGGTCAACCGGCACTTCGGAAATAGCTTCCAAAACGGAGAGAGCCTCGAAATCGCTTTTGGGGCTGGATAGCCTCTTTTTGGCTTCAATGACGCTCAAAGGCTTTTTGCTAAGCCCTTCCTTCTCCTTTTCTCGGATGTATTTTCTAGCGGAACGCAAGAGTTCCTCCACGTTTTGGGAAACATAGGGATATTCCTCGAATTCATAAAGATCATCATAAGCCTCGTCGAACTGCTCAAGCAGTGCCCTCAGCTTAAGATCGCTTTTGATCGTGGCGAGCGGATTATAGGCAAAAAGGGTTTTTCTATGCTTGACGAACACATCCATCGCTTCTTCTTTTTTGCCGATGGCTAAAAGAGATGAAGCGCGATAATAAAGCGATTCCCCGTCTATTTTATCTTTGGTTTCCTTAATGATCTCATCGTATTTCTGCGAAGAGAAAAGGGTAGCTAGATCCTTCATTTGCTCCACCTATTGACCGCGATTGCGCCATGGCATACGTTGCCATCGCAGTTGTTCTTCTTATTGCCGGTTGATTTCGCGCACGCGCTCAAAGAAAGGAGCAAAAGCAAAGAGGCGCAGAAAAGTATTTTTTTGCCGTTCTTTTTCATATTTACTTAAAGGTCGAAGACGACAGCCGTCTTGTTCTCGATCGCATAAGAAGCAAAGTAAGACATGTACTTGTAGAAGGCGCGGAGAGTTTTCTCTAGTCCGGGCTCTTTTTGGCGCGAATCGCTGTAATCCTTCAATTTCGTAAGCGTCTCCCCTTCAAGCTTGATGAAGGCTTTGTCGGAAAAAGCTACTCCCGTGGCTTCGCTCAATTTCCTCAAGTAGTCATCGCTCACGAGCCACCTCGCGAGATTGAGGGAAATCTTGTGAATCTCAAAGCCAGAGGTGTATTTCCGCGGTTTCACCTCCTCCACCGCCTTTTGGTCGAAAGGGAGGACCATCGCGCGAGGATGATCATCCACTGGTGTAGAAGTGATGGGCGCTCTTTCTTCGCGCGGCTCGTTTTCAACGCGCGGGAAGCCGTAATTGTTGTTGCGAAGGAATGACGTCCTGCCATTCCCGTTCCTATTGTCTCTTCGGATGTTTCTCTGATTGTTCTCTTTTTCGCGGCGCTCGTTTCTGTCCTTGTTCCCGTTTGCTCCCGCTTTCCTCTTATCGAAAGAGGAATGGTTATTCCGCTTGCTCTTGTTCCAATTATTGTGCTGATGATGGTTTGTTTTGATAGCGGACCCGCCCATTTGCTTGTTGTTTTCTTTGTTATTCTCGTTCATACCGAGAGTATTATAAGTTCCTTCGCCCCTTTTTAAAAAAGAAATACTCAATTTCGCTGCTTTCTTGGCTTTTTTAAAGAGACAAAAGGATTGAGATTGGTAGCGTCAGGAATGTCGAGGAAAGCAAACCGCGCCGTCCTTCGGCATCTAAACGCCCCAAAGATTGTCCACACCCCCTCTCTTGTTCAGCCCTTTCTAAAAGAGATTTTTGGCGAGAAATTTGACGAAATTTGTCATCTTTTTAAT
>CAVHTL010000075.1:0-5570 GCA_963638955.1 bacterium
TGTTAGAGTTTAGTCGAAGAGCGTTGGATGGTTTTTCGCTGGCATTCAATAATTTCATCAACACCACATAGGCATTGTTCAATAGTGCCACTATCTCTTTATTGTTTTAGTTCACCTTTGTCTCGCATGCTCTTGGTCGTTTCGTTTTGCCAACGAGCATAAACCAAACAAAAATTGTGAATAAACATGCACAATACGTAGGGAACCAAGCATCATATATAGTACCTTTTACGGGTTATCGCCCATCATATGTGGTACCTTTTACGGGTTATCGCTCTCCATATTTGGTACCTTTTTGCGGGGTATGACGCATTATATGTAGTACCTTTTTGCGCAAATTAACAAAAAAAACAAAGGGCAACGCATCTTTTAGCAAAACAAAAAGCAACCCGCTCCGATTGCGTTCATCTCGATGCAAAAGTCCTTATTTTACGGTCTTCTTTCGTGAGGCTTCTGTAGTTTAAAGAAAGCCTATTTTGCAAACTGACTTATTTCTTCTTATTAGGCAGATCGAGTCTTTCAAGCGGATGCAGAGAATGCCTTTCGATGAACCTTCTCATCCAATCGTAAGGGCTATCCGCAAGCTCGGAAGGGCGGTGATTGTCAACGCCCACGATGCATTTCATTCCTTCTTTTGCGAGGAGATGCCAGAAATCCTCATTTGGATAGCAGACTTCAAAATCCTTGCCATTCCCGCTTCTTTCACCCCATCTAGATGGGCCCATGTTGAGTTCGAGAGGCATATCCAACTCTTTCGCGGCTTTAATAATCTCTACCGCTATGTCTTTAGAGAATTCGTCCCAATAAGGGTACCACTGCATAAATAAATCTGGGTGAGCGACATAAATGAAATCACCGGACATCATGCCGGCGATCAAATCGTTTTTGTATCTCCTGACGGCTGCTTTTTTGTCCTGGAGCTGCCCGTAGAAAGTAATCCTGTCGGTTGTTTCGTCAATGAAACAGTGCTGGCCAAGGATCAGATATTCGACGATGCCCTTTTTCAGCAAATCTTCGTAGTATCTTTTGTAATGGTCATAATACCATTCGGCTTCAAAAGCCAAATGGATCTCGATTTTATCTTCGTATTTCCTTTTAAGGGCACGAACGCTCTCAAAATAGTCCTGCGCACAGCTTTCGTAGCTCCCCCTCATCCCCTTTTGCTCTCTTCCTGGGAGCATCACGTGGTCTGAGAAGCCATATACTTCGTATCCGTTCTCTATCGCCGAAAGGACGTATTCCTCATCCTCCCCTTCGGCGTGGCCGCACCTTTTCGTGTGCGAATGGTAATTTACTTTGAATGGTTTATTAAGCATATGAAGACCTCATTCTTATCTCTTGTTTGCAAAGAAGAGCAAGGGGAAGCGTAGTTTTGGTGGAATAGAATGCCCACAAGTCAAACGCGGGATGAAACTATTTCAATCAGTGAATTAAAGGTTCGGATAAACTCATCGACGCTTGATTTCAATTTTCCTAGTCAAGGAGCGATTGCCTTTATTTTTCGCTTTTCGCGAAATGGTAAGCCAACGCGCCGAGCGTCTTCCCGTCTTTGATCTCGCCTTTATTCACCATATCGAGAAAAGAAGCGAAAGGCACTTTCTTCACGATGAGGCTCTCATCTACGTCAAGATGCTGCTCTTTTTTGTGGAGCGAGCGCGCTTCATACAAATAGATGGTTTCATCGGTATAGGCGACGGAAGGATAGAATTCCCCGAGAAAGTCCCATTCATCGGCCTCATATCCCGTTTCTTCGAGCAGTTCCCTTTTCGCCACCTCGAGCGGATCCTCGTCTCCATCCGCCTTCCCTGCCGGAAGCTCATTCATAACGGCATGAAAGGGATAACGGAATTGCTCTTCCAAAAGAATGTTGCCATCGTTATCGAAAGCCAAGACGGCGGAAGCGATGCAGTGACGGATGTATTCGCGTCTGCTCCTTACTCCGTTAGGGAGTTCCACTTCGTCTTCGTATACGTCGAGCAGATGCCCTTTGTATACCTCTTTGCTGCTTATTTGCCGCTCATCGAGCGTTTGTTTTTCCTCATTTTCCATAACATTGAATCCTCAAAAGATAATAATAGGCTTCTTGCCTGCTTTTGGTGACATCAAATTATTTATCTTTGCAAATTCCGCTTGGTCTATCTTTCATGACTTTGATGTTGTCTTCTTCTTTCTTCTTTCTGCGAAGATGTTAATTGCGCTTTTCTCTTTGAAGCGCTTTGTCTTCTAAGCAAGGCTGAGCGGACGAACAGGAAGGTGTTTTTCTTATTTGGCAAAAGGATGATCTCATCCGCGCTGAATTTCTCGATAGCCTCAGCGATATCCCCCTGAGAAGCATTCATCGTTTTGTCCCGTCAAGAGCAGTATCCGCTTTGCTCAGCAAATAAAAACTGCCCCACCAAGTTCTTACAAATCGATACTTCATCAAAATGGAAAGACATGGCTTTCACCTTTTTGGATAGAGGCGAGTATACGTTTGTCGCTTTTCTCCAAAAAAGGCAATTGTGGGGCGATGTTATTGGCATAGTTGCTGAAGACGGCGCTTGGCCTTTTTAGTAGCGTCAAAAAGAAGATGACATCATCTTGCTAAGTGATATAAGTTCAACGCGAGGATCATGAAGTTCCAATAAATTCTTGGCGAAAGACGTTTTGGAAAAAAGGAAATAATAAATGTTTTTATACCTTGAAGCGAAAATCGAAACGCTTTCCTTGAGGTGAGCGAGTTCTTCTAGGGATATGTCTTTGTTTTTGTTTTTCACTTCCCCGGCAATGAGGGCTTCTCCATCAAGCGAATCGGAAATCATATCAATCTCCACGGATCTGCCTAATTTCGAATTGTCAGCGCGATAATTGCGGAAGGCATGAAAGAAATTGGGCAAAAGCCCGCGAGCGTTTCTTTCCTCCATGTACTCGATTGCGACATCTTCGAAACCGCGATTGATGCTTTCCTCGATAGAAGAGATGTTGACTTTATAAACCGTCTTTCCCAAACCGCGGTCGATATCGGGAAGATTCGGATAGATGAGTTTGTAATAAAAGCGAATATATGGATCCGATATATCGTAATAAACGTTTTTCTTATTGCCGTTGAAAGTCACCTTCCGTTCCAATGACCTCGTTTCAATCATTCTCGTCAAATACGTTGATAGAGCATTAGGCTGAATTCTAAGGGATGAGGATATTTCCTTGACGCTTTTTTTGTAAGAGGCTATAGCGAGCATGATGGAAACGTAGATGGAATTGTTTGTAAACCCTAAGGGAAGGGTCACATTCGGGGCATCGATGAGAATGGATCGGCTATCAAAACATAGGGCGAGGATATTTTCCTCGAAGTTTTTCGTTAGATCGATCTTGCTTAAATAATAAGGGCGTGTGCCAAAGATGGATATGTAGCGCGCCTTATCGATATCCGAAGCTCCCGAAAGCATCATAAGCGCCTCGGAGAAAACCATCGGTTTGACAAACAATTTGAAGGACGCCCTTTGATAGAGCGGTTTCGCTTTGTTTTCGAGCAAATCGAGCATAAAAGACATGTTGGAGCCAGATAGAAGCAGCTTTATATTCCTTCCTTCTCTTTGGCATTTATCACAAAATCCCTGCAAATAAGAGGCGAATCCAGGATATGCGTCTACGAGAAATGGCAATTCGTCAATGACGATAACCAATTTGGTTCCCGCCTTTTCGGCAAGAATAGTATCGAAAAGAGAGTCAAATGAAGGAAAGTCAAAAGCAAAAGGAGCGCCGAGAAATTTACGATATTCTTCCGAAAAATAACGTAAATTGCTTTGATAGTTGCCATCGCGAGCCAAAAAATAAAGATGGCGATACGGGCGAATCGCCTCTTGAATGATGGATGTCTTGCCAATTCGCCTTTGACCGTAAATAACGCCAAGTTCGTACCCGTCGTTAAGAAGTTTTGAATCAATCAGAGATAGTTCCGCTTTCCGACCTACGATCATTTTCATACCTTTCCAACAATTTTGTTGTCTACAATTTTGTTGATTAAATATTACAATGTTTTCAAGAAGGCGGGAAGAGCGGAAATAATAGCCATGCCAATTCTAGTTGACATTACATTTTCAGCGATGTCCGTTGAAACTTGCATTATCCGCAGTTTCACTCCAAGCAAAGACCCCATGGCTTATCTTTGCCCGCCAAAGAGTTAGAAAAGAGACAATGTAGGCAAGCGATATCACTTATTTTTCTTTTCGTTAATCGAGTTCCGTCAAACCCTATTGATCGAGGATCCATCACGTGATCTAATTGAAAGATACAGGGGTGGACACTATGGACATAAATAGTCATAAAGACGATTTGGCGCTTCTTTCGTTGGACAATAAAGCCGACAAGTACAAGCTTGTGGGCCTATACGCCTTCAATGCGCTTTTCGATGCGGACGAGGAGAAAACGGAGGAAGTCATAGACGGGCTCGTCATCGAAAACGAATCTCCTATTGGAGGCATCTATATCAACGAGAAACTTGAAGAGGATGCTTTAGAGCTCGTCATACCTTATATCCCGAGGGGAAGTGGGTTCAGGAAAGAGGATATCTACAACTTGCTTGGAAAAAGCGTGAACATTCTTCGTTCCATCAAGGAAAGGCGCGATTTTTCATGCGCCCCGAAGAAACTAGGAATCACGCTCCGGGACTATCTTTTGCCGGATGGCGAATCCAAAATCCTTCCGATTTATCTCCATGTGATAAGCAATGGCGATACGGGCGAGAAAGACCGCTTTGCGCTCCTAAAGGCGATAGAGGATTACGATTTAAGCGTCAAAGGCGTCGAGAATATCAGCGCCTCTATCTCCTTTGGCGAAGATATCGAAAGCGAGATAGAGAGCAATCACGCCCCCTTCGACTGCGTGGAGGAAGGAGAACTGACAGTCGATGAAGGAACGAATCGCCTTCTCTACTCCTCTGATGCCGCCGTCTATAACGTAAGCGCCCTTTCCCTCAAGGAACTATGGAGAAAGGAAGGCAAAAGAGGCCTTCTTGCCATGAACCTCCGTTATTACATCAAAAATGCCTCAATCGATGGGAAAATCGAGGATTCCATTGAAAACGACGCTTCCTCTTTCTGGTATCTCAATAACGGCATCATCATCGTCTGCGATGATTATTCGCTTGAAGGAAACACCCTCCACCTCTCACGCTTTTCCATCGTAAACGGCGGCCAAACAACGAGAATGATCGGGACGATCCCCTTCGATGAGGATTTCTATTTGCTTGGTAAAATAATCAAATCGGATAAGAAGGACGAAAGAAGCAAGAATCTCTTCGTGAGTAAAGTTGCCGAAGCCTCGAACACTCAAAAACCAATCAAGGAAAAGGACATCATCGCCAACAGAATCGAGCAGCGGAATCTGAAGACATCTTTATCCTCCATCGGCATTTTCGTCGAAATTAAGCGTGGAGACAAATACGACAAGAATTTATACAAAGAGCCGTATCAGCACACGAAAAACAACGAGCTCGCCCAAGATTTGTACTCATTCATCTTCCTTCAGCCTGGCCCTGCGAGGAACAATGTGAGCAAAATACTCTCCGACCAGAATAAATACAAAACGATATT
>CAVHTL010000076.1:0-4655 GCA_963638955.1 bacterium
ATATGAAGGTATATGCTTTGTGATTTAGCAATATTAATTTGTTGTTGTAATGCCTACAGGTACCCACTTTTATAATAGCAGCACAAAACCTAAAAATGATTTTAAAAAAATGTCCAGATATGAACTAGGGTACAATGAGGTACGAGAGGGGACTGCGGACAAAAAACTAGACCATAAATAAAGGAAGGAAATTATGGTCGACGAAAAGTTAAAGAAACTCTCACATTCATAGCTTATGCTTTGTCCTCAATAGGAAACGTTAGAGTTATAAGCTTTAGCGAATCAGCAAAATGATTCTCCTAGAAAAAGTCGATCCTATAAGCCTTTAATCTAAACTCATTACTTTGATTGCGACCACAAATACAAAAATATGTTCATTGATAGTGAACAGTTTTGCGATAAACAGTAAAAGTGTTCAGTGGGAGTGAACAGTCTTCTTGAATATCGTTAGAGCGATCTTTATAATGTTTTGCAGGAAATAAATATGATTACGAGAGAGAAATATTTAGCAAAGATACGCCCTTTCTATGATAGTGATTTGGTAAAAGTCATTACCGGAATAAGAAGATGCGGTAAATCCGTAATTTTGAACCAGATAATGTCGGAAATTGGCAGGACCAGCGACAATATCATCTATCTAAATTTCGAGAAAACGCCTGACCTCATCGCCGTCAATAACGCGAAGGCTTTGGCGGATTATGTCGCTAGCAACAAAAAAGAAGGAAAATGCTACATCTTCCTCGATGAGATCCAGGAAGTTAGTGATTGGCCGCTAGCGATCAAGGATTTGCGCTTGGGCAATAACTCGGTATTTATCACGGGGAGCAACTCAAAGCTTCTTTCTAGCGAAATATTGACACTATTAAGCGGCAGGTTCGTGGGTTTCAAGATCCGCCCTTTTGTCTATTCCGAAATCGAGGAATACAACAAATCGATGGGGAAGGAAAGCTCAATCAATGACTATTTGATCTGGGGCGGTTTCCCAGGGCGGTTCTTGTATGATTCTCTAGATTCGCAAAAGGCATATCTAAGCGATTTGGCGGACACCATCGTCTATAACGATTTAATAAAGCGGTACAAGATAAAAAAAGAAATCGTCTTCAAGAAAATCGTTCAATTCATCCTTACGAGCAACGCAAGGATCGCTTCCGCTAGAAGCATTCATAAATACATAAGCAGCCAATGCGAAAGCGTTTCTTTGAATACGGTGCTCAAATACATCGAATACCTAAAGGAAGCCTATATCATCGATGAGATTCCCCAATATTCCAAAAAAGCCAAGGCAGAGCTAGCTTATTACTACAAACTCTACGATTCGGATGTCTGTTTCAACTCTCTAGCGGTGATGAACAATCGATACGATTTGGACCATAACTTGGAAAATGTGGTCTATAACGAACTCATTTATCGAGGATACGCTGTCAAGGTTTATAGCAACAACGGCCGGGAAATCGATTTTTACGCATGCAAAGACGGAAAGGAATTCTACATCCAAGTTGCCTATAGCCTCGTGGAGGAGAAAGCCTACGACCGCGAATTAGGCGCCTTTTCGAGCCTCGGCAATTTATCGCAGAAAATTATCATATCGACCGATGAGAACGATTATTCGACAAGTACGATTAGGCATATCCCACTGAAAGAGTTCCTTAGAATTGACGAACTATGATATTCCTGACGTACATAGACCACATTCCACTGAACAGTTTTTCTTTCATTGGCAAAAGTGTTCAGTGTGATTAAACAGTTGTTCAATTTTAGTTTCAGCATAAAATCGATAAATGTCCAAGAAATTAAGAGGGCATTTTTTCTTTTCGTTATCGCAAACGCAAACTTAAATGGATTCGATGCGCGTATCGGTTTTGAAACTAAACGTCAGACGTTTCTAGCCACCTAAGTAAATGCATGTAAAGCAGTAGGGGCATTTATTGAGGCGATATGCCCCATAAAACCGCATTAAATCTCATTTTTCTAGCATAGCGATGAATAAAATCCGCAATTATCAAAATGTCGATTTGAGCCGATCCGAACTTGCGGTTTAATTCAATCCAAACTTGCGGTTTTGATATAGATGGTCTGTGCCTTCATTAGGTTAAACGATATGAAAAAAGAGTATATTGAAAGGCTATTTGACAAAGGACTGGACTTCTATTTGTAGACGGTCGGAGCCGTTCAGATTGTCGGACCAAAGTGGTGTGGCAAATCGCGAACAGCGAAGAGACATGCCAAGACCGTTATTGATCTCATGAAAAAGAAAGAAAGGGATCAGTATGTCGAACTTGCCAAAGCTTCGCCCAAAACCTTGCTGAATATAGGGAACAAACCCATATTAATCGATGAATGGCAGGTCATTTCTTTTATTTGGAATTCAATTAAAGAAGCGATAGATGAAAACGGTGGATTTGGGCAATATATACTAACTGGAAGCGTAACAGACAATACGGCCTCAAAATCGCTTTACGGCGAAGAAAACGAAAGACACACTGGGACGGGTCGAATTATCAAAAAAATGATGAGACCGCTGTCGTTATTCGAAAGCAATGATAGCAATGGCGCAGTATCGATAGTAGATTTGAAGAAAGGCGTTTTTGAGCCAACGTTCTGTGAGAAGAAAATCACTGATTATGCTTATTTTATTTGTCGAGGAGGATGGCCTTTAGCAATTAATGAGGATATCGATATTTCTTTGCAGCAAGCCAAAACATTTTATAACGGCCTTGTAAACGAAGATTTGTTTTCTTTAAACGATATTCCTCTTAGAAAAGACGAAAAGAGAGCAAAAAGACTATTGAGATCATATTCTAGGCATATTTCGACAGAGGCATCCAACGAAGCGATAAAGGCCGACCTCAAGGATAATGGCGACGAGATTGACAAAGATACTTTCTCCAAATATCTTTTAGCGCTCACTCGCTTATATGTAATAGAAGAATTGGAGGCATGGAATCCAAAGTTAAGAAGCAAAACCGCGATTAGGGGAAAAAACACTCATCACTTTGTCGATCCTTCGATTGCCACCTCCGCCTTAGCCATCACGCCTACAAATATCTTTATGGATATGAAGACGTTTGGCCTTTTATTCGAATCATTGGTTATCAGAGACTTAAGGATTTATTGCGATTATATAGGAGCCGATGTCTATCATTATCGAGATAAATTGGATCGAGAGGCTGATGCGGTTATATCCTTTGCCGACGGTTCGTGGGCCCTAGTCGAGGTGAAACTCGGCGATGATAAAGACGTCAAGCAAGCATCCAAAAAGCTTCTTGATTTGTCAAGCGACATAAATCTCGGCGATCATCCAAAACCAGCGTTCCTTATGATTGTCACCGCTGATAGTGTCGCCAAAAAAGACGAAAATGGCGTTTATATCGTTCCTTTATGTTGCTTAAGGCCTTGAGACATTGCTAGACGGTTGATCGATTCGAAAACGAAGCAGCAAGGCCTTGCTTAAGAAGAGCAGATCGATGGAACGTTAATCAAATGACTCTCTGGTAGGAATATCCCTCCTAGCGAATGATTGAATCGCTCTCTTCTTTGCTTGGGAACATACGCTTACGCGACGCGATCATCGTGAAGGAGATCGTCGAAAACGGTCGTCTGAGTAGTGTAACGACCATGCCGCCTCTCTTTTTTCAAGAACAAGAACAATTGCGGGGGTCTTTTCGTTATTGGGCCTGCATTCATGAAATGCGACCCGAAAAGCCAAGGGATTTGTTTCGTGAGAAAAAGGAGCGTTTAAAGCGAAAAAACAAGAGCAAAATTTATTCCACGCTTATTCCACACGATTGTCAAATTTATTCCACACTTATTCCACACTTTATTCCACGCTTTATTCCACGCGCAACGATATTTATCGATGGTTCCGTGCTTTTTTTAGATTTAAAATATCTTGGTTCTGTCTTTGTTCTTTTGAAGATTATGTAGATTTCCTATGTATGCTTTTACGGAGTATGGTACCACCAACGAATTATGTGTATGAGCGAGCCCTCTATCCAACCGCCCCTTAGAGGGCTGATCGGCCGGTCTTGGTCTTGATTTACTAGCCTTCTATCCTTGTTTTTTGGTAAAGAAAAAAGAGAAAACTACATGAATAAAATTATTGAAAAACGAGTAAGGCATATCCATTGCCACTGCTTAAAAGAATGAAACACCATGTGGTTTCAGCGTCCGCCTCTTTCGCAAAATTGACGACTTAAAAGAATACTTGGGAAAAAGAGTAAAAAAAACTAGGGGATAATCCTTAAGAGAAACACTGGTATTTTCTTGACAACGAGCGGGGGATAATCGCATAATTCTCTTGTTTGATGGAGCTTTTATGAGATATTTACCTAGACTAATCGAAAAAGAAATAGAAATTGGGCTCAAAACATCCGGCGTTGTGGTAGTGGCTGGGCCTAAATGGTGCGGCAAAACCGAAACGTGCAAGAAGTTCGCTAAAAGCAAATACGTTTTAGATACCAAAGGCAAAATCGAATTGGCGGAAAGCGATCCCGAATCTATTTTAATGGGTGATAACCCGCGTCTCATCGACGAATGGCAAAACGTTCCGGATTTGTGGAACGTTGTAAGAAGCATAGTCGATAATAGGGAGAACAAATTCGGCCAATTTGTATTTACCGGCAGTTCGACTCCCGCTGACAAGAACGACATTTATC
>CAVHTL010000076.1:4665-5478 GCA_963638955.1 bacterium
ATTCTGGGGCGGGCCGTATTGTGACCATCAAAATGAGACCGATGTCATTATATGAAAGCGAAGAATCCAAAGAACTCGTTTCTTTGGCAAGCTTATTCGATGGGCAGGAAAAGGTTTTCGGCATAAACGAAAACTACCATTTGCAGGACACCGCCTTTTATATCTGCCGCGGCGGTTGGCCGCTCTCATTGGTGAAAGATCGCGACATCGCCTTAAAAATCACGGAAAATTACGTTTCTACGTTGTTTGATTTCGAAAATTCGAAAAACAAGAAATTTCGCAATAAAAAACCGGATACTTTTAAGATGATATTAAGGAGCTATGCGAGGAATATTTCGACAGAGGCGAGAAGGAAAACCATTTTGAACGACATTAACGCAAACGATGATCGTAATATGGATCCAGATACGCTCGACGAGTATCTTTTGGCTCTTAAAGATTTGTATATTATTAGCGATATCGAGGCGTGGAATCCCGCTTTCAGAAGCAAAACGGTAATCGTGACCACGCCGACTAGGCATTTCGTCGATACATCCATCGCAACTGGATGTCTCAACTTATCTCCGGACGATTTGATGAACGATCCTAAAACGTTCGGCTTGTTTTTCGAAGATTTCGCCGTCAAGGAATTATCCATTTACGCTCAATCATTGAATGGCGAAATTAGACACTTCAGAGACGGAAACGGCTTAGAATGCGATGCCGTTATCCATTTAAAAAACGGCGAATACGGATTGATCGAAATCAAATTGGGCGGCAAAAGATTGATCGATGAAGGCGTATCGACATTGACTAATTTGAAAAACAAAATCA
>CAVHTL010000077.1:0-5413 GCA_963638955.1 bacterium
GAACGGCGAAACAAGCGTCAATGGTTTTACCTTTGATAAGCCTCTTTGCTATAGAGCCGGCAGCCCCAGGCGTCGTTCCGTACGTGGCAACGAAAAAGAGGTAATCCGCATGAAAGTTCGCTTTCTCCAGAAACTCTTTAACAATGCTCGGCAATCCCCAGAAATAAGTCGGGGTGACAATTCCGACGGCCTCGTCGCTCACTTCGAATTGGTTTCGCCTCATCAAATCCGGGATAAACAAAAGCTCGTCTCCTTTTTCGGATAGTCTAGATGCGACGTATTTAGAATTGCCTGTCGCGGAAAAATAAACGATCGTCATATTACCACCTCACTTTGCCTCCGTTATAGTCATGCCATCCGCCATCAAGATGGATGTCGCTAGCAGTCAATAACCTCATTCTCTCATCGATTAGACACCTCATAAGGCAGGCGAAATCTTTGGGATCGCCCGGTTTCTCTATCGCCTGATTTCTTAAATAGCGATCCACGCTTGCTGGCCTTTCTTTCATATCCTCCTTGCCCATTTCGGTCGAGAAATTGGACGGCGAAACGGAAAGAAGGCGGATTTCATTTGTCTCATAAAAGCGTTTTGAGGCCTTTTTGCAATAATAAACAACAAAACATTTGCTTAAGGCATAGGCGATATTTGCGGCGTTTTTTCTTCCAAAGAGCCTTGCGAGGGTAACCATTTTTCTCTCGTAGCGGCTTGGATTGGCCTGGGCAAGACGGAACACGCGTTTAGGGCGAAGAAGAGAAGGGATTTCGTAAGCGCAAATCGAGGCAACGTTAATGATTGTCCCGCCCTTCTCCATTTCCTTGTGAAATATCTCGGAAACATTAAGCGCCCCTATCGCATTGATATCGATGATGGCTTTTTCGCTTTTGACTCTAGGAGGGGCGACTCCCGCAGCGTTGATAACAGCCGAGATTTCTCCGAGCATTTTGGCTTTAGCCAATAACTTTTCTACCGCTTTAACGTCGGAGACATCGCACACGGCGAAATCGCAACGGATGCCTTCAGTCAACAGTTTCTCTTTAGCCGAACGTAGTTTTGCCTCGTTGGTTCCGCTTAGCAAAACCGTGTAGCCTTCTTTGCCTAGTTCGGAAGCGCTGGCGAAACCTAAGCCGCTTCCGCCACCCGTTATTACAACAACTTTCTTCATCTTCCTATCGCCTCTATAAATTCTCGTTGATTTTGATAAGCAAAGAGCAAAACGTCTCCTTTTCCTTTGGCGAAATGGAAGAAAGCGACTCATCAAAGATTTTATTCAAGGCTTTATCGTTTTCTTCATACACTTCTTCGATTCGCTTGGTAAGGAAAAGCTTCGCGCCCCTTTTGTCTTCATCGGACTTATTTTTTGTAACATACCCTTTCTTACACATCTTAGAGACAATTTGGCTGACGGCGGATTTGGTGACCCCCATCTTTTTGGAGAGCTCAACAAGACTTATTCCTTTGTTGATGTGGATCTCGGAAAGATAGGAAACTTCTTTGTATGACATATTCGAAAAACATGCCTTATAAGACTCGCTGCCGACGTATCTTTCCATGAATTTGTTATACAGCTCATTGAATAGTTGAATGAATTCCATCCTCGACCCTTTCGTTTAGTTAAGTTTCTAACCTATTCTAATCGTCTAACAAATTTTGTCCATAACGAGTTCGATTTGTTTTATGAGCGGGCTTACGTCACGTTCAAACTTCCTTTTTTACGTATGAGAGCTCGTAAAATTGCGGCAGAGATTTAGACTCCTCTCTCTTCGTGCGAAATAGTCTAGTGATCGCCCGATGATTTGGTGTGTTGCGAAAATTATTGCTTTCAAAATCAAGAACAACCCGCAGTCTCAGAAGAAAGTGACGTCCATGATTTTGACGGAATTGCGGTTATTTAAAAGATATCAACTGAGTGCCCCTTAATAGTCTTTGCTTCAATGTCTCAAGCAGGCACTGATCAGCTTTCATCTTGGATTATTCGGACAACGGTCGGTTGTGACCGACATCGGACTTCTTGTTTATAATAAGTTATTTCTAACCTATCGTTAACTCTAGGGCTATTGCTCAATCGTTAATTTGCAGGAAAGAAAAAGGCTTGGCCGTTTTTAACCAAACCGATTTATGTTTAATGGGGCGCAATACGGGAGTCGAACCCGTTCATGACCGGTTCACAGCCGGTTGTGTTCACCGTTTCACCAATTGCGCCAGCGGGTATTATCTTACTTACTCTCGTTTCTCCCTGCAAGAAAAAGCGAAGAAAGATAAAGCCTCTTTCCCCTTTCGATTACCGGGAGCTCTCTATTAGCCAAAAGCCTTGCAAGCGGCTCCGTCGCTTTTTCCTTATATAAAGCCTCAGCCTCGGGCAAAGTGAGAGCGAGCGTCTCCTTGATGAGCTCGTCGCCTTTCGAGACAAGATGCGTGCTCCCTTTTTCCCCTACTGCCTTAGCCAAGAAATAATGGTTGATGTTTTTTCTTTTCAAGAGATTGTAATAATCCTCGATAACCATAAGAGAAGAAACGATCTCGATCTTATAGCCGGTTTCCTCAAGGCATTCGCGTTTTAAGGCATCTTCGACGCTCTCATCTTTTTCAACTCCGCCCCCCGGCGTCTCGAAATAGTCGCGGTGGCCGAAGATATCATCGCCTAGCAAATGATGAAAGAGGAATTTCCCTTCGCCCACATATAGCAAAGCGCGGGCAATATGGCGCGTCTCCTTTATTCCGACATATGGGTATTCTTTGTCTAGTAATCGCTTTCTCTTGCTCACGGGCCTACTTTAGTCTTTTCTTTCGGATTTAGAAAGATAATATATAGGAATGCTCGTACGCAATCGCCTTATTTCGCTTATATACAGAATCATCGAACTTGGCTTATCCATCTTCACTCTCGCAATACTCATCGTCGTCGATAAGACCGAGTCCAACCCCATCAAGAGTTTTGTCTATTACGGGGCTCAGTGCTTGCTTTTTGTGGCCGCCATTGTCTTGATCGAGGTTATAGCGAACGCCATCGATTTATGGAGAAACGGCATCAAGGGAATCCCTTCAAGCGCCAATAGCTCGCTCACTCTTGCCGTTCTTTCCTATCTTCTCGTCGATGCTTTCATCTATAATCTCAGCGCCCCGTTTCTAGGAGGGTATGCAGAGGGGGAGGCGCTAGTGAGCGCCTTGTGCGCCCACATATTCTTGCCTATCGTTTTCGCGCTCGACTATTTCTTTTTCCTTGAGAAAGGAACGGTCAGATGGTCGAATGCCTTGTATTGGATGATTTACCCTATTTCCTATTTCATCATCGTTTTAAGCGCCCATTATTTCTGGAACAACAATTTTTACCCCTACCCATTCCTCAATCACGAGCGTTTCGTCGATCCTTCTTCCCCTGAGATCTTGAGCGGGAATCTAGGATGGAACGGCGTGCTCATCGTTTTAGGTTCCATCGCTATCGGCTTTTTGTTTGTTTCTTTCCTCGTCGTTTTCCTCAATAACGTCTTCGCCGGCAAATACCGTAGACGCTAAGAAGGGCGGTAGCCGCTTTTTACCTCGTTCACGAGCAAAGCGGGAGATAAAGGGCATTTGCTCGATGTCTTTTCAAGCGAGAGGAAATTCCAGCAATCGTCTTTTTTGATGGTCAAGGCGAAAGTCTTGAATACCCCGTTCTTATAGTAGGTGCGGAATAGATAGATCTTCTCTTCCTCTTTGATATAGGCGGCGTAATGGGGATGGGTGATGATATCTTTGATCACCGCCATTCTTCGAAGATAATCGGAAGGGTATTTCACCGCGAAGGCGTTGAGATTCTCCTCCTTTATGTAAACGAACACATCACCCGCCAAAGCGGTAGACAAAGCCCTTTCGACGTTTTTCGAGACGCGTCCAAGCTTAAGAGAAGAAACTTCGCCAGAAACCATAAATCCTCCGTTTGATGCGGCAAGGGCTCTAGAGAGCTAGAAAGAAAGCCTTTTGAGAACAAAGAGGGGAAAGAAAGGAGAAAGGTCTTCGCCCTTGCCGCGAAGAGAGAAACTCAGCTCTTCATCCATATCTATCTCTCTTTTTCCTCTTTTACCAAAAAAAGACAGCCATTTGTGCTTAAATAGATAGGAAAGACAAAGCATCAAAATGGAAAAATACGATAAAAATAACGATACCACCTACGCTTTGGGCACAACGCTCACTATAGAGCTGCTCAAACGCCGAATCGATTTGGCGAAGAGAGTGTATATCTCCCCAAAGCAAAAACGGGACGATACCTATTCTCTTATCGTCTCTTTGAGCAAAAATAGAGGCATCCCCGTAATCGAAAACAACGAGAAGATCTTCCGCGCCTTGAGCGAGAAAGACAACTGCATGGTTATCGGCGAATTCAGAAAAGAAGAGAAGGGTTTAGAGAAAAAGAGCAATCACATCGTACTCGTTAACCCATCCAATAAAGGGAATCTCGGCACCATTTTCCGGAGCGCCGCCGCTTTTGGCTACAAGGATATCGCCGTCATAACCCCCGCCGCCGATTATTTCGATCCTAAAACGATCAGAAGCTCAATGGGCGCCGTTTTCTCGCTCAATATATCGTCTTTCCCGTCTTTCGAAGCATATGCTGAGGCCTATACAGATAGACACTTCTATCCGTTTTTATTAAAAGCGGACAATTACCTCCACGAGGTAAAAAAAGAAAGCCCCTATTCGCTGATTTTCGGGAATGAGGCCACCGGACTCCCTGATGTTTTCTATTCTATAGGGACGCCCACGAAAATCCCGCAATCCTCTTTAGTGGACTCCTTGAATCTCGATAACGCTGTCTCGATTGCTTTGTATTCGTTTTCCACAATCAAATAAGATAGACGAACATTCAACGGCAAAAAGCACCATCGGGGCATAGATTTGCGTGCATAATCAGAACGTAAACGAAATCTATCCGCTTAACGACCTTTTTTGATATATGAAAATCCATGAAAATAGCGTTTTCTAACTGAAATTTTGGTCAAAACATTGCATTTTCTAACTGAAATTTCTGTGAAAACATTGCATTTTCTAAATGAAGGTACGACAGTTGTTCAATTTTTATGCCAAAAATGAAAAGCGATGAAAGAAAGAGAAAACATTTTTCATCCTTATAAATGCCGATATGACCGAAGCAAAAAGAAAATGCGTCCTTTTAAGAAATGTACAATATTGAAAAAAGGTTGTCATAAAAATGACCCATTTTCGGATGATGAAGCAAAAAGAAAGGCAACTGTCTACCCTTCTACTGCCATCTTGCCTGTTTGTAGATTCTACATTTTCCCTTCTTCTTCGCGCTTTTTGAGGATGGATAAAGCCTCAGAAATCGAAGACGATGATGATTCGCGCCCGTATTTATCGACGTCAGAGGCCTGACGCGGCTCATGGGTGAGGCAGCACGGCCCCCCGATGCAGCCGTTTTGG
>CAVHTL010000078.1:0-5395 GCA_963638955.1 bacterium
GTCAATCTAGGGATCGCCTTCCTAGTCGGGGACTTATCGAGCTTCCTTATTTACGCCAGCAATTACATGGCTCCATTCAATGAAATCAGCGACGTTATCAGCGAAATCAATTACGCTCTAGCCTCCTTTAAACGTATCAATGAGGCTATTCATGCCCCCTTAGACAAAAATGAAGGCAAAGAGGAAATCGATGGGACAATCGACAACATAAAGGCCGATCACCTCGATTTCTCATATGATGAATCGAGAAAGATCATCGATGATTTTTCCCTTGAAGTCAAAAAAGGCCAGAAAATCGCTTTCGTTGGCCCAACAGGTTGCGGAAAGACGACCATCATCAATCTTTTGATGAGGTTCTATGACCCGCAAAAAGGGAGTTTCTCCGCCAACGGCATATCAACGATTGACTTGGAAAAGCAGGCTTATCGCTCCCATTTGGGCATGGTGTTGCAGGATACTTGGATTTTCTCTGGAACGGTATACGAGAACATCGCCTACGCTAAACCAGGCGCAAGTTTAGAAGAAGTCAAAGAAGCGGCAAAAAAAGCGCAAGCCAATGATTTTATCGAGCGCCTCCCCAAAGGATATGACACATTCATCACTGATAGCAGTGGTCTTTCCCTTGGCGAGAAGCAGCTTCTTTGCGTAGCGAGAGTTATGCTTCTTTCTCCTGAAGTCGTCATTTTGGACGAGGCCACGAGCAACATTGATATCAGGACCGAGAGCCTTTTGTCGAAATCATTCGACGAACTCATGAAAGGCAAAACGAGTTTTGTGGTGGCGCATCGCTTATCGACCATCAGAAAGAGCGATGTGATCGTCGTGCTCAAAGACGGAAAGATAATCGAAAAAGGCAATCACGAATCCCTTCTTGCGAAGAAAGGCTTCTATTACGATCTTTATCAGTCGCAGTTCAGTCAATGACTATAGGCGCTTGAAGAGCAACTGCTGAGGGCGAGAGGAATATTCGAAATTCTCCAAATCGACTTTTTTGTAGCCGTTTTTGCGGAGATATTCGATCCCTGTGAGATTCGTTGGATCTAAAGCGGAGAAGAAAAGAAATCGCGGAAACGAGCGTTCAACATAGGATAACATCTCGCGACCTATTTTTAGATGACGGTAGAGGGGATCGACTGATAATAGAGCAAGGACGATCACGTCTTCGTTCATTTTCCACTCCGTTTTACCAATGAGTTCCATGAGTTTGCCGCCATCGTGGCTATTTGGGTAAAAATAGGAACTTACGTCTTTTTCGACGAGCGCCAAAGCTACTATCGTTTTTCTAGAAACGGCAATGTAGCATTTGCCGTTTGTTATTGATTGCGTGAGTTTTTCCGTATCGATTTGCGGAACCGGGAAAAGTATTTCTTCGTATTTGGCGCTTGCCTCGACTCTACGCAATAACCGGCTTAGCTCATCTATATCGCTTTCTTTGGCCTTTCGATAAATAGTCATAGCAATACCATAGCACGTTTAATGTATCATAGGCCCATGAAAGAACGATCAGAGAAAACCATTTCACGAGTGATGAGTCGCATAAAAGGCAAAAATACCGGTATCGAAATGGCTCTGCGGAAAGAGCTTTTTGGTCTTGGAGTCAGATACCGGCATAATACAAGCCACGTTTTCGGACATCCCGATATCTCGATTCAAAAATACAAAGTCGCCGTTTTCTGCGACAGCGAGTTCTGGCATGGTTACAATTTCGAGGAAAACAAAAAGAAACTCCACAAACATCTTGATTACTGGATTCCGAAAATCGAGCGCAACATCGCTCGCGACAAAGAAGTGAACGAAGAGCTTGCAAAAGAAGGCTATACCGTGATTCGTTTTTGGGGGCAAGAGATCAATGAAAATCCAAGAAAGTGCGCCGAAAAAGTAGTCGCCGTCTTGAAAGAGAAGGGGTGGGAGAAAGCAAAAGAAAACCCGGCCTTATGGAAGCCGGGGATCAAACATTCAGCGAAAGAAGATTAATCTTCGTTTTTCTTTTTGTAACCGGTATATGCTCCGATAAGAGCCAAAACGCCAGCCATATACATGAATACGGCATTGGTGATGAAGGCCGTTCCTAGCGTCAAAGAATTTTCAACCTCGTTGCCTAAATTGCCTCCGAAGATATTCCCGGTGTTGGCGGCGATAAAGAATGGCTTCGCAAACAAAGCGAGAGTTGCGCCTACTATTCCAAGGACGCCGATGAATAGATACAAGGCTCCGCGTCCTTTCTCAGGAACGAAGAAGGAAGCGAATGGCAGAAGCATCAGCAAGCAATCGCAAAGGAAAGCGATGAATAGTCCAGCACAGAAAACGGTGTTTCGATCTTCGTAGCCGAAAATGGTTTCAAAGCCAGTGCCCCAAACCGGGCCAGCGTCATCACCGAAAGCGTCAGCGAAAAGAACGCAGATGCTGATGATGGCCAATAAACTCAGCACAAGGGCGAGTATCGTATTTCCGTTATTGTTTTTCTTCATATAAAGTCAAGTCCTTACGTTTCATAACTATACCCTTGAAGAAATGCTTGGGCAACACACTTTTACAAAGTAAAACTCCCTGAATCATCTCTTTTGGCTCATTGTTCTCTTCAGCATCACCGATTCGGGCTATCAAAAGCTGAAGCGGCAATGCGAAAACTTGTTTATTTCTTTGTCTGACTTTCCTTTAAGATTTCGACGATTTTGTAGCCGCCATCGTAATGACCTTCTTTTTTGAGCTCGCCAATTCGTTTTATCATGAATCTCAATAAGTCTTTATCTTCGATTATGTTCTTGAGTTCCCGCTCAATCGATTTTTCGTCAGGGCATTCTTTGAATGCGTCACCTATCTCGCGTCCGTATATCCCCCCGTATACCTCATGCCCGCCGATATGGCGCATGAATAGTTTCGGGACAGGGTAGAAAACGAGCTCGCTTGGCTTCGTGATCAGCAAATCAGTCACGCGCATCAATAGATTCGTGGAATATACGGCTTCGAAGATATCTTTGTTATAAAAGCAATAGATACCTTTTGCATTGCCGTCTCTTATTTTTTCGACGAAAGAACATAAAGAATCGTATTCATCGAAGAAATTGGTAGATTCAAAACCATTGATGCTTCTTTTGATTGCCTCGTAAACGTCTTTGTGATCGCCGAAATTGATGAAAAGGGAGACTTTTTCCTCTTTCACGTAAGGGACGAGGAACTTGATCATGGAAATGAACAAATCGCTCCCGGCGCCCGCTCCGCCGACGCTTAGCAAGATGCGCAGCGGTTTCTTTTCGTCTAACCGCTTGAGCCTTCTTTCGTTATCTTTTTCTAGATTCACCAAGAATTCATGATCGACGTAACATCCGACGCATTTGATGTCTTCGTCTTTCATTCCGCTCAACTCTTTCTTTGAGAATCCATCAAGCGTTTTGTATCCATAATAAGCAAACGGCGTTTGAACCGCATGGATGGCGCCTTCGCTCAAATGAAGAGCCATCGGCCAATTGTCGGGAATGGCGTTGCAGACGTTTTCCATGCCGGCGTGAATCGCTCCTTGAGAAGGCCAAACATGCGTGGCGATATAAGGGATATCCTTCGGTATGTTTCTGAATATGGGCACGAGCAATTCGGCGTTTTTCTGATCTTTGGCGTTGTAATCGATTTTCTTGAACCCCTCGCTGTTGAGTGGTTCCCAGATAAGGCGGTTGAACAATTTCGACTTTTGGGAGATGCGGCTCGCGAGAGAATACATATCGTTCTGCTTTCTTATCATTTTGCTGCCAGTCGCATCGAAAGATGCCAAATCGAGCCAATAAGGGGTATAGCCCATGGCTTTTGCGCAGCTTGCTAGGGCGATAGAGATCCTATAATGCCCAAAGCCCATTCTGATATTGCCGACGATGAGGGCGTTATTATCGAACGGCTCGTCTTTTTCTTTGAAGACGATTTCCTTTACGCCTAGACCTTTAAGGGTTTCGTTGTCTTTGAAGCCCAGGTGATAATCCTTTTTTGAATCATCGCCGAATTCTCTGATGAATTTTGCTTTGCTTCTTTCCGCGCTTTTGATCGTCTTTTCACTTATCTTGTTTCCGAAAATCACAGAGGTCTTATCCATTTTATCTCTCCTTTGTTTATCAAATATCTCAACGTGTATTTGTTGCCGTCGTTTTCGAAATCGAGGTCTATTTTCTTCCCTTTCTTTCTGATGCCAGTTACCGTGCTTCCGGCAAACTTTTGGCATTTGGCGAGCAATTCCTTTTTCTCTTTGTCGTAAGAAGAAACATCATCGCTTGTCATGTACACGCTCCCGCAGATGTGGTTGATGGTTACGACGGCTTCTTTCCGTTTCTTGTTCAGCTTGATATTCTCGTCACGCAATAAATAGACATCCGGGTCGTTATAGAAGCATATCTTGTCCATCATTGAGCGGTAAATGGTGTTCACCAAGGTTATTTTCGTGGATATTCTCTCGCGATGGAAAAAACGCATATGGAACTTGTCGTTGAATTTAAGGGATATATCAGGCCCGACGCGGGCATAATCTGTGCGCGTAAAGGCTGAAGAAAGCTGAGCGCCACAGACAAGCAATAGTTTCCCTTTTAAGCTCTCGCGTAGCATATTCATGATATAAGAGCTGATTTCCGCCCTCGTATAGCGATCGTCTTTGATAAGGGCGCTTGCATAGAGGAAGTCCAATTTGAAGAAATCGAAGCCGAGATCGATGTAGTATTTGAGGCATTTTTTGATATAGTCGATGACTTCGCCTTTTCGGATATCCAAAACATAGTCCGTGCTCCAATTGCATCCGGCTGGAACGGGTTCGCCGTTCTCCAAATACAGATAATCTTTGTGCTCAGAAAAGAGTTTCGAGTCTTTTTCGCAAACGAGGGGAGCAAGCCATATCCCTGCCTTAAGCCCCTTTTGATGTATTTTAGTCACGATTGGCTTTAAGCCATTCGGGAATTTCTTTTCGTCGATGCTCAGCCAATCTCCGACGAATGTCTCACTCCCGTCATCGATTTGGAAGAGGTCGTAACTTTCTTTATCAATCGACTCCAGATTTTTGAGGATGATGTCTTCGCTGATGTTTTGGTAATGGTTGTACCATGAAGTATATCCTTTTATCGATTTTGTGTTTTTTACCTCGAAATTGCGGAGATATCGCCTTGATATATCTAGATAATTGCCTTTAAGAGTCAAATAGTCAAAGAGTGGGAAGCACTCTTTTATCTTGCGGCCAGATATGTCGCTTTCGAGTCTGATTATGCCTTTTCTTACCATATGGTTGATGATTAGATAAGCCCTATCTTCGTTTAGGCTTCCGAAAAGGATCGCTTCGTCATTTATCTTGTTTCTGATGTAAGAGAAGGTATAGCCATGAAGGACGTGCTTTTCGTATTTTTTGAATATTTCATCGCCATATTCCTTCAAATGG
>CAVHTL010000079.1:0-5283 GCA_963638955.1 bacterium
ACTCTTTATCGAATGGGAGCTCTCGCGATCCTTTCCAATGTCGCGATCGCCATCATGGGAAGCCTTCTCATGTTCTCCTATTTCTCCGCTCAATTCGGCGTTGGCGCCCTTATCGGTTTGGCCCTTGTCGCCATTTTGACCGCATTCGGTGGCATCTACTATTTCAGCAAATTCAAAGAGCAGGTATATCAAGGACGCTCGATCAAAAAGAGCCACGAAGAGGCCATCAAGCGCGCCCTTTGGCCGACAATCGATGCCGGAATCATCGGTATCATCATCGGCTTGTGCATATACGGGTTTATACCAAGCGTCGTCGGAAAACTCGGGCTCATGCTCGTCCTTGGCTCTTTCTTCGGGACCATTTCCAATCTCCTCGTTTTGCGTCTAGAAGGCTATATGCTCGCCTCTGACCCCGATATCGAGAAGAATTACGCGAGAGCCTACAATATCATCGACAAAAAAGTACCGGACCTCGCCAAAGAGGAGAAGCCGACTTACTTCGGCGCTTTCGCGACCAAAGATTTCGCGAAGCATTCGAAAATCATCGCCCTTGTCTCCGGCGTTTTGGCTCTTGCTTCGATCATCGGCATCTCGACTTTCACGGGCGTTACAGGGACTCCTTATAATTACGCGAATAATTACGGCGATACCACGATAAGCTATATCGAATACCGCGTTGATACCGGCACCCCGCTCCTCGCGATCAGCGATGAGAGTGATTTGCAGACCAAAATCCTCGACAATATCTACATCGTCGAAAACGGAACTGAGACAAAGCTTGCATATAGCAGCGTCGAAAAAGAGACGGGAAGCATCTATCTCACGCAAGAGGAGAAGACTTTGGACGTCAATTATTACATGGTGAGCTGGGCCTCGCATTACGAAGTGGGCTCCTCGTCCATCGATTACGATTTCGTCCTCAAATTCAATGGCGGATCGACCTCGCTACATACCGATTTCAATGATGCTCTCTCTACGGCTCTTAACCAAGTTGTGGCCGATGGAATCTATGTCTCAAGCAAAAACGTCGAAGGGCAAGCAGGGCAGCCATCAATCGGCACCGTCTGGCTTGGTTTAGGCGTAGGGATACTCATCGTCACCTTCTATATGGTCGTGAGATATCGTCTATCCAGAGGCTTATCGACTGGCCTCCTCTCCGCTTCTAGCGCCCTCATCGTGATGGGCTTCTTCTCCCTTACGAGAATCGTCACCTCTCCGCTCGTCTCCATCGCTGGCATCTCTAGCGCCCTTCTTCTTTTCCTCGGCTCTCTCTTCATTTTGGCGAAAGAAAAGGAACTATCGAAAGATTCGCGCGAAAAAGACAAGGATTCGCTTGCCTTTAGGACGCTTTGCCTCTCTTCGGCAAATTCGCAGGCTGCGGAAAGCTGTCTCGCCTTTGCCTTTGTGAGCGCCTTCTCCTTCCTCTTCTATCTCGGCTTCATGCCAAGCAACTGGACGATGGTCTATCTCGGCATAATGATCGGGATAGTGATTGCCTCGGTTTTGCTTCTCACTCTCCTTTCTCCATCTTCCATTGCCCTTTCCCGTGCCTTCTCGAGAGTCAAAATCTCTCTCAAGCCGAAGAAAAAGGAAACGGCAGTCACCAATAACGCCCGGAGAAGAAGCGCTGAGCCAGAGGAAGCCATCTTCATCGGAATCAACGATTGATGAACTCTTTCGAAAAGAAAATAAAAGAATATTTCAAGCTGAGCGAGGAGGCCTTCGAGGAAAGAAAGAAGGTTCCCTCGCTTTCCTCTTTGAAGGACATCTCCTCTTTCTCTTGCGTCAAAAAAGCCATTGAGCGCCTAGAAAAAGCGAAAAGAGAAGGCGAGAAGGTCCTCATTTACGGCGATTACGATTTCGATGGCATCGCCGCGACTTCCATCATGCAGAAAACGCTTCTAAGCGCTGGCATCTCTAGCCGCTTCTACGTGCCGAGTCGATATCTTGACGGGTACGGGTTAAACGAGAAGAACGTCATTTCGATAAAGAAAGCTGGATATAGCCTCATTTTTTCTGTCGATAACGGAGTCAAGGCAATCGAAGCGATAAATAAAGCGAGGGAACTCGGGATCGACGTGATTGTCCTTGACCATCACGATTACGAGAATGAGCCTACAGGCATAGAAACCCTTATCCATCCAAACACCGTGGGCCTATCTTCCCCAAGCGTCTCGGCTGGCTATTTGTCGTATTTGTTCTCAAGAGCATATCTAGGCAAAGACGATCCGTATCTTTTCATTCTCGCCGCGAATAGCTTATTGAGCGATGCGATGAGATTAGAGAGCTACAATCTCTCCTCTTCGAAGCTCGGATTGAAGCTCTTGAACGAGCTGAAGCCGCTTCAATTCACGCTTTTAAGCGAGAAAAGCGACTTTTTCTCCTCGACCCTTCAAATGGAAATCATCCCGAAGATCAACGCGGTGGGGAGGGTTGAAAGAAAACACGAGGTCAATCGCCTCGTTCGTTATTTCCTAAGTGAAGATGAAAGCGAAATAAGAGAAATCGCGAAATACCTCAATGAGACGAACGAAAAGCGCAAAAGCCTCACCAAAGAGGCAACGGAGAGAATAAGCGTCAAAGAAGAGGATGATGGCATCTTCGTTTTGACTTCTCTTCCGGAAGGATTGAACGGGTTGCTCGCCAGCAGATTGCTGAGCGAGTATCAAAAACCCGTGGCCGTTTTCTCTCCCTCTTCCCTTCTAGAAGGAGCTTATGTAGGCAGCTTAAGGAGCAAAAAGGGCTTCAGCGTTTTGTCTTTTTTGGAAGGAAGCGAAGCTCCTCTCATCGCTGCCGGGGGGCATGAATTCGCTGGCGGAGTCAGCATCAAAAAAGAGGATCTGCCGCTTTTTGAGGCCTCTTTCAAACGCTCCGCCAAGGAACACAAAATCGAAAAAGAGGAGAAGAAGAGCATAGAACTAAGCGAAGAGGAATGCCTCTTTTCTTCTTTTCTCCTCCTTCAGGAGATGGGCCCGTTCGGCATCGGGAACGAGGAGCCGAGTTTCTCTTTGACTCTCTCTTCTTCTCGCCTTCATTTCATCAAGGACGGCAAATACCTTTTCACTCCCCTATCTAACGGAGCTCGCCTTTTTTCCTTTTCCTTAGGGGAAGGCGCGATAAAGAAAGAAGGAGAAGTCAAACTTATCTTCAAGATGGGGGTCAACGAATGGAAAGGGAGAAAAAGCCTCGATTTGTTGGTTGAGAAGATAGAAGAAAGCGTTTAGAAATAGCGAGCCTCGCCTCTTTAGGCGAAGGAAGGGTGTATAATAGGAGAGATGGAAGAGAATAACAGCAAAAAACTTATTCCGAACGGTGGCTACCCAATGCACACCTTTCAGGACGTAAAAGATATCTATTACACCTATATCCATGATGAGAATGACCGGAAGATGGTAGAAGAGGCCTATCTTTTGGCGAAAGAAAAGCATGATGGCGTCTTGCGGAAATCAGGTGAGCCCTATATCCAGCATCCAATCGAGGTAGCCTATATTTTGGCTACTCTCCAAGGCGGGCCAGCCACTCTAGCGGCCGGCTTTCTCCATGATGTGGTGGAAGATACAGACGTAAGTGTCGAAGACATCAAATCGCGCTTCGGGGAGGATGTCTCCTTTTTGGTCGACTCGCTCACCAAAATCCAGCGCATGAAGCTCTCTCACCGGAGCGAAAGCGATTTCGAGGCCGAAGATCACCGCAAAATCTTCCTTGGCATGGCTAAAGACGTCCGCGTCATCTTGGTCAAGCTCGCCGACCGGCTCCACAATATGCGCACCCTCGATAGCCTCTCCCCCGAACGCCAGAAAGCGCTTGCGAAAGAGACCCTTGATGTCTTCACCCCGATCGCGCATCGTCTAGGAATCTATACGATCCAAAGCGAGCTCGAGGATCTCTCGCTCAAATATCAAGAACCCGAGAAATACGAAACGATCCTCCATCTCCTGAACGAGCGCGAGAAAAACCGCCAGGAGTCGCTTGGCTCCCTCAAAAAGAGGGTGGCCGATATCCTCTTCGAGAAGAAGATACCTTTCCGCATCGAAAGCCGCGTGAAAAGCATTTATTCGATCTACCGGAAGATGTATCTCAAGCATTACGATTTCGAGGAGATTTACGATGTTTTGGCCGTCCGGATCATCACGGAAAGCGAGCTCAACTGCTACGAGATCCTCGGTATCATCCATAGCACCTATAAGCCCGTCCCGGGCCGCTTCAAAGACTATATCGCGATGCCTAAACCCAATATGTATCAATCCCTCCATACGACGATCATCGCAGGGGATGGGAACATATACGAGGTCCAGATAAGGACCGAAGAGATGGATGAGATTGCCGAAACCGGGGTTGCCGCCCACTGGAGATACAAAGAAGGCAACCACTATAACGCGAGGCAAGAGCAGCAGGACATCGAGGAAAAACTCCACTGGTTCCGCGATTTCGTCTCGCTCGGGGAAGAAAACGGGAACGACGCCAAAAGCTATATCGCGGCTCTCAGCAACGACATCTTCAACGCCAACGTCTACGTTTTCACGCCTCTAGGCAAAGTCATCGACCTCCCGCAAGGCGGGACCGTGCTCGATTTTGCCTACAAAATCCACACCAAAGTCGGCGATAGCGCAGTCGGAGCCCTCGTAAACGGGGCCTTCGTCCCGCTCAATACCGTTTTGAAGACCGGCGATATCTGCGAGATAAAGACGAGCAAAAACGCCCCAGGCCCCAATGAAGGCTGGCTTGAGCTAGTGAAGACGACAAGCGCCAAAAACCACATCAGAAAGGCCTTGAACGCCAAAAACCAAGCATTCCTCGCGGAGGAGAACATCCGCAAAGGCAAAGAAAGCGCGATCGATTCCTTCAAGATGCAGGATATCGGGGAAGGGGAGATGGAGAAATACCTCTCCGAGCAGAAAGTGCTCGATGAGTACCATTGCGATTCGCTTGATGAGCTATATACCGCGATTGCAAACAAAAACCCCGTGCCGGGCGCAATCATCGATTTCCTCGGTTTGAGGAAGAAGCCTAAGCAAATCAAAACACCAACGAGAAGAGTCGACGACGATTCTAGCCCTGTCTATATCCCAGGCATCGACAATCTCGCGGTGACTCTCGCCAAATGCTGCACGCCAGTGCCAGGGGACGATATCGTAGGATACGTCAGCAAGGGCAGGGGCGTGACGGTGCATCGCGCCGATTGCCCGAATATCGCCAAAGACCAAAAGCGCCTCATCCCGGTTTATTGGAAAGAGGAGCTCTCCGTCTCGACTTATCCAGTCGACGCGGGAATCTATGCCTTCG
>CAVHTL010000080.1:0-5132 GCA_963638955.1 bacterium
CTGCCGCATCAAGAGTGAGATCCCAATGGGTTTTGCCATCGGAAGCGTAATTGCTGATGATGCTGTCGTACTCATTATCGAGAGTGATGTCCACTGAGGTGTTTTTCGTCCAAGTGCCATCTTCATCGTAAGTGTAGGTGTAGCCGGTTTGATTGTCCAAATAGGTATCGCCGGCTTTCGCGGATGCAATATCGCTTGGCTCGCCATCGCCTGAATAAGACGACGGGGTCACCATCTCTTCGCTCGCGCTTGCATCTTCCTTTAATAAAGAAGGATAGACGTCAAGCACGTAGCCAAGGAAGACGTCCTCGGCGTGGTTAATGGCGTAATCAAGAGAGAAGGAAGCGTAATCACGCGTGTCGAAGACCGTGCCTTTGACATCGCTAGAACCTTCGAAATATAGACGTGAATCGCTTGTGCCGGTCTTATAGTCTGTTTTGGCATCGTAATAGAAACTGACGTTTCTTTCGCCCACCAAAGTCAAGGCGCCAATCACTCCGTTGACTTTGTCGGTTGGGCCGTTCACCCCTGGGATAAGAGGTACATTGAAGTTGCCCATCATCTTGAAAGAGGATCCGCTGACTTTGATGTATATTTCCGCAGCGATATCGATGATGCCGTTGAGTTGCCCTAAGCCAACGGCGATATTGCCTTTCCAGTAATAGGAATCCTGCATTAAACCGGTATTGATGCCGAATTTGGCAAGATAGATAAGCGAGGAGAAATCGTAGTATTCGATATTTGTCACAGTACCATCGGAATTCGTGCGTGTCTTCGGGCAGCTTTTGACTGATTCAGCTCCACTTTCGTAATCGGCTCTAGCGAGTTTGTCGACGCCTAGAGACAAGGACAATGACTGCTTATCATTTAAAGCGAAAGACACGTCAAGGCTCTTAAGCTCGCCTGCTTTATGACTGCCATCATCCGAGGAATAGCGGATGAAAGAGACATCGATATCTTCATCTAGCCCAAAGGCGGCGCCATTCATGGAGAGAGTCATGATTTCCTCTCCGCCATTCGTCTCGCTTTCGATTTTGCTGATGTAACTGGTCTTCAAGAAAGAGAAATAACGTATGGCCTCTTCATCTCCGCTTGTGGCTTCATTCGCCGTCTGAAGATTGATGATGGTCGTAAGATTGCGGATAGGATTGACGATTCTTTCGCGAAGGGTTGTTTTTTCATCGCTATAAAGCGAGCGGAGATAGTCGTAAATGTCTATTAAGCTCTGGGCGTATCCTTTTCCGTATAAACCGCCTTTCGTCGTGCTGCTTTCCGCTTCTTTGACGTCCTTTGACTGATAGGCGAAATAGACCGAGGCTTTCTTATCGGCAGTTGTGTCATTGCCCATTTCCATGAGCAATTCATGCGCAACGTCCTTGCTAGAGGCGTTCGCGTATTTCTGATCCATATTCAAGGCGACTTTGGCCTTCTTCTCGCCAGCATTGGCATTGAAGGCAGCGTTGCCCTTGAATTCGAATGATGAAATACCTTTGCTATATGTTGGGATTTCATTCGTGAAAGATCCATCGATAGAGAGGAGCGCCGTCTTTTCGTTTGCGATATAAGCGAATTCGTCGAATAAGCCTGGGAGGTTATTCACGGCTTGATAATTTGCCTTATCGACATCGGGGAAAACCGACTCGCCAAGATTGTTTACGGCAATCACGAAATTATTGAGGGCGAAATCGCTGAATTCGAGGCCGTTTAACGAGAGCGAAAGAAGATTGCTGCTCGTTTTGGTGCTGTCGAGTTTCAAAACGATTTCGGAATCATCCCCCAAGCCAAACGGCTCGAGAGTCAAGGTAACGAAAATGATATTGTCGCCGGTATAGACGTTTTTGAGGATATCGAAGCAGTGCTGATAATGGCCCTCTTTGATTTCGTCCAATATCGTCATTTGGTCTTTGACCCATTTTCCGTCTTTTTTGGTATAGGTGAGATTGGTATCGGTATCCAAATAGGTATCGCCATCGATTCCTAGCGTATCCGCAGGGACTCCAGACCCTTCTCTATCGATATTGCCGGTGAGGATTTCCTTCACTCCGCCCGTCAAGGAATTAAGGCGAGAGAAAACGGAAGTTATCTTTTCTAAATCAACGCCATTGGAGGATTTTGAAAGAGAATCAGCCATATTGCCCAAGAATTTGTTGAGCGAGAGAATGCTCGTGAAATTGAGCTTCCCGACCGAGACATTGTTCGCAGTGTAATCGAAATAGAGATTCGACTGCTCGTTATTTTCTTCTAATGGGCGGAGAGCGAAATTCATGCCGTAAGAATAATTCGCATTGTCGATCGTAGTCGAAATAGAAGGGGTGAAATCAAGTTTGTTCGAAGGATAATCAACATCCATTTTCGCGGAAAGGGAGAGGGTTTCGTAGAGATTTTGCGTACTTATCCCACTTTCTTCAGAGGAAACATTCTCTGTGCCGATTTTGTGAAGGAAATCGCCGCCAAGCGCCAAACTGAAGGCCTTTTTGTCGACGATTTTGAAAACATTTTTCATCAAAGAGGTGGAGTTCACTAAACGGCTATATTCTTCCGAATCGCTTGGAAGAGATATTGAAACCTCGCTAGAGGTGTCAGCCGTTTTAGCGTCTAAGGAAATAGAAACCACTTCGCTTGAATCGGTTCCAAGAGGGATTTCGATTGGATCAGTGGTCCAAACGCCAGTCAAATTGCAGTTTTCATCAGATGACATATTGAGAACGATTGGCTTCCATCCCTCTTTCCCCAAATCGATGGTGAAAGTGTAAAGATAATCAGTGTTTTCGTCTTCCTCAATCGACATCGTCATCGTCTTTGTCAAAGAGGAAAGAGAGGAGGAGGAAGAAGCGCTGCTATTGCTATCATCTTTCTTGAAGACGAGGTCTGAGAAGCTCTCGCTAGTGAGAAGCATGTCTATGACGGTATCGAAAAGATCGTCATAATCGGTGCCACTTATGCAGTAACGGATGCCGGACTCATATGAAGCATCGGCATATTGAACCGTTCTATTAGAGGCATCAGTCAAAGATAGATAAAGGTTTTTGCTCGCTCCTAAATAAGTGACATCAAGATCTTTTTTCACATCATTGACGCCATTGTCGTTATAACCGCCGTAAGTAATGGTGCTATCAAGAGAAAGGGCGAGTTCATCAAGCGAAGGCATATTCAAGGCCAAATCGCCGTTTACGGAGATTACATTGCTCGTCGTATCGTCTTTGTCATTATCTGGCAAAACCACCTTGGCTTCAAAACCCTTCAAATCGAGTCCGAGATTTCCGCTTGTCAAATTGGCGAAGAGCTTCTCGCCGTGCGTCAAAGTCGGATCGACATCGTCGTCGATGTTCTGTTTGTTTCCATTGCTCGATCCGTCATTTGGGGCGATGAAGTATGTTAGGCCTGCCGTTGCGATCGTGGTTGCCAATCCGAAAGTTCCTAGTTTTATTCCCTTAACGAATTTCGGGTGTTTCCCCTTTTTCTTTTCTTCTTCCATGGTTTTGCCTCCACGTATATTTCTCGCGCAAAAACGTCTCAACCGCTTTTGCCGAGTATCATTCTAAAGAATGGGTTGTCAAATTCTTCCTAACGCGCGTTTTCTTTCTATAGAATTCGCTCTACGAATCAGAGAAGAATAGGTATCATCGAGACAATTTCACTCTAAATCATGCTATAAGACAAAGAGAATCCTTCTTGATTGCTCTTTTCTTTGTAAGTACCGTTGCTTTGAAGCTCGAAGGTGTAGGTTGCACTATAGCTTTTCCCGAAAATATAGGACCACGATGATTTGCCAGTCACGTAGATGCATATCGTTTTCGTTTTCCAATTTTCCCATTTGATTGTCGTCGATGTGTAATACGGATAATAATCGCTGCCGTTCTTTTTGAGTTCGGCGCTCCCATCGCGAGCGATTGTCAAAGTTATGTTGTTCCCGCTCGAATTCTTGCCGCTGAAAGTGCCGGCGAAAGACGCCCCTGGCAAACGCGAATTCTCTCCATAGGCATTGACGCGGTTTATGACGGCGGAAAATCCGACCGATCCGCTAGTAACCGAATTGTAGTTCCAAGCGCCTGATGAAGAGCCCCAGCAATCAGAATAAACGCCAGAGCTTGATACGTTAGACAAGGAGAAAGAGCCTGAGGTGATGCTTGCGGTTATGATCGAATATTTGACTGAGCCAGAAAGGGATAGGCCGCTTAAAGTTGCCGCTTTTGCGTTCCCGTAAATCGTGGCGGAAATGCTTCCGGATAGGTTTTTGATATTGAGGCCGCTTATATTGAGTTTGATATCTTTCCAAACCGGGTTTCCGTCTTGCGTTTCGTATTTGAATTCATTGCCAGTGAAAACGTTCTCGACGTATATCGTGCTCGAATCGCTAGTAGAGTCATCGTGGAAGGTATCGTAATCCACGGCGCTCCCTTCAAATAAACCCATCATAAAGCCAAGCATCCAATCAGCGATATTGTCCATGAAATCGCCTCCATCGACTTTGTGGAGAACGCCTTTGTCGATGTTATCGTCTTTCAATCTATCGATATACATCGTCCCGTCCGGATTGCTTTCGTCAGTCTCATAGGCAAAATGTGACACATATCTGTCGCTCCCATTCACGCCAATGATGCCAGGAGTATCCAAAACTCCGTAAACTTTGACGGTCGCTCCCTTTAAATACACATACAAATCAACTTTCAATTCGACTTCTGTCAATTTTAGGCTTCCTAAAGACGCTTTGACCTTTATCGAACCAGCAACGTGGTAGGTTGAATAATTGCGTCTAGTTTCGCTGCTCACCAAAGAGGCGGTAATCCCGTCATCAGCGTATTGATAGGATTCACCGCGCCCTAGAAGCGCGCTATTGAGAACGTATTGAAGAAGGAATTGGATGGAAGACCAATCGGTGTAATTGCTTTTGGAGTGAACGCCGCCGCTTCCGCCCGTGAAAAGATTGAGATAAGAATAGGCGTTCCAGTTATAACCGCTCCCGACTTGTGCCCCTGGAGCCACATAATCTTTGAATTCAAAAGTGAGATCGATATTTTTGGAGTCGGTCTTCATTTTGACGCGCAAATATGAAATGCCGCCTTTGCTTCTATTCGTGTTCTCGTTTTGCCCATCAAGCGTGAAATAGTCGCCTTTGTAGCCAAGAGTAAGTT
>CAVHTL010000081.1:0-5118 GCA_963638955.1 bacterium
ATGTAAATCAACGAAGGGATTATGGAGGTTTTTCTTTACGAATGGCAAAACTGCGTCATATCGCGGGGTCAGCTTCCTTCTTTGTGCTTTGGAAAACCGTCTGAACCACACTCACGCCCCACATATCGGTGAAGGACCCAAAAAACAAAAGGCCCCCCGTTAGGGAAGCCGTTCCATTCCTTTTTCTCTTATTTGCGGAGCTCAAGGGCGGCGATGAGCTTGAGATAAGCCTCGCGGTCGTTCTTCGCTAGATAGTCGAGCAAGCTGTGGCGTTTGCCGACGAGGATTAGAAGGTTGCGTCTTGCGATTGCGTCCTGCTTGTTGTTCTTGAGGTGCTCGGTGAGCTTTTGGATCCTCTTGGTGAGCAAGGCGACTTGGACTTCGGTTGACCCGGTGTCGGCGGCGCTTTTGCCGAACTTCTTGACGAGGACGTTGACTTCTTCTTTGTTTAAAGCCATTTTCTGTTTCTCCTTTTTCTTTAAACTTGGCTCTACCAACGCCCAATCAGGGAGTACTGGTCTAGACGTAGATAGGCTGCGAGAGTGACTATACCCTCACTTCCTTCCTTCTTCAAGCAAAAACGCGAAGCCCTTTCGAGTCGAAATGCCGTTTGGAGCCGTTTGGCCCATCGCGAGCCATACCGTTGCTATTAATTGCCTCGCTTATAATCTCTGATCGACATATAGAGCGATAGCCATTCCGTTATTTATAGTAGTAAGAGGTTCCGTTCGTGTTCCCGACTTTGCCGATTTTCCCTTCTTTGAGCAATTTGGATAATTCGAGTTCGATTGTGGTATAGGAAATGTCTGGCCAAAGAAGATGTATTTCCTCTTTGCTTATTTTGCCCAGTGTGTTTTTGATGGTTTCTTCGATCCTTTCTGCTTTCGATAGTTTTTTGCTCTTGACGATGTCGTATCTTCTCGACAGTTCGCTATAAGCGGATAAAAGCGTCAACAGAAAATATTCGACGAACGGCCAATACGTATTTTTCTTATCGCCCCATCCAGAAGAAGACTCACGGAGTTTCTCGTAATACATCCCTTTGTTCTTATTGATTATCTGCTCCAAGGATACGTATTTGCCGACATCGTATCCCTCCTTATAGAGAAGCAATAAGGTCAAAAGCCTGCTCATTCTCCCGTTCCCGTCAGTAAAAGGATGTATGCAAAGGAAATCCAAGATGTAGCAGGGAATCAGCAAAAGGCGATTGATGGCAGAATTTCCCCGCCCGAGAGAAAAAGCGAGTTCGAGTTGCTTCATCGCTTCTTCCGTCTCTTTTGCCGAGGTAGGGACGTAGACGATGCGCCTCGTGCCATCGAGACATCGCTCGGCGATTACATTGTCCTCCGTTTTAAAGCTTCCTCTTCCAGGGATTTGGGCATGCTCAAGAAGCGTTTTGTGAAGCAATAAGATATCCCTTATGCGAACGTCCATCACCTCGTATCCATCATGAATCGCGTTCAAGGCGTCTCTATATCCGGCGATTTCCATTTCATCGTGGTTTAATGGTTCGGTCCCCTGGTTCACAATGCTTTCTATTCGTTTATCCGTAGTAACGATGCCTTCGATCGCGTTGCTTGATTTAACTGACTGGACCTTGGCGATTTTGACCAAATTGATGAATACTTTTGGGAGCTTTTCCTTTAAAGCGTTTGACGCGTTCCTGTTTCTTTCAATCGAAAAAAGAAGAGAGGCAATGTTTGAAGGAATCGAGCCTTCGAACAAAAACGAATAATCGAACGTTCTCATAATACTTCTCCTATTTGCATAATTTTTACAATGTTTTATGCAGATATGCAATGAAATTAAGCATTTATTTGCATAATTTGTTATAGATTTTATGCAAATACTTATTATTTAACTGTTAGAAACGCAAAAAGCAGAGAAGAAATAGAGTTGGCCACGAAATCATCGCGCGATTCGTGACGAACAAAATAGAAACTAGGCACAGATGGATTTTGATTTCCCGTTCATCTTCGTTCGATGAACATGCAAGAAACGTCAAAGGCAAAAGCGATAGAAAGAGGTTGAAGCGCCAATTGAAACCTTCTTTATTTCCCTTTGCCTACTTTCTTGATGACAAGATCAAGGTCGAGATCGTGCAGTCCAGGATAGGCTTTAACGAGGAAAGCGATGGGTATTCTTTTCGTAAGCATCGCGCTTGGGATGTCATAAAACCATTGATAATAGGCGTAGAATTCACCAATCCAACGCGGCAAAAAGCCGTCTAGATCCTTCCCTTTCTTCATTGAATACCCTTCATGAAAAAGGAAATAGTCATAGAGTTCACGATAATCCATCGTGCTTACGTAGGCTTGGCCTTTATCGATGGCTTTGCGCGTTTCGCTTCCCATGTAGCGCTCAATGAAATCAGCCGTAGAGCAATCGGGGTTAAGGCTCAAAAACAAATCGAAAAGCTTGCCTTGATTCTCCCTGACTTCATCGAGATACGCTTCATCATATGCTCTCATATTCATTCCTCAAGAATGGTGCTGAACACCTTGCTCACTTTGTTTTTGTCCGAGTCGATGAGCTCTTTCATGTTTTTGCGCGCCCGTATATCCCTTTCATTGTATTTTGCATTGAATTCATCGTATTCCACCCTCAATAAAGCCGAAGGGATTTCCTTTAGGCGCGAATAGGCTTTCTCCGATTTTACGCAATATTGGATCCCCAAATCACCGAGGCGGAGCACATCGGGAAGAATATCGAGATCGATGTTATCGCGAACGAATTCCCGGGCAATGAAAAAATAGGAAGCGTTGGCCCTCCATCCTTTGATGATGTCGAATCCGTTAGAGTCGACGCCGTATTTGTCGATGAATTGCTTCGCAAGCATCTTGTAACGTTTCGAATCGGAGGCATCTCTATGCTTCATGAGTTCGGAAAGCCAAGGCAAAATGCCACGCTCCTCGAAATCAAGGATTCTTAGATCAGTTATGTCAAGCTCGTATTTGTGCACAAAGCCTTCCTTCCTGCTATATTGGCAAACCGACCATTCTTTCGCCAAATCGATGCTTTCGGTGAGGTAGAATCCCTTTCCGTAATCGTGTTTTTCTTCGTCGCGTCCGAAAGTAGGGACGATAACTTTATCCATAGATCCGTGATATAAGACTATTTTTCCCATCGCCCCTCCTTTCTTTGCCCTAGTTATTCATCACATCCCGGGCTTTGATTTTTCTTTAGCCTATCTTGAACGCTTTTCGTGATTCATTCCATTTTTAAGATCGCCATTTCACGAAGGGCAGAGAGATCGCTTCTCCTTAATCTTTCCTAGAGCCCATAAATTTGGATCAGATCATTCTATCCCCTTTTGCAAACGCTTTCCCCTTGCCTCTAATTCGCCTTAAGACTATAGTCTTTTCGTTTGTTTTGGAGGGTTATCCCATGAAAATAAGAAATATCGCAATCATCGCTCACGTCGACCACGGGAAGACAACCCTCGTCAATAGCCTTTTCACCTCGAGCCATACTTTTAGGGATAATGAGGCCATCCAAGACAGGATGATGGACTCTAACCCCCTTGAGCACGAACGCGGCATCACGATTTTGGCAAAAACCACCGCCATCAATTACAAGGATTACAAAATCAACATCGTCGATACCCCAGGGCACGCCGATTTCGGGGGCGAGGTCGAGCGCATCATGCACATGGTCGATGGATGCCTTCTTCTGGTCGATGCTTATGAAGGCACGATGCCTCAGACCCGCTTCGTCCTCAAAAACGCCCTCGAGAACCACATCAAGCCGATCGTGGTCATCAACAAGATCGACCGCCCGAACGCCGATCCGCAGCGCGCGATCGATGAAGTGCTCAATCTTTTCATCGAGCTCGGAGCGCCTGATGAATTTCTTGATTTCCCGATCGTCTATACCTCGGCCTTGAACGGCACTTCTTCCTTTTCTAGCGACCCATCGACCCAAGCCCCCGGCATGGATCCGGTCTTTGAGTCGATAATCCAGAATATCCCTGAGCCCAAATGCGAGCAGGATGGTCCCTTCCAGTGGCAGCCAGCCCTGCTAGACTATAACGATTTCGTCGGAAGGATCGGGGTTGGCACCGTCAAACGCGGCAAAGTCCATATCGGCGATACCCTCACCGATATAAGGCTCGATGGCTCCAAGAAAGACTTCAAGGTCATGAAGCTATATACCTTCTTCGGCATGAGCAAAAACGAAGTGAACGAAGTCGAGGCTGGCGATATTTGCGGCATCGCAGGGCTTACCGATATGGGGGTAGGCGAAACCGTCTGCGACAGCAAAAAGCTTGAGGCTCTCCCGCCTCTACGCGTCGATGAGCCGACGCTTCAAATGGAATTCGGCACCAATTCGAGCCCGATGAGGGGGCAAGACGGGAAACTCGTCACCGCACGCGTCATCGAAGAGAGATTATTCGAGGAGACTCAGCGCGACGTCTCACTCAAGTATCAGCGTATCCCGAACAGCGAGAAATGGGTGGTCTCGGGAAGAGGGGAGCTCCATTTGGGCGTCCTCATCGAGACGATGAGACGAGAAGGATATGAGCTAGAGGTCTCCAAACCCCAAGTCATCGTCAAAGAGATCGACGGAGTGAAATCCGAACCATACGAGGATCTTCAAATCGACGTGCCGAACGAATTCGTCGGCGACATGATGACCTCTTTAGGGGCTAGAGGCGCCTCTTTGATCGATATGGACGATAACGGCATCAACACGCGCCTCAACTACGTTATCCCTTCCCGCGGCCTTATCGGATTCGTCTCGAACTTCCTTACGATGAGCAAAGGCTACGGAATCATCAACCACACCTTCAAGGAATATCGCCCCCTCTATCAGCATGAGGTTGGCGAAAGAAATATCGGGGTGCTCGTGAGCACCGATAAAGGCGAAGCCACCTCTTACGCCCTTCAGAAAGTCGAGGAGCACGGGACGATGTTCATCGTGCCAGGGGATGTATGCTACGAAGGGATGATCGTCGGCGAGCACCGCTACCCCGTCGATTTAGCCGTCAACTGCACGATGTCTAAGCCGATGACTAACGTGAGAAGCAGCACAAGGGAGCTCACGATCGTCCTCAAAGCCCCGCGGAGAATGACTTTGGAAGCCTGTTTGGACTACATCAACGCCGATGAGCTAGTG
>CAVHTL010000082.1:0-5045 GCA_963638955.1 bacterium
CACCCACAAAAAGGTCTACGAATATTTGCTAAAGAACCCCCACTCCACTTTGGCTAGTTGCGCAAAAGAGACAAATCTCAGCCTAGGAGGCGTGAAAAAGATCGTCAAATCACTTCAAAGCGACGGGAAACTACGAAGAATTGGTCCCAAAAACAGCGGAACATGGTGCGTCTAAGTACGCAAAAGTAGACTAAAAGTAGACTTTAAAGTAGACTTTGCGTAGACTTAGGGCCCTTGATTTTGATGTGTATCTATAGGAGGCTATCGACACAGTCTTTGTTGATGGAATACGAATTGGCATCGTTTTTGACAATAAGCGATCCTTCTTCCATAAAACGAAGGGAATCGTTAAGCTCGCCTTCATCTCCGATTATATATAGGAGGTCATCGTAAGAAAGAGTTCCATTGACATATAGGAACTCCGCTATCTTGACCCTATTTGGATTCGATAGTATCGCGAGTCCGACGCTTGCTTCATCTTTATGCATATAGATAATCCCTCACCGTTTCCCAATTGCCACTGAAGAGGAGGAGAGTTTCTTAATTTCCGTGTAAGAAGTCTTATCTAATACCAAGTGGGCGAAGGGATCGCCCGCTTGTTACAAAAATCAATCCCCTTAGAAATGTCATTAGTCAATTTGCTCGTAAAATCTTATTTCAGCTCCAGGGTAGCGAGCCAAAATAATTTTCTTCGCTTCGTTCGTATTAATCGCTTTGACGAAATCTTCGGTATGGGCACCGTTGACGCGCGATTTAAACTTAAAAGCGTGCACCTCTATATCCTCCTTTTTTGTTGAGGCAATTGAAACATAGAACCCCCGTCTGCTATTTGTTCGCCTCATTGTTCTTTTATTGGTCTATAATGTCGGCTGGTTTAACAAGAGGTTTTATTTATGAGTTCTTCAAACAAAAAGAAAATGCCGCTCGCCCACATCTATTTCCTTCTCTCTGGCATCACGCTTGTCGTCTATTACTTAATGGCGGAAGGCCTTCCATCACTAGGATCGAATCTCTCCTCCATCATGAAATTCGTGGTCGAGATTTTCGTTCTCGTTCTCGTGGTCGGTTTCTATTTCTATTTCCTTTTCGGCGGAAAAGGATGCGAAGGTACCATCAAAGCCATCGCCCCTTCTCTATTGATTCTCATTATCACCGGGCCTTACGCGATGTCTTTTGGCTCCGAGACCGCCACAACGATCATCAATTCGCTTGCTAAGATGACTTATCTACTCATCATTTCCTGCGGATTCGTTTATCTCTTCGTCCACAATAAGCTTATTGGCGAGGTCTTTGCTTTCTCTTCGCTTGTCTATTCCATCTTCGTTGCCGTCTCTTACGTCGTCGTGCTCATCATTACGCTCGTCAATGGCGGCGGATTCAGCACGCAAGAGCTGCTCAAGGCTATTTTCTACGTTTTATCTCTCGGCCTTATCTTCGCTGGCGCTTATAGAGTGAATCGCAGCAAAGGCTATCGCCTCAACTAATAAAATTTTGGACAATCCCTAAGATTCTGAGCAATCTCGTTATTTTAATAACGACATCCTTTTTTATTTGCTAAAATAGCCGACGTTCTGGAAAGGGGAAAGCGATGAGTCAAATTGAGGTAAAAGGTCTTAGGAAAATCTATAACGAAGGCTTAGAAAACGAAGTCAAAGCCTTGAATGATGTTTCTTTTTCATTGGAAGAAGGCACTTTTGCGGTGATTTTAGGCCCTTCCGGAGCAGGAAAGAGCACATTGCTCAATATACTCGGGGGAATGGATAAGCCTTCTAGCGGCAGTTATTGCCTCGAAAACGATGACATCGCCAAATACGACAGCAAGCAACTTGAGAAGTATAGGCGCGAGGAAATCGGATTCGTTTTCCAGTTCTACAATTTGATGCCTAACCTTACAGCGCTAGAGAACGTTGAGCTTGCCGCAAGCGTAGCCAAAAACCCCTTTGATGCTAAAAAGGTGCTAGAAAAGGTCGGGTTGAAAGACAGAGCCAACAATTTCCCTTCTCAGTTATCTGGGGGCGAGCAGCAGCGCGTTGCCATAGCTAGAGCGGTCGTGAAAAACCCGCGCCTCCTCCTTTGCGATGAGCCAACCGGCGCTTTGGATAGCAAAACGGGCGCTTCAATCCTCAAACTGCTATCAAACGTCAGCAAGGACTATCATAAAACCGTCATCATCGTCACCCACAATTCGAAAATCGCCGACTGCGCCGAGCGCCTTCTCCGCGTAAGCGATGGAAGAATCGTGCTTGACGAAGTCAAAACGAATCCGCTCAGAATCGAGGACGTGGAATGGTAAAGAGACCTTCGACCGCCTTCCTTCTTTTCTCGATGCGCCTTCGCTCCATCAAGAAGAGCTGGGCGCAGTTCCTTTCCGTGATTGCGATCGGCGCGATCGCGGTCACTCTTTTCGTTGGGCTTCTTGCGAATGCCGAAAGCTTCGAAAGACGCGTAAATTCGGGGTATGAGGAAGGGAATCTCGCCTCTATTTGGGTGACTGTCGATAAATACGATGAGAATGACGAGAGGAAGATAAAAGAGTTTTTGGGAGAGGGGGATGAGCTTGAAAGCCGCCTTTACGCCCCAATCGAGATTGGATCTTATTCTTCATATGTAGCCGTGAGTCACTCTTTGCCGAGCATATCAAAGCCTTTTGGCGTTGACTGCTTAAACGATGGGAGCGATGGCGATTTCTTTTTTCTCGATAAAGGAATGGAGAAAGTCGAAGGCTCATCTTACGTTTTCTCCTCTTATTCCTTGGGGGAGGAAGCGACTCTCTCGATGGATATATCTAGCTACGGCTTATCGACATACGCTTCTTTCTTGGAACCTTACGTAAAAGATGGCGGCAAGAACATTTTTGCTTCGAATGAGGTTTCTCTCTCAGTTAAAGTGACGGGCTTCATGGATAATCCAGAGAACATCAACAAAAGCAGCTACAATCCTTCTTTGGCTTTGCTCGGCGATAAGACGTTCAAGAATGCTTTTTGTGAGGCCTTGGAGAAAAATTACGCGGATGAAGGCATCGAACTCATCGAAAAAGCCCTTGAGATAGCGTTGAACTTCAATTCTTTCTCCGATCCATATTGGAGCGAAGGCAATCAATACCTGATCTCGCTCTCCGATGAAAGCAAAGCGAAAGAGATCAAAGATAAAATCGTCGATTATTTCGACGGCTATTCCTCTTCAACTTTGCTCCGCGCCGCTTCTAGAGGCGATATGCCTTTCTATATCACGCTTGATAACGATCTAACGCAGGCCCGGCAATTCACTTTCGTTTTCCCTTTCGTCTTTTTCCTCGTCGCCTTTTTGGTAATCTCCACGACTTTATCGCAATATATCCTCCAGGAGCGCACGCAGATTGGGGCATTAAAAGCCATCGGCCTCACCCGGAAAGAGATATATTGGCATTATTCGTCTTTGACTCTTCTCCTTGTTGGGCTCGGGACGCTTATCGGCGAAATCCTCGGACCTATCATTATTCCGAGAATCCTCGGCAACAAATACGCGATTTTCTATACTCTCCCTGCCTTGACTTATTCCTTCCCTCTTTTATACGGGATTTTGACGGCGGTGGTTTTCCTTCTTTTGAGCGTTTTGATCACGCTTCTAGTCTGTCATAAGGAAGTGGCTCTTCCGCCAGCTGAATCCATGCGCCCGAAAAAACCGAGCGTGCGTCTAAAGCCGCTTAAAAAAGAGAGCAGAATGAGCGTGATCTCTTTATCGGTCAAAATGGCGTTCAGGAACATTCGCCTCAATGTCGGGAAATCCTTGATGGTGGCTTTTGGGGTGCTCGGATGTACCGCGCTTCTATTATGTGGGTTTGGGATTGAGGATACGATTTATCACGGCATTGATTCGGATATCGCAACGTTGCGGAATTTCGACGTGACCACGACTTTCGTGACCACTCGCTCGTTTGATGAGGCGAGAAACGATATCCTTGCCATTGACGGGGTGGAGGAAGTCGAAGCCGTTTATAGCGCTTCTTCCGACATTTTCGTCCAAAACGGGGCCAGCACGAATAGCAGAGTCTACCTTCTCAAAGAGGACTCACGCTGCTACAAAATCTCATTCGGCAAGGACGAGGTGGCCATTTCCCAAAAAGTCTCGCGCCTAATCGGAGCCAAAGAAGGGGACGAGGTTTCTTTCTCGTTTATGGGCAAGAGCCTCACCTCGAAAGTGGGGCTTGTTTATCAATCATTCGCCACCCACGGGCTGATGCTTCATGACGATGCCTCTTTCTTGAAGGAGGCTTCCATTGATTCGTTTGTTTATTCAGGGGCGCAGGTATACGTAGAAGAAGGATATTCAGCTGATGCGGTGAACGAGAAGATAAAAGATCTTTCTTACGTGATTTCGAGCGAGACTTTAAACGAGTGGGAGAGCTATATCTCCGATATCATGAGCGGGGTTATCGCCATGACTAACGCGGTGAAGGTATTCGCGATTCTTCTCGCTCTCACGGTTTTATACAACTTGTCTCTTCTCAATTTCGTGGAGAGAGCTAGAGACATCGCAACGCTCAAAGTGCTGGGCTTCTCGCGTTTTGAGATCGCTCTTTCTCTATTACTTGAGACGATGTCGCTCACATTGCTAGGAAGTCTATTCGGGATGGCGCTTGGCTACCCCTTCCTCCTTTTGGTGCTTGGCACGAATATCGTCGAACTAGTCGAATATCTTTATTTCATTAAGCCGATATCCTATCTATTCGCTTTCCTTCTCACTTTCGTCGTGGCTTTCTTGGTGAATCTTTTCTTCTCGTTGAAGAGCCGCAACATCAAAATGGTCGAGTCGCTTAAAAGCGTCGAATGAAAAACGAGGCGAAATTTCGCCCCGTTGCTTCTTTTTTATTCGTGGCAGTCGCTCAGATTCAATAGGCTCTTGGTGGGGACGGGGATTTTCTTTTCGCCCTCAAGCTCCTCTAGCCTGATGACGGCAAGCGCGCCGACTGGCTTTCCGCCGGCCTTGATCACTAGATCATTCATCGCGAGGAAGGTGCCGCCGGTGGTGAGCAGTAAAATGCGCTTTTTCACGGAGAACGCTCCTTA
>CAVHTL010000083.1:0-415 GCA_963638955.1 bacterium
GCATAAACCTGTTGCCTGCAAGAAGCAGCTACAAAACATATTTAAGCGAAAGCGATTACGAGAAAGGAGAGAGCTCTGAGCATTTATTCAACGACGGCTGGAAAATCGAAGTCGTCGACGATATCAAGGATTTGCCATCTTTTCTGGACAATCTTTTTCTCTCGCCTTTTGTTGGCCATAAAGACATCAAGGTGCCTCTCTCCCTTGAGCTCCAGGGCTACGACAAGCCTCGCTACATCAATTCGCAGTACCCATATGATGGCTACGCTGATACGAAGCACGGGGAGAAAATAGGGCTCCCTAATCCAGCGTACGTCTATCTGAAGAAATTCGATTATCAAAAAAGCGATCCATCGAATAAGGTGATCATCGACTTCAAGGGCTTTGAGACCGCCCTTTTCCTCTACGTGAACGG
>CAVHTL010000083.1:425-5001 GCA_963638955.1 bacterium
CAATATCATCGCCGCCATCGTCTTCAAGTATTCGATAAGCTCCTTTATCCTCTCACAGGATTTCTACCGTTTCTCGGGCCTTTTCCGCGATGTGACCATAAAAGAGGAAAGAGATGGCTTCATCTACGATATCGACGTGAGATACGATGTGAATTTATCTACTGGCTCAGTGGATGGAAAAATCGTCTTGACGGGCGGAGAGAGACTAAAGAAAACGGCGATTATCTCTAACGGCGATTCTTCTTTCTCTTTCTCTAGCGATTCCTCCTCGATCCCCTTCCATATCGCTCATCCGCTTCTTTGGAGCGCGGAGCATCCGAATACCTATAAGCTCGTCCTTTCTTCGAAAGAGGGGAGTAAGAGCGTCGATATCAAATCCCTCACCATCGGCTTCCGCGACGTGAGGATAAGTGACGATCACGTGCTCCTCTATAACGGGAAGCGCCTTAAGGCCAAAGGCATAAACAGAAATGAGTGGGACTATAAGAAGGGGAGAGCGATCGATAAAGAGACGATCGATTTTGATTTGGGCTTATTAAAAAGAAACAACGTCAACGCCATCAGGACCTCCCATTACCCCAATAACGAGTATTTCTACGAGGTGGCAGATAAACTCGGTTTCTATATCGTCGATGAGGCTTGTCTTGAAAGCCATGCCTCCTTCCAAAGCTACAAAGAGTGCAAGAACGAGAACTCGATTCCCGGGAACGACGAATCCTGGGAGACGCTTTGCTCTAGCAGAGTCCTCCGCATGTATGAGCGCGATAAAAACCATCCCTGCGTCTTCCTCTTTTCTTTGGGCAACGAATCCGGGAGCGGATCGGTGCTCGTGAAAATCCATGACTTGCTAAAAAAACGCTCCAAAAAAGCTATCGTCCATTACGAGGGCGTGCATTTCGATCGCTCTTATCATAATTGCAGCGACGTCCAAAGCGAGATGTACACCCGTATAGATGAATGCAAAAAGCATTTGGATTTATATTTCGATAAGCCCTTCATGCTCTGCGAATACGCCCATGCGATGGGTAATTCCTTCGGCAACGTCGATGAATACATGAGCCTATTCTCCTATAGCGATCGTTTCTTCGGCTGCTTTATCTGGGACTATATCGATCTCGCTCTTTATGCCAAAAACAGCAGGGGAGAGGATGCTTTATGTTACGGTGGCGATTTCGCGGAATTCCCCAATGACAAGGAGTTCTGCGGCGATGGGATCATCTTCGCGGATAGAAGCAAGGCCGATAGCTCGAGCAAGCTCGTGGCGATGAAATACTTTTACCAGCCTTTCAGCTTCAAAATCGAGAGAAAGACGGTAAAAATCACGAACGATTATCTTTTCACCGATTCTTCCTCTTTCATCTTTGAGTTTGTTCTTCTCCGCGATGAAACAGCCATCGAAAGTAAAAAGATCGATATCGCTCTTGCTCCAGGGGAAAGCAAGGAAATGCCGCTTCCTTTTACTCTTGATGCATCGTCCTATTTCGATTTGACCATAGAGGCTTTTGCGATAAATAGAAATAGTGGCGAAATCATCGCAAGCGAAGAGGCGATTTTCGTAAGCGAGCAAAAACTAATCAAAGAGAGAAAAAAGCGCGATTATACGATCATCGAGGGCAATTACAACATCGGCATCATCGCTGATGGTTTCAAAATACTCTTCGGGCTTGCTAGCTGCACATCGCATCTCCCTGGCCTTATCTCGATGGAATACAAAGGCGAGGAATTCATGGCAGATACGGCTCTACCAACTCTCTGGAGAGCATCAACGAGCAACGACACCGGGAACCGCTTCCGCATCGAAGCGGGTTTGGCTTTCCTCTATTCGAAGAATCTCTTCATCAATAACGAGGACATAAACTGGGGGATGAAGGACGATAAGTTCCTCATCTCCTATTCTTACCGCTTATCGCCTTTGAACGAGGAAAGAATAATAGTGACCTACACTCTCGACATCGACGGCTCTCTCATCGTGAAAATGGAGGGCGATAAGCCGAAAGGCATAGAGTCACTACCGTATTTCGGGATGCGCTTCTCGATTCTCAAAAAGAAGAAAAAGTTCTCCTATTTCGCTCTCGGAGACAAAGAGAATTATCCTGATAGATATGGCGGATGCTTATCAAAGCGATACGAAAGCGATGTTGAGAAAGAATTCGTTGCCTATCTAAAGCCCCAGGAATACGGGAATCACGAGAAGGGACGCTACGTGGATATACTCGGGGATAAAGGCAATCTCAGGTTCAGCAAGAGCGATGACTATTTCTCGTTCAAGTATCTCAAGAATAACGAATTCGAACTAGAGAATGCCTTGCACACAGAGGAACTCCCCTCGTCCTTTGCCAATTATCTTGAGATTTCCCCAGTCACTAGAGGCGTAGGAGGGGATGATAGCTGGGGAGCACCAGTGCACGAGAAATACGCATTGAAAGACGATCATTACGAGCTTGAGTTCCGAATCGAGTTCATGGAAGGGCGAGACTAAAAGGAAGAAGCAGCGGCGTGAAGTTAGTTTGAAAGCGATGTGGTGCCGCTTTTTACTTGAAGCTTGCCTCAAAAAGGGTGGCTACCATACGGCAATGAGGTGAACAAGAAGAAAAAAGTGCGAGAATGTCCTTTGCTGAGTGCTAAAATAACGAGAAATGGGAAATAGAGGGATGAAAGATAGATTGCGCGCCCTTCTTTGCGGGGGGGGTCTTTACTACTAGTCGCTCTTTCAACTGTCGCAATAGGCTACGCCAACTGGGACGTTGGGCCTAAACTGGCGAGCCTTTTCCCTTCAGACGATATCTCGGCTGACGAGGCGATTGATGCGCGCGTTTTCTCTTCGCCTTCCATCTCGATGTTCGTCTCCTCTCCTAGCGGCATAAAAGACGAAAGCGATCCTTCTGCCCGCATCTTGACGGGCTCTATAACAATCAGCTTCTCCATTCATTGCGCATATCTAAAGGAAAGCGGCTACTTATCTAGCGGCAATCTCTTTTCGTTTACTTCTTCTCTCCGGCCCGATAATGCCTCCTTTTTATCTAGCGTTACCGGCATTTCGTGCCCTTCTGCGGATTCCATAAGCGAAGGGAGTAAGATAGACGGGGCTTTACGGCACACGCTGAGCGTTTCTTTGACTGACGCTGACGATATATCTTTGACGCTTGTCTATTCGGTAATTGACGGCTATCTATCGGATGGCTCTTACATTGCTTCCAGAGGATATATCTATTCGACATTCGGAGATATGGCGATCGCCTTTTCTTTGGAGGCAGTTAAGGCATCATGAAGATAGATAGGCATTCTCTTTTGGGCAGGCTATTGCTCTTAATTGCCTCGCTTTGTAGCACCCTTACCGTTGGCATGGCTGATTGGGCTATTGAATACGATAAAGCCGATGGCTCAGCGTTCATAACGACTGATCCAGCGAAGGCGGTCTGCTACATAGATGATACTTATTACACTTCCATAGATGCGGCATTGGATACAGCAAGCGATAATGAAAGCGCTGATACGATTTACGTCATTCCTAACCTTGGGATCGATACCCACATCAAGAATAGCCATACGATCGATTCCAATGACGCATTGGTTTTGCCTTATGTCCACGAAGAGGCAAGCGGCGATATTTACGTTGCCGGCAATAGAGACATAAACACCGGCAAAAAAATCACCGCTTCATCTCCAATACGCGGCGATGGCAGCGTGACTTTTGCCGATGAGAGTGACGATTCGATCGATAAATACCGCCAAACGAAAGTCGTGCTCGGCACTGGCTCGGATATAGTCAAATTGATTGTTAAAGGGACGCTCCTCATCGCAGGCAAAACGAGCAATCCAGGCACCGGGGTCAGCGGTCAAACGTCTGGTGCCTACTGCGAGATGAGTTTACTAAGATACGCTCGCTTGATTTGCGATGGCGGGAGTATTGAATGCGACGGCTATATCAAGAGGAACGCCTCAGGAATCGATGCCACCTTAACTGTCCAAAACGGCGGCAAATTGTCTTCGCCGTTTGTCATATACGATTATAAAGGCGGGAGCTGGACCAAAGCCGCTGTGACGGCCGATAATAAGTTCAGCCCGTTTTACATTTTCGATTTCCCGAATATCCAAGTGACGACCACAATAGAATACGGGTCCTATTGGGTAACGGATGCTTGCATCTACGCCTCTAACAGTTTTATCCCCATTGATGATCTCTATTTCGTCGCTCCCTCAAGCGAGAGCACGCTTAAGCCCGTTTTGATTCAAAAATCGGGTAGCATCGTCGTTGATTACATCCCGAAGAGCAATGGGTATACAAGCGACGATATCGATGGGGGCAAGACGAGTATTGCTGTTTCTGGTGAAACGGATATCGGGAACATATCTTTTTCCTCTAGCCTAGCCTCAGTCGATAGCAGTGATTTCTTCATTCCGATATCTTATAGGCTTTCATTGACCGTAAAAAGCGGGAGCATCGTGAATGCCTCCAATAAGATCAAACTCATGAACGGCTCCTCGTTATTCGTCGAATCGGGGGCCACGCTCAATCTGAGCGCCCCTTTGGCGATATATGATAGCGGCTTCGTCGATAAAACGGATGGCGGCAATA
>CAVHTL010000084.1:0-4890 GCA_963638955.1 bacterium
GGCGAACTGATAGGTGTATAGATTCCTAAGAAGCGCGAATTTGGTGTCGTAATCCCCATACATCTTATTGATGAGCGTGCCTTTTCCGTGCACAACCTCATCATGCGATAAGGGCAAAAGGAAATTCTCGCTGTAGAAATAAGCCATCGAGAAAGTTAGTTTGTTGTGGTCCCATTTTTTGTAGATGGGGTCGAGAGAATAATACTTTAGGGTATCGTTCATCCAGCCCAGATCCCACTTGTAGTCGAAGCCTAATCCGCCGTATTCGACGGGTTTCGTGACCCCAAGGAAATCGGTGCTGTCTTCCGCGATCATCATAACCTCGGGATGCTCGTAATGGATTTTGCCGTTGAGTCGCTTGATGAATTCGGTGGCACCAGTATTCTCGCCATTGTTCTTGTTCCCATCCCAATAGACGATATTGCTCACGGCATCCACCCTGATTCCGTCGAAATGGAAATAGACGAGGAAATAATTCATCGCGCTCATGAGGAAGGAACGCACCGGGTCCTTGCCTAAATCGAAGAGGCAGCTGCCCCAGGGCGAATAAGTGTGCGAAGGATCGGCGTATTCATACAATGGCGAGCCGTCGAAATCGCGGAGAGCGTAAGGGTCGGTAGCGAAATGCACCGGGGCGAAATCGAGGATAACGCCTAGTCCCGCCGCATGAAGGCGATCGATGAAACTCATGAGCTGGAACGGGTTGCCGTATCGAGAATCGACGCTGTAAAAGCCCGTGGCTTGATAACCCCATGACCCGTCGAAGGGGTATTGGGTGATCGGCATTATCTCCACATGGGTATATCCCGTTTCCTTAAGATAAGGGATGAGGTAATCCGCCACTTCCTCATAAGAGATGAAGCGTCCGTCGATCTTCCCTTTCCAAGAGCCTAAATGCATCTCGTAGATGCTCATCGGCTTATCGAAGTTGCGGTCTCTGCTTTTAAGCCAGTCTTCATCGTGCCAGATAAAGTTCCTGATATCGAAGGTGCGGGAACAGGACTGCGGGCGCATCTCGCTATAAAAAGCGAAAGGGTCGGCTTTGTCGACGTATTCCCCCCGCGCGTTCCTAAAATGGAATTTGTAGCACTGGTAATTCACTAGACCCGGCACGAAAGCCTCAAAAACGCCAGAAGCGTCGACTTTTTCCATTTTGTTCGCGCTCACATCCCAGTCGTTCCATTCCCCGATCACCGAGACATCGTCGGCCAAAGGGGCGTAAAGGCGGAAATAGACACCGTTGATGGTAGCTCCTTTTTTCCCGTTTTTGCCTTCTAGTTCCTTCGTTCCGAAATGCGCGCCGAAATATTCGTAGGCGTGAATTGATTGACCCATGAGATAGTCATAGAGCGTCCCGAATGCCATAAAGAAAAACCTCTTTGATGGCTTTAAGTATAATTCCCTCAGCCCATTAAAGAAAGAATGTTGAAAAATACCTTGTCTTTTTCTCGATTAAAGGCGACTTTCTCACGCGATTATAAAATAAAAGATGGTTCTTTTCCTTCCTCTATCGATTTTATCGTCTATACAAAACGTCCAATATGACAAAAGCGCACCGCGTCGGGCTTTGGCGTGATGCGCTTATTTTTTAGCTATAGACGCCTCTCTTATTCCGGGAGCATGTCCTTGCTCCATCTAGGGGAGGAATAACGTTTATCCAGACTCGGATCGCAGCCATCGTGGCAGAGCACGCCGACGAAGGAATGGAGCGATGAGGACACATCCGCTCCCTCTTTCCCTTGCTCGATGATCGGCAAAAGGGAAAGAAAATCGTTTTTGGCCTTTCCCATGAGCTCAGCGAAGGATTCGTTTCTCTCACCTCCGCTTATCATATCGGGCCAAGACGCATGGGTTTCGTTCAAGAAATCCACTGACAGCAGCTTCTTCGGGATACGGTAAGGGATATTCATCGCTGATGGCTGGGATTTTCTTCCAGTGAGGAGATTCATCGCGAGTTTCGAGCCTAGATGAGGGGTATTGGTCATCCTCATGACGGCTTGATAATCCTTGAGCGAGAGATAGAAACTGTCCTCTTTTATGGATGGGTCTTTGATCGTCTCTTGGTTGGTTTTATGCCACAAGAGGCTGATTTTCCGTAAATCATCGTCATTGATCGATAGATATTTCTGGGGGCGAGTCGTATATACCCCCGCTTTATGGCTAATCAAAGAGTCGATCATCGTCTCGAAATAGCTATGCAAGACGCTGTAGCGTTTCTTGCTCTTCTCGTCTTTGTCATTGAACCCGCTTGCGGGGAAGATATAGGCGTGGCACTCCCTATCCAAGCAGTAATGGAGCCATAAGCCCTGGATATAGGAGAAATAAAGCTCTTTGTTTTCTTCGTCTTCTCTTGCGATTTTCATCATCGTCGCGTAAATCGGCGCGATATCGGTGTGATGAAGATATGAGCCGAAAGCGTCGACTGAAAGATAATCATCGCTCCTTCTCTTCCATGGCCTTTGGCCGTAGAAGAAGAAAGGATCTGGCCCTTGAGTGCCGATGAAGATGGCCTCTTTGTGCCCTTTGTAGCAATGAGGCAACATATCGAGAGCAAAAACGTAATGGGTGAGGATGGCTGGCATGATTAATCGTCTTCTCCGATAGCCTCAAGGCCTTTCTTGAAAGTCGTCTTCGTGCTCTTGACGTTCTTCACGAAGAGGAAAATAACAAGAGCGATGGAGGTGGCGATGAGGGCATAAACCGGCAAGAACCCCCAATCCAAAGACGGATTGAGGAGCAATAAGCCGAGCAATATCGGGGTGACGGTCTGCGCTCCCATGCTCGCCATGTAGTAGTAACCCGTGAATTGGCCGATTTTCTTCTTCGAGCAAAGCTCCACGACCATCGGGAAGCTATTGATGTGCACAAGCGACATCCCAAAGCCCTTAAGGCCCCAGACAACGTACAAGTAAAGCGGAAAGCTGTAATAGCCAGTGCTCTCGTTGAGGCTGCCTTTTCCTATCACATTCTGGAGGATCAGCCAGAGAATGAGGCCGAAAAGAGTGAGCGATAAGCCGGATACGACGGTCCATTTCCTTCCGATTTTCGAGGCGATGATGCCCCCGATCGCAAAGCCGATGACCGAGCCTAACCCGCCGATGATCGTCATGATCATATTGGAGGCGCTGCTCGCCCCGAGGTGGCTGATCGAGTAGTTCAGCATGAAAGTGCCGATCCCGTTATCGGACATAAACCAGAAGAATTCGGCGAAAAGGATCAAAAGGAGCATGATCTTGTTGCTCTTGCTCATCGGTTTCTCGGTATCGTCCTCGACCGAATCGATGACGGCGGCCTCTTTCTCGCCTTGCTCAAGCTCATCGGCGAGTTGCTCCTCGAGCTCGTTCTCGTGGATGCATACGCATAAGACGATGGCTGAAAGCACCATGAGGAGGCTTGCGATGAGGAAGGGGGCTTCAATGGCCCAGATATTGCCTTTGGCCCAGGTCTCTTTCGTGCCTTTGCCTAGATAATCGGTCAAAACGAAGATGAGGCCGACGACGGTTGCGAAAGCCCCGCCGATATAGCCCATGATATTGATGATGCCGTTGGCTTTCGAGCGAAGCGGCTTTGGGGTGAGATCAGGCATCAAGGCCACGGCTGGGTTGCGGTACATCATGGCGAAAGAGACGACGATCGCCATAAGGGAGATGACGCCAGCCATGTTATGGTAATGATACAAAACAGGGATGAAAGGGAAAGCGACGGCGCAGACGAAAGTGCCACCGAGGATATACGGCATGCGTTTCCCTAGTTTCGTGTGCGTTTTATCGCTCAAGCGCCCGAAAATAGGCATCAAGATGAGGGCGGCGAGATTATCCATCGCCATCACCATGCCCACCAAATACTGGACGTCTTCCGTCCTATCGGCGCCAAGAGCCTCCATAAAGAGTTCCTGGAGGAAAGTCGGGCACCAGGAGTCGTATACTTGCCAGAGCAAAAGGATGCCAAAAAAGGCAAATCCGATGATCATCGTGCGCTTATAGTTTAATTTGAGGGGCGCGCCGTTCCCCTCTTTGTTTATGTTTTCCATATACGAGTAGGATAGCCCTCTTCTTTTTCCTTGAAAAGGCAATTTTGCGCGCCCCTCCCTCTTTTGCTCTCCTCCATTTGCCTCTCTTTCTTCCTCAATTAGGCCCTTTAATCCTTTGAAGGAAGAAGGTTACTAGTCTAAGATATGTCTTTGAAAAAGTGAGGTTAACAAAATGATCAAATGCATGGCCGTCAATGCCGGCAGCTCATCGCTCAAGTACAAACTCTATTCGATGCCAGAGGAGAAAGTGATTTGCTCAGGGAATGTTGAAAGAATCGGGCACGAGGATGGCATCTTCGGACTCAAATATAACGGCGAGAAGATAAAGAGGATTCTGCCTATCAAAGATCATGCCGTGGGCGTATCTCTCGTCCTCGACGCTTTGAAAGAATACGGCATCGTCAAGGATTTAGAGGAAATCAAAGTCGTCGGGCACCGCGTGGTGCAAGGTGGAAAATACTTCTCGAAATCCGCCGTTTTCGACGCCGATACCGAAGAGAAAGTCACGAAACTCATCCCTCTTGATCCTCTCCACGCCCCGGCTCATCTAGTCGGCTACCACGCTTTCAAGGAAGCTCTCCCTCACGCTCTATCCATCGCCGTTTTCGATACGGCTTATCACCAAACGATGGAGGAAGAAGATTACCTTTTCCCGATTCCTTACGAGTTAAGCGAGAAATACGATTGCCGCCGTTATGGGGCGCACGGGACGAGCCATAACTATCTAGCGATCAAAGGCAATGAGGATTTCCTTTCCAATAAGCCCAATACCCGCATCATCTCTTGTCACCTAGGGTCTGGAGCCTCTTTGTGCGCGATCAAAGACGGAAAGTGCGTTGCTACCTCCATGGGTCTTACTC
>CAVHTL010000085.1:0-4878 GCA_963638955.1 bacterium
TCCTTAATTCCAGGTAAAAGCCCAGCCGCCCGGTACTTTGAGCGAGCCTTTTTTTTTTATTATTATGCGGTAGACGACTACGGCGATGATAGCGACCGACATTATGGCTAAAACCGCGGTCAAGGTAATGGCCTCGCCTGGCGCGATTTCGCTCTTCTCGGCGAGCGATAGTGGTTTCCCGTTCATAAAAAACCTCCTTCACCCATCTCTAGGAGGGGAAAGGAGGTTTTTCCAAATATGATTAGAGATTTTTGAGCCGTTCTTCGACTTCCAAGGCCTTGGCTTTGTTTTTCGCTAGTTTCTCTTGCTCGAGTTTCACTTTCTCAGCTGGCGCCTTCTTGACGAAGTTCTCGTTGCCTAGCATTTTCTCGCCGCGCGATATCTCGGAAAGGAGATGCTCCTTCTCATCAAGCAGTTTCGCTTTGAGGGCGTCTTTATCGATATCTTCTTCAACGCTCATGGTGTAGCCATCGTAAATATAGACGCTGCCTTGGAGGGAGGAGGAAGTTATTCTCACTTCGCTTGCGAAGCTGAAGCGCTTTAGGAAGCTTGAGGCATCAGGGAAAGGCTCGCTGGGTGATAAAGATAGACGAACAGGCTTATTCGGAGCGATGGACGAGGCACTCTTGTAGTTCCTGATGTCGCGGATCATGCTCTCTAAAATGTCGACCTTCTCCGCATCTTTCTTGTTAAGCAAGCTCTTATCGTAGCTAGGATAGCTTTCTAAGCATATGCTCGCTAGATGGGTTGGAAGAGACAAATACATCTCTTCGCTCACAAACGGGGCATAAGGGCTAATCATGAGAATGATGTCCTTCATGATCTTATAGAGCACGTTTTTGGTGACTTTCGCCTCTTTTTCGCTCTTTGCGAGAGCGACTTTGCTCATCTCCAAATAAGAGGAGCAGAAAGAGTCATACACGAAATTGTAGAGAATGCTTGAAGCTTGCCCGAACTGGTATTTCTCCATCTTCTCGGTGACTGCTTTTATCGTTCTTTGCTCTTTGTCGAGTATCGCCTTATCAAGCGTAGATAGGGCTTTTTTGTCGATTGGCTCAGGAACAAAATCTTCGCCCGTCACCATCTCGACGTAACGGCAGCTGTTCCAGATTTTGTTGAGGTAGTTGCTTGCGGCGACAACCTTTGCCTCGCTGTAGCGCATATCAAGGCCCGGGGTGCTATTGGTGGAGATGAAGTAACGGAGGGCGTCAACGCCGTATTTGTCGATCACATCGATCGGATCGATGCCGTTCCCTAGGGACTTTGACATCTTTCTCCCCTGCTCATCGCGGATAAGGCCGTGTATCACCACTTCTTTGAATGGGGCTTTGTCCGTGAAGAAATAGGACTGGAACATCATCCTGCTCACCCAGAAGAAGATGATGTCGTATCCGGTCACGAGAACATCGGTTGGGAAGTAGCGCTTGTAATCAGAAGAGCTAGTATCGGGCCAGCCCAAGGTCGCGAAAGGCCATAAGCCGCTTGAGAACCACGTATCCAAAACGTCTTCGTCTTGACGATAATTCTCGATGTCTTTCGGCGCTTCTTCGCTCACGAGCAGTTCGCCCGTCTCTTTTGAGTAATATGCTGGGATCCTATGCCCCCACCAAAGCTGACGGGAGATGCACCAATCGTCGACATTCTCCATCCACCTATTGAGCACTTTCTCGAAACGCTTGGGGATGAAAGATACTTTGTTGGGCCCTTTTTGCTCATCGAGCAACCGCTTTGCAAGCGGCTTCATCTTCACGAACCACTGCTTGCTCAGCATCGGCTCGACCACCGCTCCGCTTCTCTCGCTGTGGCCTACGCTATGAACCATCTTCTCGATTTTCTCTAAATGCCCTGACTTCTTGATGTCCTCGACTAACGCCTTCCGGCATTCGTAACGGTCCATGCCGCGATATTTCCCGGCTTTCTCGTTCATCTTCGCCTCTTCATCGAGCACTTTTATGAACGGGAATCCGTATTTTTTGCCAAGAAGGAAATCGTTAGGGTCATGGGCTGGGGTGCATTTCATCGCACCAGTCCCAAAGGAGAGATCGACATATTCGTCTGCCATGATCGGAAGAAGCTCCCCATTCGCGGGATTCACGCACTTTTTGCCGATGAGATCTTTGTATCGCTCGTCTTTCGGATTGACGAAAACCGCAGTATCGCCAAACATCGTCTCAGGGCGCGTGGTGGCAACCACTAGTTTCTTCTCGCTATCGACGACGTCATAGAGAAAATAGAAGAAATCGCCTGGATCGTCTTGATAGATGACTTCGATATTGCTTAAGGCCGTCTTCATCACTGGATCCCAGTTGATGATCCGCTCGCCTTGATAGATGAGCCCTTCATTGTACAAAGAGACGAAAACGTGGAGGACGGCTTTGCTTAGACCTTCATCAAGCGTGAAGCGTTCACGGGAATAGTCGACGGATAAGCCGAGCTTCGCCCACTGGGTGTGGATGATGGAAGCGTATTCCTTTTTCCATTTCCAGGCTTCCTCCAAGAAAGCCTCGCGCCCGATCTGGTATCGGCTTTTGCCCTCTTTTTGGAGCAAAGCATCGACTTTGGCTTGGGTGGCGATACCGGCGTGATCAGTCCCCGGGACCCAAAGGACGTCATAGCCTTTCATCCTTTTGTAACGGCAGATGATATCGTCTGGAATCGTGTCCATAACGTGGCCCAGATGGAGTTTGCCCGTCACATTGGGAGGGGGGATCACCATCGAAAACGGTTTTTTGGAAAGGTCTCCGGCAGTGAAATATCCTTCTTTGACCCACTTCTCGTATTTGCCTTCCTCGACTTTGGCGTGGTCGTAGTGTTTATCGAGCATAACTATCCTCCTAAAAAAAGAAAAACGCCCATATCTAAGGGCGCAAGAAGCGTGGTACCACCTTAGTTCGGGACCAAGTCCCGCTCTCTTAAGCGCGTTAAGGCCTGCTACCTGCCTCCATGGCGACTCTTCGCTCTCCCTATGCTCTTTTTCACTGTCGCGAGCTCACTAAGATAGAGAGGAGGCGAATCCCTCCACTTCTTCGGCACCTGATATTATAGAGAGAGCAAATGGGCTTTTCCACCAAAAAAGGTCAGCGGTTATACACGGAGAGAAGGATGTTTTTCTCCTCGACGCTGATTCCGCTATGATGGGCTTTTAGTGGTTTCTTGCCTTTTTCTCTATTTTGCTCCAAGACGCAATTTCCTTTCGCCACGGCGAAATAATCGCCAAGGAAAGAGAGAGCGGCTTCTTTCGCCTCTCCTTCCCCGAAATAGGGTCTAGATAATATTTCCTCTTTGGTGTAGAGAAAGAAATCGGAGCCGAAGCGCTCCTTGAAAAGCTTCTCGAAGCGCTTCTTTTCGCTCTCCTTCACAAAAAAAGTCCTGATGCGCGCATCGATGGAGATAGGGTAAAGGAGGCAAGAGGAAATCTCCTCGCATTCATCCAAGTACCGATGCCTAACGTCGATTAGCCCGTGATCTGCGAAAGCAAAAACGAGCACGTCTTTGTTTTGCCTAGTGAATTTCTTCAAAAAGGCGACGATTTCTCGCATTCTCCACCACGTCCAAGGGCTTTTGACGCCGTGATGATGGATCGTCTTGTCTGGATCAGGGAAATAGCCATACATGAACTCGCCCCCCTCTTTAAAGAAAGAGGAATAGCTTTTAAGCGCCGTCTTGAAATCCTTTGGCCCTTCTTTCTCCACCGGGTAAAGGAAGTGAAGCTCCGCTTTTACGCCGGCTTTTGAAAGCAAAGAGGCGATATTTTCATACGGTGCGTAACGCTGCAAAAGCTCTTCCCCGTGCTCTATTCGATCGTATGAGCCAATCCCAGAGAAAGCGTCGACTGGCCCGAATGAAGGGAAATTGAGACTCCAGCCTAGATACCCCGTCTCAAGCGGGAATTTGGCGCTTAAAAAAGCGGTTGTGGAGGCTACAGTCGTCGCGGGATTGACCGAATGGATCGTTTTGAGTTTATGCTCGAAAATAAATTTCGTCGTTCTGCTATAAAGCGAGAGATTGTATTCGCTTGCTCCGTCGAAAAGAAAAACGGCCACCTTCTTATGCCCTTTCAAGGCCTCATCGACCATGGAGATCGAGGAATGAAACGGTTTCACGCCGAAATGCTTCAAAATCGAGGAAGAAAAATTGACGAGCGTATCGGATGTATCGAACACTTCCGCGTTGATATTCTTTAGCTCGTCAATCATATAAGCACCTCTCCCTTAGAAGCAAGGAAGTAAATTTATCGCTTTTCTTTCTCTTTAAGCAAGAAAAATCAAAGGCTTTCTTTGATTTTCTCAACCCGGGAAAGGATGGCTGGAAGCTCTTTCTTGGCATCTTCGATGAGAGAAAGCGGGTCAAAGGATGAAGCTTTGCTCTCGATTTCCTTCATATAGCCTTTGAGGGTCTCATTGAATTCCCCGAAGCGCTCCGCGTATCTTCCGCCGAGCTTCTTATAGGCTCTGGCGAGGTGGAGCAATCTGAAGCAAATGGCTTTTTGTAGAAGCGTGTTTTTCTTTATTTCCTCAATGGTGTGCTCGTCCAAAAAAGAATTGAGGTCTTTGGTTGAGGAAGATATCTCCTCGAAGATCTTTTTGTCTTTTTCTTTGCTAGTCATCGAAAAGAGTCCTTTCTAGCTCATCGACGAGCTCTTCCATACGCTTGCTTACCGAAAGGAAGGTCTCTTTCTTCGTAAGATCGACCCCGGCTTTCTTTACGAGCTTCACCGGATAATCGCTTCCCCCGCTCCTCAATAGATTTACGAAAGCATTAAAAGCCCCGGGTTTCCCTGCTTTCTTGTTCTCGTAAAGGAGCATCGAGGCGGTGAAGCTCGTGGCGTATTGATAGACGTAGAAAGGCGTATAGAAAAGATGCGGGATATAGGCCCAG
>CAVHTL010000086.1:0-4859 GCA_963638955.1 bacterium
ACTATGCAAGTTGATTTATGCGATTACGCATTTTGATCACCCGTTGATTTCACTATTGAAAGTTCGGATACGACTCAGAATGTTCATTTATGGTATTATCACTAACGATGGAAGAACGATTTGCGAGACTTCAGTTATTGCTTGGGGAGAAGGCCATAGAGACGCTCTCAAATAAGCGCGTTGCTGTTTTTGGCGTTGGTGGGGTTGGCGGATACGCCGTTGAAGCTTTAGCAAGAAGCGCAGTGGGGGCCATAGACGTAATCGATGCCGATGTTTTCGCTGAAAGCAATCTTAATCGGCAATTGTTGGCAACATCTTCTTCTATTGGCGAAAGCAAAGTGGATGCAGCGGAAAAAAGAATCCTTTCCATAAATTCTGATTGCCTAGTTAAGAAGCACAATCATTTCTATTTGCCTTCCGATCCTGGCGATATCGATTTTAAGGACTACGACTATATCGTCGACGCCATTGATACAGTGAGCGCGAAGATCGATATCATCGTAAAGGCGAAAGAACTTGATATACCGATCATCTCTTCGATGGGATGCGGAAATAGAATCAATCCAACAAAATTGAGAATTGCCGATATTTACAATACATCGATGGACCCTTTAAGCAAAGTGATGAGGCGAGAACTCCGCAAAAGAGGAGTAAAATCGCTCAAAGTCGTTTATAGCGAAGAAGAGATTCTTCGCCCGATAAGGAAAAAAGTCGTACCAGGGGAGCAACGAAAAAAAGACATTCCGGGATCATCCGCTTTTGTCCCGAGCGTGGCTGGTTTAATAATCGCTAGCGAGGTAGTCAAAGAATTATCGAATTACGAAGAAAGCCGGAAAGAGGCTTTTGCAAAATTAGGAGAGGAAGAATGAAGCAAGCCCCATATTTGAAAGACGGAGACATCATTGAACTCGTCGCACCTTCTTTCGGAGTAACGACTGAGCCGTATCTAAGCAGGAACAATGAGGCGATAAAGCAGTTCAAAAAGCATGGCTTTTCTTTAAAAGAAGGGGAGTGCGTCCATTTGGAGAGCGGCCTTGCTTCTAGCGCACCGGCAGAAATACGTGGGAAAGAGATCATGAATGCCTTTAAAAGCGATGCCTCTCTTATTCTCTCGGTCGGGGGTGGAGAGACAATGAACGAGATTTTGCCCCATATCGACTTTGAGGAGATCAAAAGGCTCGAGCCAAAATGGTTCATGGGCTTTTCCGATAACACCAATCTCACTTTCACTTTGGCCACCCTTTCTGACCTGGTGACGATATATGGACCGTGCGCCCCGCAGTTCTTCATGAAGAAATGGCGTTTAAGCGAACTTGACGCCATGAGGATGCTGAAGGGCGAAAAGCATTTTGAAGGATACGATAAGTATTCAATAACCCGGCAAAACCCGCTTAAACCGCTTTGGACATATAGATTGACGCAAAAGAAAACGATTGTTCCTTATGGTTATGAAGCGCCTTTTGAAGGAATAACGCTAGGAGGGTGTTTGGACTGCCTGCTTAATATCTGTGGGACACGCTTTGATAAGGTGAAGGAATACATCGAAAAACATAGAGACGAAAAAATAATCTGGTTTTTGGAAGCTTGCGATCTCTCGCCTCTATCAATAAGACGCGGCTTATTCGAACTAAGGGAGGCAGGCTGGTTTGGCTCTGCTTCCGGTTTTATCATGGGAAGGCATCTATGCCGAAATGATGAGATAATGGGCGTGAACAAATATAACGCCGTTACCGATATGCTTTCTTCTTTGGGTAAGCCTATCTTAATGGACGTTGATTTAGGTCACATCCCTCCTTCAATGCCGATTTTGACGGGAGCGAAGGCAAGAGTGTCTTATACTGATGGGAATATCATATTCGATTACGAATAGCGTTGATGGAACCACGAATTCTCCGATATGGAGAAACGACTCTATCTTTTAAAGAAGGCTAGTAGTACCACAATTCGATGACGTTATGTAAAATAACGCCACGAGAAAATTTATGAAAATCGTCTTTGCTTTAGATTGCGCCAACATCGTCAACAATGGCACCGGGGCCACGTGTCTTCGTTTTGCCGAGGAACTCCGCAAAAGGGGGCATCAAGTCATTCTTTTGGGTGCAGAAAACGATGACGGCAAGAAACACAAAGATTATGTTGGCCTAAAACATTATCATTTTCCTGTTTTTCAGGGCCTCATCGAAAAAGAGGGATTCATGTTCCCTTGCTCAGAGGTCGATAAGATCTATGAAGCGGTGAAAGCGGCGGATGTTGTGCATCTTTTCTTGCCTTTCAAGATGGAAAATACGGCCCGACTCATCGCCGAAAGCCTCGATATCCCGGTTACGGGTGCTTTTCATCTTCAGCCGCAGAATATCACAAGTGCCATCCATATGGGCAAATTGAGTTTCATCAACAATTGCCTTTATCTCGGTTTCAGAAAATACATGTATGATCAGATTCGCCATGTCCATTGCCCGAGCCAAATGACGGCCGATGAGCTAGCGAAACACCATTATTCGCGCAACAAAACCTGGGCCATCAGCAACGGCATCTCTTCCTTTTTCTATCCAATCGAGGTCAATCGGCCCGAGAAATACAATGATAAATTCATTATCACGATGACGGGCCGCCTTGCCGACGAGAAGAGGCAAGATCTCATCATCAAAGCCATCGCCAAAAGCAAATACAACGAGAGAATCCAACTCGTTTTGGCAGGACAAGGCCCTACGCTCCGTTACCTTAAGAAATTATCGGCGAAAGTCGGGCTCAAGAATGAGCCTGTCATCTCTTTCTTTTCGCAAAGCGATCTTCGCGACTTGTTGAATTATAGCGATTTGTATGTCCACGCTTCCGATTTCGAAAGCGAGGGCATAGGCTGCATCGAGGCTTTCGCTTGCGGCGCCGTCCCTCTTATAAGCGATGCGAGATTATCGGCCACCAATCGCTTCTCGCTTGATAATGAACACTGCTTGTTTAAACATGGTAATTCAAAAGATCTCGCTGAGAAAATTGATTGGTTTATCGAACATCCGGAAGAGAAAAAGGATTTGAGCAAGCGTTATATTGAATACGCAACGAGCTTTGCTTTGTCTAAGCAAGTCGATCAGATGGAAATCATGCTAGAGGAAGCGATACTTGATAAAAAACAAGGACAAGATTTGCCTACCTTATATCCTTCCGAAAAAGACAAGCGAAAGAGCAGACGCATCTTCAAACGTCTCCTTAAAATGGGCGTCATAAAAGAGATGCCAGCAAAGCTGAAATAACGCTTCGTTTTCTTGTTTGTATTTTGTGTGAAAATTCCTCAAAGCCCAATCTCGATACAGCAAAAATGCCACAGCGAACTACTGGCCTTATAAAGTCGAAATAATATTGGAGACTTTTGTACTGGTAAGCCAAAAGTAGACGCGGAGAGAAGAAACTTACGCACCGAAGGCAAGGATATGACAGAGACGATTCCGGTAGCGTTTGTTTGCTCTAGGCCACTCCCGTAACGTCCGATGGCTTTATCGTAGGCTCTCTAGCCTGTAGCGATTCAATGGCATCCTTGAGCGTTTACCTATTGCGGAGACATCTATTCGCTGCCTTTCTTTGTCCTTTTAAGTCTCTAGCAAATATCGCATATATCGCCGAGAGGAATCGAGAAGTAAACCGTCGAAAATGGTCGTTTTGTCTGGCGCAATGCTCATGCCCGCTTCTCCTTTCTCAAGGACAATAACATCGGGGGGCCATTTTCTTTATTTGGCCTACATTCGCGAAACGCGACCGACTTTATTAATTGCTAAAAACGCCGCAAAACCGCGTTTAATTTACAAAATAGGCGTTATATGCCGCTACTCATTCATCAATAGGAAGTATTCGGTCAAGCTTTCCGGCGTATTTTGAAAATCGGTGTGGTCCCAATATTCGACGATGAGAACGAAATTCTCGATGATGGAATTTACCTTCAGCTCTTTGGGAAGATTCTTCTGGGGGACGAAGTTGTTGTCGACGCAAGCGGTCGCGAATTCCTGAAGTCCATTTCTTAGATACGACAAAAAGATGTTTTTGCTCTGCGAAAGGAGAATCGCGTGAACCAAGTTCTTATCATCATGCAGGTGATAGAAGATATGGGTTATGAAATGCTTGTAATCGAAAATGGATGATTTGGAGAAATCGTGGCTCTTTTCCTCTTCGACGCTATGAGAGAAAACATGACCGAAGATAGAGGTGCAGATCGACTTCAGCAAATCGTCCTTCGTTTTGTAGTGAGAATAGAACGTGCTCCTGGCGACGCCGCATTTGTCGAGCACGTCTTGGATGGTGAGTTCACCGTATTCTTTCTCGAGCAAAGCTTCCGCAAAGGCATTGTATATCTTTTCGCTTGTCTGGGTTATTTTCTTGTTCACGATATTTACCTCAGAGCCGATTATATCAAACAACGTGTTTCCTTGTTAAGACATCATGTACTGCTAAATTTAATTAGCAAAACAATATGTCTTTATTTGTTCTATAAAAATAAAAAGAAACGTAAATATATGCCATTTTTAACTTGAATCGCCTTAAGACGCATGTTAAAAACTTGCCTATGCCTAATGCTTTGCTCGATGTCGAAGGATTGAACATCTACGGCTACTTCATGCATTCATGCGAAAGAATCGTAAGCAATGTCTCTTTTTCTCTTTTCGAAGGAGAGCGCCTCGCTCTTCTTGGAGAATCGGGGAGCGGCAAAAGCATGATCTTGAATGCCATAACTTCCTCTCTCCCGGACAACTGCTTTGCGACGGGCAAGATATATATTGATGGCGTAGAGATTTTAAATAAGACGAGATCCGCCAAAAGGATACTTCAAGAAAAGATGGCTTATTTGCCTCAAGGTGGGGCCGAATCACTTAATC
>CAVHTL010000087.1:0-4659 GCA_963638955.1 bacterium
GGAGCAGCTCCCAGACACGCGCAGAAAGCAGTTTTTCGATATTCTCAAAAACGAATGGCGAACGCTTCTGCTTCTAGGTTTGCTCATGGCTCTCTTCTTCTTGCCGTTTGTTGTCTCCTTGATCGGCGAAGCCGGATATATGAATGGAAGCGCCGAAGCGATAAAGGCCTCATTGCTTCTAGAAGGGAAGAGCGAGGAGGAAATAACTCTAGCGGTAGCTGCCGCGATGAGGACAATCCACAATATTTTCCTCGCCATCAATATCGTCTGCTTTATGGTTTTCTCACTCGCTTTATCCGGCGTTTCCTACGTCTATAGATGCTTAAGCTATGGCGAAGGGGTCATATTGAAGAGCGATTTCCTCAAAGGCATCAAAAAATACTGGAAGCCTTTTTTGCTCGTCGGTTTCTTCGCGGGTCTTTCCTATTTCCTTATGAGCTATACCTCGACTTTATGGAGCGCTGCGAGCGCCGACAATGGGGCTTTCAGCGTGCTCTCTGGCTTGACGATCGGCTTTTTCTACGCCTTTCTTGTCCCGATATTCCTCTTTTCGCTTTCGCAGGCCCTTTATTATGAATTGCCTTTCCTCAAATCCTTGAACAACAGCATACGTTTCACCCTCAGCTCCTATTTACGTCTCATCCCGTTTCTGCTTTTCGTTTACGCTTTCAGCTTGCTCAGCTTGATCGTTTATCCTCTCTTTACGGCTCTTGCCTTCTTATCCGCGATCATTTTGCTGCTCCCTATTTACATATTGGCCTTTCATTCATTCGCTTTATCGCTCTTCGATAAAGCCATCAACAAGGAGTATTACCCTTCGGTTTACCTAAAGGGTTTATATACGAAAATAGATACCATTGAGGAAAAGGAGAAAGAACACTAATGGCAACTTTATCATTCAAGAACATCAACAAGATCTACGACAATCACGTGCAAGCCGTTTTCGATTTCAATCTCGAAGTGAAAGACAAGGAATTCATCGTTTTCGTCGGCCCGTCGGGATGCGGGAAGAGCACCACGCTTCGCATGGTCGCAGGTTTGGAAGACATAACCTCAGGCCAGCTTTTCATTGACGGGGTTTACGTCAATAACGTCGTTCCGAAAGACAGGAATATCGCGATGGTCTTCCAGACCTATGCCCTTTACCCCCATATGAGCGTATACAACAACATGGCTTTCGCTCTCAAAATCAGGAAAGTCAGAATGCCTCTATACGAAGAGAACGAAGAAGTGAAGGCCGTTCGTGAGGGCAATCACAAGCTCTATATGGAAGCCAAAAAGCTGAATCGGGCAATCAAAAAGAAAAACGAGCCGCTCGAGCTCATCGAAAAGCGCGATGCCATTTTCGAGACGATTTTCAAAAACGAGGACGAAATCAAAGGCAAACTCGTGAGAAAAGTGGGAAAGAGCGAAATCGACATCAAAGAACTCACCAAACTCGATGAGCTTCTCCATTATGAGATAATCCTTGCCGAAAAGAAGATCGCCAGACTCGAAAAGCAGTCGGAAGCAGCGGATAAAAAAATCGCTGCATATGATGAAAAGAAAAAAGAAAAGGCGATTAAGACAAATGAGCAAAGAAAGGCCCATATTGCCATTTTGAAGGAATCAATCTCGCAGAAAAAATGGCAAATCGAAGAAACCGAGAAGAAACTCGATTACTTCAAAAATACCGATGTGCCGCTCGATGAGTTGCGGAAGCACACCTCTTACGAAATCGCTTTGGAAGTGTATAAAACCGCCAAAACGCTCGGATTAAGCAAATATCTGCTCCGCAAGCCAGCTGCCTTAAGCGGCGGTCAGCGTCAGCGCGTTGCCTTAGGTAGAGCCATCGTCCGTCACCCAAAGGTCTTCCTCATGGACGAGCCTTTAAGCAACCTCGATGCCAAACTCCGCGTTCAGATGCGCAACGAAATCTCGAAAATCCATGAGTCGGTCGGCGCGACGACGATTTATGTCACCCATGACCAGACCGAGGCGATGACGATGGCGAATAGGATCGTCATCATGAAAGACGGCTACGTCCAGCAGATCGGCACGCCGAAAGAGGTATATAACGATCCGATGAACGTCTTCGTCGCCGGATTCATCGGAAGCCCAGCCATGAATTTCCTCGCGGGCCATTACAAAGACGGGAAGTTCTTAGTGGAAGGGGAAAAGGAAATCGCGATAGAAATCGGAGAAAGCGACAAGAAACTCCTTGAGGGAAGAGAGGGCGAGAAACTCCTCCTCGGCGCGCGGCCAGAAGCAATTTACCTCAAAGGCGATCACAACAATTCCTCTCCCTCGAATGCCTTGAGCCTTGATTGCGATTTCGCCGAAATGCTTGGGTATGAACTACTCATTTACACTTATGTCAACGAGCAGAAACTCATCGTCAAGACATCGAGCAAAGCCGATATCAAGACGCATGACCATGTAAAAATCGCCTTCAACAAGGATGCGCTTTATTTCTTCGAAGCGGAGTCAGGGAAGCGCATCAAGTAACGACAAAATCAAAGAGGAGGAAAAAAGTATGAAAATAACTAAATACGAGGGGAATCCGATTTTATCCCCTCTTTCCGAGAGCGAATTCGAGAGCAAATGCGTGCTTAACCCTGCTGTCGTTTTTGACGAGGAGCGCCAAAAATTCATGATGGTGTATCGGGCGGCCGGGAATGACATGGCTCACGTTATCAGATTCGGTTTGGCCTCTAGCGATGACGGAATCCATTTCACCCGTTACGAGGGGAATCCGGTTTTTTCGCCCGTCAACGGGCAACCGGATGGGGGGTGCGTGGAAGATCCGCGCATCGTGAAGATAGGGAAAACCTATTTTATGACCTATGCCGCCCGCTGCTACGCCCCAGGGCCATATTGGCTCCCGGATTGGCCGTTTCCGCCGATATATCTGACCGATAAAGACGTCCATACGGACGATATGCCCTTCTTTGCAAAAAGCAATATCACCATCACCTATTTGGCCTCTTCGCTCGATTTGATCAATTGGCAGCGTCTAGGGCGATTGACTGAGCCTGATGTCGATGATCGAGATGTACTTCTTTTCCCGCGGAAAATCAACGGGCGTTACTACATGATCTCGCGACCGAAATTTGTAGACGCACCAGAAGCGAAAATCCCAAGCATCTGGATTTCGAGCGGAAATGATTTGCTCTCTTTCTCCTCTCCTAAGCTTCTCTTCACCGGGGAGAATGAATGGCAGACTGAGCGCATTGGGGCTGGCACTCCGCCCATCGAAACCAAATATGGCTGGTTCTTTCTTTTCCATGGCGTCGACAAAAAAGGCGTATATAGGGTTGGGGCTTGCATTTTGGACAAGGACGATCCGAGCAAAATCGTCGCCAAAACAAACAAATGGATCATGGAGCCTGATGCGCCATTTGAGCTTGAAGGTATCTACAATGGCTGCGTTTTCCCAACTGGAACGGTGGTCAAAGACGGCATTCTCTATATTTATTACGGCTGCGCCGATACGCATATCGCCCTGGCCACGGTCAATTTCGACGACTTGCTGAATTACGTGATGGAAGGTAATTAGAATGAACCGCGTGAAACACTTGTCGACTTATTTGGAATGCTCTTCAGGCTGCGCCCCAACAGTTGACTCGATCAAGAAATTCATCGACTACATAAGCGCGTTTGGCTACGACGAATTCTATATTGGCCTCACCGATGCCTACAAAATCGAGGAATATCCTTATTTCAACTATCATCGCGGAAGCTATTCGAAAAAAGAGCTGCTCGAAATAGAATCTTACGCAAAAGTTAGAGGCGTGAAGGTGATTCCGGCCATCCAAGTGCTTGGGCATCTTGAGTTCATCTGGCGTCACGAGTCATTTCGCCCCTTTATGGATACTCGCTCGATTCTCGAGGTCGGAAACCCGCAATCGTATGCCCTCGTGGAAGCGATGATGAAAAGCATGTCCGAATCTTTTTTGGGCAGGACTATCCACGTCGGAATGGACGAGACCTTTGGACTCGGCTTAGGGAAATACCTTGAGGAGCATGGGCTCGTCGACAAGAAAAGGCTACTGCTTGAATACCTCAAGGAAGTGGTGAAGATCGCGAAGAAATACGGCTTTGAGATCGAGATTTGGGGCGATATGCTGCTCGACAGCAAGTGCACTGAAATATCCACTGCCGACATCAAAAAAGAACTCCCTGAAGGGACGCTGGTCTGGCAGTGGGACTATGAATCGGTCGATAAAGCGCTCATCAATAAGAAAATCGAGGAGATGGAAGAGCATGCCGAGAGAATCGGCTTCGCGGGATGCGCTTGGAAGCATACGGGGTATGTGGCTAATAACGACTATTCTTTGCCTCGCCTCGTGAGCCAAATCGAGGCGGTTGGAAAATACGGCATCGACAAATATATGGTGACCGTCTGGGGCGATTTCGGAATCCCCGCTTCCATTTTCAGCGTTCTTCCTTCTTTATATGTTGCCGCTGAGGCTAACTGCGGAAGGCCGACCTCATCGCGCAAGCTCGACAAGAAGCGCTTTGAGGATATCGTCGGCATCTCATATGATGATTTGCTTTCTCTTGACCTCCTCAACAATCCCTATCGTCACGATAGGAGGAAGTATCACAACAACACCTCCTATATCGCTTTTTATAGCGATCTCCTCCTTGGAAACTATGACCTATACGCCTCAAAGG
>CAVHTL010000088.1:0-4644 GCA_963638955.1 bacterium
TTCCTAGATTCATCAAAGCCCCGAGCACGTCGCGATGAGTGATGGAAGAAGCGAATTTCTCGCTTTTTGGGCGAATGAGGAGGAGTGATAAAGGGAGAGAGGAGAAAGCCTCCTCCTCTTCCAAATAAAAAGGATAGACAAAGAATATTTTGCGTTCATTCCTTCCTTCTGGGAGAAAGCAGCAAGAAAGTCCTTTTGCTTTAGAAACAATTGAAGAAACCGCTTCTTGTTCCTCGCGCGTCAAAAAGAAGGAATATTGCGGCGTATTCCTCCTCTTGCAGTTATTGAGCAAATCGTTGATGTGAGATGATAGATATTGATCCATTGCGGTATTTTATCACAAAGAAAAGGAGCCAATCTTGCGACCGGCTCCTTTAAGGAACGTCTTTATTTGCCGTTCAATTCTTTTATCACGCCTTTGTAGAAATTAATCCCTTTGAGGGCTTTTACGATGCGGAACGTCGCTATCGCAAGAAGAGAGAGCGATGTAGTCAAGAGAATCATTGAAACGACGAATTCGACTGATGCAGGCCTGAATACCCTTATTTTTGCCGTATTGAAGCGGAAGGAAAGGACAAAGAAGATGATTCCGAGAACCAGAAGGATTCCGCCGATGACATAAAAAGTCAAAGCGCTATCTTTTTTGTTCTCGCTTTTGCTAACTTCGCCATATGCGTGCTGACGAGCAAAATGAACATCCTCTTCAGACATAGAAGTAGGATTCATGCCTTTGCCGCAGTTTGGGCATATTGGCTCATTTTCTTCGATTTTGCTTCCACAATAAATGCAGCGTTTCATAAGGTTAATTAAGCCATGATCTTGTTATAGGCGTTGGTGAAAGCCGTATTGACGGCGGCAACTATTTCATCATCCGTTGTCGCGGTTTTGTTATCGAGAATTTCGGCGACAAGGCTTCCGACGGCGGTGCGGGTGGCACTGCTTTCGGCAAAGACTGGGGAAAGGAAGTAATTGCCATTGGAAGTGTAGGTTTTGTTCAAAGACAAGACACCGCCGGTATAAGCAGTAGTCTTTTCTTTGTAAACGTTATCGGCTGTGACGGTTGAATAAGCGCTGATGGCCGAGCTGATGGTTGTGTTCTCATATCCTTTTTCACGGAGTGGGAAATAGGAGGTGGCAGCCGCTAAATTGCCAGTGTTCTCGGCGGCAGTTAGATACTGATAGAAGATGAAGGCTGCGTCATTTGCGGTTTTGCCTTTGTCAAAGAAGCAAAGAGACGGGCCTTGAGAGATGACGTAAGCGTCTTTGGCTTTGCCATTCTCTTTCCAGCTCACTGGATGATTGAAACTCGCTTTGAATCCGCCGTCCGTTGCAAAGTAACGGGCGCCAGCGGTGGAAGAAACGCACATCGCGATGCTGCCGGCAACAACCATGTTGGAAGAATATTGGTGATATCCTTTGGCGGCATTGGTGATAGGAAGCTGGCTTTGAGTGCAGAAGAGTCCTTCATTGTTCCATTTTTTGATTTGAACCATGAGGTCTTTGGCTTTTTGATTGTTGAACAAAACGCGGCCAACAGCGGTGTCTTTGGTTCCATCGGTGTAATCGATGTCGCTGTTTTTTAAAGCGCTGATGAACATATTCTCTGCGCTATCCCAGCAGAAAGGAACGGCGGTGAAATAGCCATCTGCGTCTTTTTGATTCGCATAGGTATCTGGGAAATCGGCTTTGATGGTGCGGGCAAGATCCATGAGATCGTAGATGTTCTCTGGCATCGTGTAGGCTTTTTTGCTCGTGGCGGCGACTGGCGCGGTATAGGCTTTCGTGTCGCTCCCGGCCTTTCCTTCGCCCTCTTTATCGAACATGCTTTGATTCACAACGAGGGTTTCACCCGATTTGCTATATGGAAGAGAATAGAATTTGCTGCCATACATGCCTTTTTCGATCGAGAGGTAGTTTTGGTTGAAATCGCTATCCTCAAGAAGATTTTGGGCGTATCCGCTCATATCGAGGACGGCGCTTTCGTTGGCGTTACGGAAGACTGCGACCGAATCGCCGTAGCAAGAGACGAAGTTTGGCTGATCGCCGGTTCCTAAAGCGGTGCTTGTGGCAGTTACGATTTCGCTGTAGCTTCCTTTATAGGACATTTCGATGTCGATGTTTGGATGAGCAGTCTCAAATGCTTTGATCAAATCGGTCGCGAACCAGTACTCGGTGTATGTGCTCTTTGTCCTGGTGCTTTCATCGGTTGGATCATCCGGAACTTGATAATTGTTCCACCATTTGACAGTAACTTTCTCAGTCGGTTCGACTGGGACGATCTTCGTAACGCTGCTTTCACTGTCGCTGCTGTTGTTGCATCCGGCCAAAATGCCAGCTGCTGATGCTAGAAGCGTTAATAGAAGCGCTTGTTTTTTGACTAACTTCATTTTTTCCTCCTTTAGAAGTTATTTATCATCATCTTCCTTAGCCTTTCAAGCCGGCTCTGCCAGTGCCACGCATGATGTATTTGCGGAAGGCGATGAACAAAATTAGAAGCGGCACGACTGTGAGCACCGAGGCGCACATTTGCCACGAATATTGGGTGACTTTCACCCCAAGAGAGTCTTCCAAGGCGAGAGCCTCGCCTCTGACTGCGACCGAGATAAGCCAATAATCCATATTGTTGCTGGATGCGCTGACGATGAGTTTTGGCCAAACGTAGGCATTCCAAGAGCCGATAATGGCTAAAATGGCGACGGTTATCAAAGTTGGCGAAGCGAGCGGAACCATGACTTTCCAAAGATATTCCCAGTCGCTTTTCCCGTCGACTTTGGCCGCAAGATATAACTCGTTCGGTATCTGCTTGAAATTCTGGCGGAGCAAATAGATATAGAAGACGCTTGAGATAAACGGAAGTATCATCGCTAGATATGCCTGGATTCGCGTTTGGCTCCCGCCGCTTAAACCGAGGTTTCCCATCGTAATGTAATTGGTGATGACCATCATCTCACCCGGGATCATCATAGTCGCGAGGAAAGCGCTGAAGAGCAAATCGCGTCCGCGGAATGAGAGCCTAGCGAAGGCAAAGGCCGACAAAATGGTGACCAAAAGCTGAAGGCATGTGGTGGAGATAGCGACAACCAATGTATTGCCGACATACTTGAGATAAGAGAATCTAGCCAAGGTTTCGGTGTAGTTATAAGCAAGATTCTCAAAGAAAGACCCTTGAATCGGGACAAGCGAACCATTGATGACGTCTTCTTCGAGCATGCCGCTTGCGACAATCATGTAATAGAAAGGGAAAATAACGATAACAGCGGCAATGCCCAAAAAGAGATAAGTAAAGACTAGGCCGATAATGCGGATAGCGTTGTCTCTTTCCTTCGTCTTTTCGATGTCCGCTTCCTTATGAGGCACGACCAAATTGAGCGATGTGGTTATTTGATTTACTTGTTCCATAATCAGTACACCACCCTTTTCTTGCTGACTCTCATTTGAATGAATGTGAATAACATGATAATCAAGAAGAGAATGACGGCAGCGGCAGAGGCATATTGCGTCTGCGTTGCGAAGTTGTTCCCATCGATTTTGTCGTAGATGTAATAAACGACGGTGTATAAATCCGGAACGTTCGCGGAAGAAGTGTAATTGCGATTAAATAAGCCAATAATCGCGTTATATTCCTTAAACGCTCCAATGAAAGAAGTGACCGTTATATAAAGGATTTGCGGAGATAATAGAGGTACTGTGATCTTAAGATTAGTTTTCCAGCGCGGGGAAGCATCAATTTTCGCCGCATCATAATACTGCTTATCAATGCCTTGAAGCCCGCTTAAGAAAATAAGTATCTTGTAGGGCAAAGCGGACCAGATGATGTAGAGACACAAGACAAACATGCAAGTCCAATAATCGGCCCCGACACCAATCCAGTTGATGGTGCAGTTGAATATTCTGTTGAAGACGCCAGATGGCTGAAAGACAACCGAAAAGACCATGCCGACGGCGATGACGTTCGTGACATACGGCATGAAAAAAACGGTCTGGAAGAATTTTTGAAGCACCTTGATATTGTTGATGGCTATAGCGATAGCCAAAGCGATGATGACCGAAATGGGGACAGTCACAAAGGTAATCAAAAGCGTATTCGTCAATGCGCTTGGCCCAGTGAAAGAAAGGAAGGTTTTATCGAATACGCCTGAACCAGGGTTTCGCTCGACTAGACCCAAGACAACGCCGTAATTGGCAAAGGTGAATCCTTTGCTCACGCCAGTGGTGACGTTATAGTCCTTTAAGAAAGAGATGACGATTGTGTTGATGAGCGGGAAGAAGGTGAAAACGCCCATGAGAATGAGGACAGGGGCGAGATATAGCCAAGCTTTCCAGTTGTTTTTGCGGTCCATATGGCTTTAGAGGTAAATCCTTTCCTCGCTTTTTTCGTCGAAGACATAGACTTTGTTCGGGCGCAAGCCGAATTTGATTGGACCAGTGGTGGCTTCAATGTCGCTGTCGATGATGATCTTGAGCTTATCGCCCTCAAAATAAGGCGAGGAGCAGACAAGCGACAAATCGCGGCCTTGGGTTATGACTTGCTCGCAATTGAGCGTGAGGGTCTTTTTGTTTTCCGGGCATTCATCGGCCATAAGGAACCCCTCAGGTCTGATACCGATATGGACTGGTCCATCAGGGACATTCTTATGCGTATAC
>CAVHTL010000089.1:0-2964 GCA_963638955.1 bacterium
TCGTTGGCCTAGGCTATCTACCGATGCTTGTTTATCTTCGCTCATAGAGTCTTGAACACGTGGTTTTAAGCGCAAAAGGAAACTTATGGCTTCCGCCCAAAAAGCTCATAGATGCATATGAAAGAAGAGCGGAAAGACGAAAAATGTCGATGACTAGTTAGTTTTGACTACCTGATTAAATAATCGATATATCGGTATAAATACACCGAAATTGTATGATTTCGGCGAAAATCCCCTTATAATGCTTTAATCGCTTTGCATATAAGGAGGTCAACATGCACCTACGAAAAGAGGCCGTGGATATCATTAAGAATATCTGCGCGAAATACAAAAACGAGCCCTCGCCTTTGATGCTCGTCCTTTCAGAGACCCAAAAGGAATATGGCTATATCCCGCTTGAAGTGCAGGAAATAATCTCAAATGAGCTCTCAATACCGGTGAGCGAGATATATGGGGTAGTGACCTTCTATTCTTTCTTCAGCTTGACGCCGAAAGGAAGATACGTGATAGGGGTGTGCCTAGGAACGGCATGTTACGTGAAAGGCGGCCAAAACATCATCGACAAATTCTCTGAACTCCTCGGCATAAATCCAGGGCAAACGACGGAAGATGGCTGCTTCACTCTCGACGCCCTCCGCTGCATCGGGGCGTGCGGAATCGCACCAGCTTTATCGGTGAACGGGAAGGTCTATCCGAAAGTGAGCCTTTCGGAGGTGAAGACCATCATCGATGAATACCGCAAGAAAGACAAGGAAGGAGCGTAAAGATGGCTATTGAGAAAATCAAAAACGAAGAGGAATTAGGCAAGCGCCTCTCTTCTTGCTCATCTTGCTTGGAGAAGAAATTCTCGGGGAAAGACGGAAAAAGGCACATTGTCGTCTGCGGCGGAACGGGCTGCCTTTCTAGCGACAGCGAAATGATCATCAAGCGCTTCGAATCGCTCATCAAGGAAAAGAAGCTCGAGAGCAAAGTCACGGTCAATATCGTGGGCTGCTTCGGTTTCTGCTCCCAAGGGCCATTTGTGAAGATATACCCGGAAGATAGGCTCTATCACGCGGTGAAGGTCTCCGACTGCGAGCGCATCATCGAAGAAGACATCATCGGCGGGAAATGCATCGACGATCTTCTTTATCTCGATCCGATAGTGAACAAGAAAGTGGAGCGCCAAGACGATATCACTTTCTACAAAAAGCAGCTCCGCATCGCTCTTCATGGCTGCGGCACCATTAACCCGGAAAACCTCGACGAGGCTTTTGGCTATCAAGCCTTTGAAGGATTCATCAACGCTCTCCATAAAGGCAGGAAAGCGGTGGTTGAGGAAATCAGCGAATCAGGGCTTCGCGGCCGCGGAGGCGGAGGCTTCCCGACTGGCAAGAAATGGTCATTCGCTTACGATCAAGATAGCGAAGTCAAATACGTCGTCTGCAATGGCGATGAAGGCGATCCAGGCGCTTTCATGGACCGCTCGATCCTCGAAGGGAACCCAGTCGCCGTCATCGAAGGCATGATGATCGCAGGCTACGCAATCGGGGCGGAAAACGGCTACTTCTATATCAGGGCCGAATACCCGGTGGCTTGTCATAGGTTAGAGAAAGCCATCCATGAGCTCCGCGAAGTCGGGCTATTAGGCAAAAACATCTTAGGGAGCTCCTTCTCTTTCGATTGCCACATCAGATACGGGGCTGGGGCTTTTGTCTGCGGAGAAGAGACGGCTCTCCTCAATTCGATCGAAGGAAAGCGCGGCATGCCTCGCCCTCGCCCTCCTTTCCCAGCCATCAAGGGATTATGGGGCAAGCCCACCATCATCAATAACGTCGAAACCCTCGCAAACATCCCTTATATCATGCGGGTTGGGGCATCCGAATTTAAGAAAATCGGAACCGCGAGCTCAAAGGGCACCAAAGTGTTCGCTCTCGGCGGGAAAGTCAAAAACGTCGGGCTTGTGGAAGTGCCGATGGGCACAAGCGTGAGGGAACTCGTTTTCGATATCGGGGGCGGAATCCCGAACGGCAAGCGTTTCCAAGCCATCCAGACGGGCGGCCCGAGCGGAGGGTGTCTCACTCTTTCCGAGCTCGATACCCCGATCGACTTCGACAACCTCATCGCGAAAGGCTCGATGATGGGGAGCGGTGGCGCGATCGTCATGGACGAAGACAACTGCATGGTCGACGTCGCCAAATTCTATCTTGAATTCATATGCGATGAATCGTGCGGGAAATGCTCGCAGTGCCGCATCGGAACCAAAAGGCTCCTTGAGATAATAACCAAGATTACGGACGGAAAAGGCGAGATGGAGGATATCGAGAAACTCGAGACTTTGGCTCATTCCATCAAAGTTGGGAGCCTCTGCGGCTTGGGGCAAACGGCCCCGAATCCCGTCCTTTCGACCTTAAGCAAATTCAAGGAAGTGTATCTTCGTCATATTAGTGACAAGAAGTGCGATGCTGGTGTGTGCAAAAAGCTCATTTCCTACCATATCGATCCGGATAAATGCAAAAAGTGCTCTTTATGCGCGAGGAACTGCCCGACGAATGCCATCTCTGGCGTCGTCGGCAAAGAGCCTTTTGTAATCGATCAAAGCAAATGCATCAAATGCGGCAGCTGCTTCAATGTCTGCCGTTTTGGGGCCGTCAATAAGAAATAAAGGAGCGGAAGAATGGGAAAAATCACTGTTTATTTCGAGAACAAGCCATATTTGGTTGATGAGGATCTGACGATACTCGAGGCTGCGAAAAGCTGCGGATACAATATCCCCAATCTCTGCACCTGGAAAAAAGGCCAGTGCTCTTTGGCTTCTTGCAGGGTGTGCCTAGTCAAAGTCGAAGGCGAAAGAAGGCTCGTCCCTTCTTGCGCATATCCGGTGAGAGACGGCTTAAAGGTATCGATATCCGACCCTGATGCCGTCATCGCGAGGAGAACGAGCGTCGAGCTTCTTCTTTCCAATCACTCCCTTTCCTGCCAAAC
>CAVHTL010000089.1:2974-4577 GCA_963638955.1 bacterium
AACGTGCCGGAAAAACGGGAAGTGCGAGCTTCTTGAGGTCTCAAAGCGCGTAGGCGCAGAGCCTGACAAGTATCTTGGCGAGAAAACGCCGACGACATTCGATAATCTTGCGCCTGGTCTCGTGCGCGATACCTCCAAATGCGTCCTCTGCGGGCGTTGCATCGCCGCTTGCAAAGAGATTCAAGGCATCGGAATCCTCGGATTTGAGAAACGCGGATTCAACTCTTTCGTCGGCCCTAGCGAAAACCGTTCGTTCAAAGACGTGCCATGTATCCAGTGCGGGCAGTGCACGCTCGTTTGCCCAACCGGCGCTCTTATGGAGCATAGCGAGATCGACAAGTTCGACAAAGCCCTCCAAGAAGGGAAGATCATGATCGCGGAGACCGCTCCAGCCGTACGCGCGGCTCTAGGGGAGGAATTCGGCGATAAAATCGGCACCAACGCCGAAGGCAAGATGGTCGCCGCCTTGCGCCGCCTCGGCTTCAATAAAGTCTTCGACACCGATTTCGCGGCTGATCTCACGATCACGGAAGAGGCTAACGAATTCGTGACGAGAGTCATAACCCACTCTCCAGCCCCGATGATCACCTCTTGCTCGCCGGGATGGGTGAACTACATCGAATATTACTACCCTGAGCTTTTGCCTCATCTCTCAAGCTGCAAATCGCCCCATGAGATGATGGGAGCGATCATCAAAAGCTACTACGCCGAGAAGCATCAAATCGATCGCAGCAAAATCTGCGTGGTATCCATCATGCCTTGCACGGCCAAAAAATACGAGAAAGAGAGAAAAGAGAACGCGGTGGACGGCATAAGCGATGTCGATATCGTCCTCACCACTAGAGAACTCGCTCAGCTCATTAGAAGGGTCGGCATGAGCTGGAACAAATTGCCCGAGGAAAGCTTCGACGATGATTTGGTTGGCTCTTCTTCTGGCGCCGGCGTCATCTTTGGCGCGAGCGGCGGAGTCATGGAAGCGGCGGTGAGAACGGCGTATAACATCTTGACGAACCAAGAGCTTGAGCCAATCGACTTCACGCCGGTGAGGGGACTAGACGGCATCAAAAGCGCTGAGATCACAATTCTCGGCTCCAAATACAAACTCGGGGTTTGCTCAGGGATGAAAAACGCCAAAATATTGCTTGAGCAAATCAAAAACGGGACGAGCGATTATGACTTCATCGAGGTCATGGGCTGCCCAGGCGGTTGCGTCAATGGCGGAGGGCAACCTTACGTATATCCGGTTTTCCTCGACAATGAGGATGATGATATTCTCGATACGTATATCGCTAAACGAGCGAGCGTCCTATACGACATCGACAAGAAAAAGAGCGTCAGAAGGTCGCATTTAAACCCAGACATCAAGACGCTTTATAAAGATTATCTAGGCGAATACGGCTCGCCGCTCGCCCATAAGTTGCTCCACACCCATTACAACGCTCATCGCGAAAAATACCCTGATCTGAAAGAAAACGATTGATACGAATCCAGCGCCGAAAGCGCTGGATTTCTTTTAGAACACGTATGCCTTTCCTTTGAACCTCTAGAGCAATCTCTCAAGTAGTCAGAAACCGTAGTTTCCTCAATAGCCACGACCTACCGT
>CAVHTL010000090.1:0-4546 GCA_963638955.1 bacterium
GGTATAGCCATGTAGGACGTGCTTTTCGTATTTTTTGAATATTTCATCGCCATATTCCTTCAAATGGTACTTCTGAAGTATGGATTTTGGCAGCTTGTCGATCGATTTGACATGCTCATTGATGGCGAATTCGCGAGTGTCGGTCCAAGACTGGTAGCCGTTCAAATAGACGCATTCTTTTCTTGAGTAACGGTGATCGATATCGATATAGGCCTTCAATAGCGTTATTTCTTTTTTGGGCACGATGAGGTATTTGTTTCGCTCCCCTTCGTGAGATTCCTCTATTTTGTAGTCGTCGTTCTCTCTTTCCTCGCTTTGCTTGGTTTCTCCGTTTGCGAGATATTCGATTTTAAGCATCTTTCTCGTCCTCCTTTGTTCTGTTCTTTATCACTTAGGCTTTTATAAAATCGATGAAGCTTTCGATAAGCACTTCGATTTCCTCTACTTTCTTTTGACGCTCATCTTGTTTGATGATGGCTTTGTTCATGGCAAGTTTTTCGCATAGGCCTAGCAAGGCGTGGGTAGAGGAATAGAAGAAAGTCTCATAATCCAGCTTTTGCTTCAGCGATCCATCTTTCAGCCCTTTTTCGACCATCGATCGATACATGAGACCGAATTCGATAATGCCTTGCTCGTATTCTTGCAATCCTTTGACATCGTTTTTGGAGACATAGATATCGAATTCGCTCAAAAAGTTGAAATAAGGCCGATGGTCGTTAAAAATCGATAAAAAGGCCTTGTAATAGCTTTTGATTGATTCGAGCCCGTTTTTGCTTTCGCTCAATTTGAAATATTGCGTCGATATTTCTTTTTGAATGCTGAGAGCTACTTCGATGACGAGGCTGCTTTTCTTTTTGAAGTAGCGGTATATCGTCGCCTCTCCGATATTGGCTTTCGAGGCAATATCTTTTACGAGAACAGATTCGATTCCCTTCGTGAGGAAAAGATCCTTGCTTTCATTGACGACATAATCACGTTTTACGCTTTTAAGATCAGACATGATAGATTCGCTGTTATCTTGATAGTCAACCTATCATATTATAGTGTAAGCGCTTTCCTTGTAAACGATTTTCTCATTGATGCGATGAAGGGGAAAAGAGTTATCGCCAGACGGCTGTTTATGCGCCGAGATACCTATTTTCTTAGTGAAATCGGAAATGAATAACTTGCTTAAAAGGCAAATGGAAAGGATAATCAATTTTATGAAAAGAAAGACGAAAAGAAAAACGGCAGCCGTCATCTCTTTGTTTGCTCTCGCTAGCGCGTTAACTTCATGCAATAGCGGAAGTAACGGTAGTGGCGAGGATTCCTCAGTTGATGGCAAAACCTATTCTTTCGTTGTCTCTTATTTCGACGATGCCGGCGCTCAAGTCGGCTACGACTACGTACCTTATGGAAAACCGTCGCGCTCTGTTCGACAACTTGATAAGCAGCCTTCTTACGATTACAAACCACACTCGGAATTCACTGCCAAAGCAGGCAAAAGGATGGTATTCGACTCTTGGGTTGGCCAATATCAAAACGTAGATACGAGTTTGCCTCCTTATTCCTCTTCCCATCCAGCCCCGCAAAACGGTGAAGAGGTAAGCGTAAACAACATCAAAGGCGAATGCTCACTCAAATCTGTTTTTATTGAAGAAGACATCGTCTATACGACCAGATTCTATAGCGATGGCTCAATCATCAAAGATGGCGATGCTGTTTACGATGATGGGGTAAAACATGAGTGGGGCTCTTTCCCCTCTTTGCCCGCTACGCCTAGCAAGGGATCCTCTTATGGCTATAAAACCGATTTCTTGGGGTATGGCTTTAAAAGCGATGGAAAAAGCGCAAAGCCATTTAGCAGTTTTGATGATGCTGGTTTTTATTACGGGTTTGGTGAGCCGAACGCCGTCAGCTCCTTTGTTTCTAGCGACGGCACCGCCGTCTCCGAGCTGCCATCCGGTTCCTTATACGAAGACATCTCCACTAAAGACGAATCCGGATACTATACGCTTGACTTATACGGATACGATGGAGAATGGACGAAAGTAGGATCGATGGCAACCCTTAACCCGAAGATAAATCTATACGCCAACTTCGCGAGTCCGTCCAAAGTCGATTTTGATGTGAATATTTATTCTTCTTATAAAAGCTATGTGGATGGAGATGAACCGCTTGCGACAACAAGCGCAACTTTCGCCTCTTCGATTTCTTTCTCTGAGGATTTCCTTTCTTTGTCATTTAAGCAAAATGAAGAAAGCGTTGATGAAACAATCGGAATAGACGCAAGCAATTTAACCTTCGAAAATAAAAACATCAGGAAGTGGATGGGGAAGTTCTCTAGCGATGATGGCGTCAGCGAGTTATATCGTGGAAAATTGATGCCAGATGATGCCTATGTTTTAGCCCCTCTATCCCTTTTCCCGATTTCTTCCGATTGCTCAATTGCCGTTAAAAACAATGATGGCGAAGTTCTTACAACCTTATACGTTAAATACGGAAGCAAAATCACGGCGAATGAAGCAGATAAAAAGATTTCCGCTACCGATTCTGCTGGAAACGAAGTCACCTTCTCGTATGATTCTCTTGGCGAAGTGGATTGGGAACTGACTTATTCTGAAGACGACATCGCTTTAGCCAAGGAATTCAAAGGAAAGGCGGTTTCTATTGAAGATGCCATTATTGGCGATGGTGTCCTTGTACCTTCTAAATAAGACAAGGAAAAAACAATGCTGATTTAAGCGGATTCTTGGGAATTCGCTTTTTTCCTTTTGCGCATGAATAGCCAAATCGAAGGGGCAAATGCGAGGATAATGAAGGAAAAAGCCACAATAAACATATATTTGTTCGGTGCGGTGACGGTGGTACCGTAGGTTGGATCGGTATAGGTGCCGTATGCTGCTCTCATTACCCCATCGCTCACGGAGCTGCCGATGATCATGGGCAGCAAAACTGTGAAAAACATCCTGACGCCTTGGAAAAGACCGACATCCTCTTTTGGCGTTTCGTTTCTGACCATCGCTCCGCAAATGGCGGTGCCGACGAGATACCCGCTCATCATGAAGATGCCGCTTATGACGATTGACCATTTTTGGCTGCTCAGGAACATCGAAAGGAAACCGACAGCGGATACTCCAAGAGCTGGAAGCAGCAGTTTGGATTTCTCAAATTTATCCAATATCGTGAGCCCAAGGGCGATAACAATGGCGCTTGCGGCGACCATGATGATGCCAAGCGGGATATAAAAATCAAAACCGGTCATCGCAAGTCCATGATATTCAGTTGAATTTTGAAAATAGACCATGAAATAAGGCATAAAGGCATCGATTGCCATATTGAAGGCCATGAACGTTAGAAGAGAGATATACAAATCGGGATTCTTTTTCACGACGCTCGGTTTAAAGCCATAAATTAGGTTACTCCAGTAATTGGCTTCACTATTTGGCTTTATTTCGTCTTTTGGAAGGAGAAAAAACGAAGCGATCCCAATCGTCGATGTGATGGCTCCGAAAATGATGAAGAATATCATCCATGGCCTCGCGAGATAATCGGCGGAGGAAACGCCAGTTTGCGCAATCGCCTCTTTTTGGGCATCGCTCGGCGTTGCGTTTGCCCCAAGTAGCGAAGCCACAAGCAAAACTGCGATGGTGGCAATAAGAGGCAAAACCGATAAAACCGACTCGACTTTGCCACGATTTTCTTCATTTGTCACATCGGTTACGCGTGCATTGAAGGCAGCGTCATTCGCGCTGCTCCCGAAAAAAGTCATAAGGCAATCAACGATGACCATGGAGATGCCGACTCCCAAAGCGGCCCCGCTTGCCCCGAACATCGCGGCGCTATTTTTATATGAGCACATGCCAAACAAGAAAACGGTCACGCCCCAAATGGAATAGCCGCCTGCGATGAATATTTTTCTTTTTCCTAGCCTATCGCTCAAGGCGCCCATGAAGAACGTTGTCAAAGTCGCGGCGATTGAGCTAGCTACCGTCATCCAAGTGATATATGTGTTGTTGTGGGATTGGGAATACACCCACATATTGATGTAGTTGTTCTCGATCATCCAGGCGAGTTGGCCCGCGAAGCCAATCAAAATGATCGATACCCATTCTTTGCGCGGCAATTTAGTTTTTTCCATGATTTGTCTATTATATGCTCTTTGCTTTCGCCGTTTATGCTAGAATTCGCGTAATGGAATTTTACCGTTACGCGTTTCTCTTCTTGTTCGGCGGTTTCGTTGGCTGGGTTATCGAACTTTTCTTCAGGCGCTTCGTGAGCCAAAAGAAATGGGTTAATCCTGGCTTTCTCACCGGTCCATTTTTGCCCCTATACGGCTTTGGCACAGTCGGCTTTTATTTCATGTGCTCTTTGTCGTGGAAACAATGGATATCATTGGATTGGCTTGCCGTTACTGTCGAAATTCTTGCGATTGGCGCCCTTATGACGCTGCTTGAATATGTAGCAGGCATCATCTTCATAAAGGGCATGAAAATCAAATTGTGGGACTATTCATCGCGCTGGGGCAACATAGAAGGGATCATTTGCCCATTATTCAGCCTAATTT
>CAVHTL010000091.1:0-3302 GCA_963638955.1 bacterium
GAAATACCTCAAAGACAAAGGCTTCCCTTTTTCGATGACGATGTATGGGGAAGGACATTTAGAGAGCAAAATGAGGGAATACCAGAAGCGGAACGGGTTGGACGAGGTGAAGATAATCACTCATCACGTCACCACGCAAGAGGATTTCCTCTCGCACGATTTGCTCCTTTTGACTTCCGCTTACGAAGGTTTTGCTCTAGTCACGGGTGAGGCCAATTCCTCGTCCTTGTCGATTGTCACCTCCAAATGGGATGGGCCGGTCGAAGAAGTCGTGAAAGAAGGAGAAGGCGGCTTTATCATCTCTACGCGCGAAGCAAAAGACTATGGCGATAAGATCATATGGCTATTATCAAACAAAGATAGGCTATTAGAGAGCAAGAAAAAAGCCTACGAGTTTTCCAAGCGCCTAGATACTGATCGCATCGTCAGCAAATGGAAAGAAATCCTTGGCTGATGCGCCGCTTTTTATCTTTGCTGTATTTTAAGGATTCCGTCACATCGTCACGAAAAAGATGAACCCTTTTTCCGCATCGTTTCGCCTCTTTTCTCTATGTGAAAGTCAAGAGCGGAAAAGATGGCGATTTCTTTTTTTCATAAACAACGAATAGGATGCTTTTACGAATAAATCTTCGTAAATCCCGCTCGCTTTCTTTCTTCTCTTTGACGAATCTATAGAGAAGCGGGAACGCTTAAGGATATATAAAGCCTCATCTTTGCCTTATTCGCTGTTTCTATTGGCAAAAGAAAAAAGGAATATAGTTATAAAGAAAAAGGCAACCGCAAGTTGCGGAATTGAAAAGCAGACTTGGTGGATGTAGCCTCGAACTAGCCATAAACTCATGTTCGAAAATAAGGAGAGAGAAAACATGAACATCGAAATCGCGAACCGCTTGGTGGAATTAAGGAAAAAGAACGGGCTCTCACAAGAAGAGCTCGCCGATAAATTAGGATTATCTCGGCAAGCAATCAGCAAATGGGAAAGAGCCGAGGCTAGTCCCGACACCGATAACCTCATATGCCTAGCAAAGCTTTATAACCTCAGCTTGGATGAGCTAGTCTCTAGCAGCGCATCAATAAAGGAAAAAGAAGAAGACAGGAAAGACAAAGAGGCTAGGGAAAAGGAAGACGAAGACGAAATCGAGATGGATGAGCTTAATAGCGTCTATATCGAAAGCGAGGATGGAGATACCGTTTCGATCTCGCCAGAAGGAATCTACGTGAAGGACGGAGAGGATTCCGTCCATATCAAAGGCGGACGCTTTTTGATGGACAAAATCATTTCCGAAAAAAGGTCAACAAAGGCGAAAAATAAAGAAACGGTCTCCGCTTGGCTTTGGGGGATATCGATAAGCCTATTCACGCTTGCTTACATCACACTCGGAGTCTTGCTTGAAGGCGGATGGGCGCAATATTGGCCCTTGTTCTTTTTCGCTCCGCTTATCCCAAGCGCCTATGAGGCTATCCATAAAAAGCGATTATCCTCTTTCCTCTATCCGCTTCTAGTGACTGGCGTCTATTCTTTCCTTGGGACGCTACTAAATCTATGGCATCCATATTGGTTTCTCTTTTTGACCATTCCTCTTTATTACGCCATCTCTTCCCCCATCGATAAATTGATGGGCAAAAAAGAAAACGATGAAGAAGAGGCAAAAGACGAAGATAACTAAAAACGCGTATTTCGCCTCTCTTTTGCGGGGATTTTGGCTTGACACATAGAAAAAAGTTAAATTTCCGCTTACATCAAAAAGCGGAAAAGTGATAAAAAATACGCGTTGCGAAATCAGAATACCTTCTAAAACGGTTAGCCCTCTTGTAGCAATGAATTGACCGAATTAGGAGGTTTTATTTATGAAAGAAGACGAGAATTATTTGCTTGAGGGGAAATTAGGCAAATTGCTTCTCCGTTTCTCTATCCCCTGCGTCTTATCGCTTTTGATAAGCGCCCTATATAACATCGTCGATCAGATATTCATCGGTAATTCCGCAGTCGGAGCAATCGGCATCAGCGCCACATCGATTGCCTATCCGCTTATCTGCATCGCTTTAGCCTTTGGGTTGCTATTAGGAGACGGCTCAGCCGCCTTTATGTCTTTATGCATAGGCAAAGGCGAGAAAAACAAAATCGGCAAAGCCGTCGGGAACGCTTTGCTACTAGGCTTTATCGTCTCTATCGTTTATCTCCTCATCGCTTTCCCTTTTATGGAAGAGATCCTCATCGCGCTCGGCGCGAAAACCGAAGCCTCATTGAATGCTTCGAAGGAATATTCTTTTTGGATACTCGTCGGGATGCCTTTATTCATCTTGCTCAACCTCCTCAATCCTATCGTGAGAGCAGACGGCGCCCCAAAAGTCGCAATGGCAAGCACATTAAGCGGCTGTATTCTCAACATTATCCTCGATTACATCTTCATTTTCCCGCTGAATATGGGCTTGACGGGAGCAGCTTTAGCAACATCCATCGGCATCCTCGTCTCTTTCCTCATCAGTTTCGTGTATCTATGGAAAAGCAAGAGTTTCCGTCTATCCATTAAAGACTTCGTCCCAAGTAAAGAAGTCGTCGGGAAAATCTGCAAGCTCGGCGCCTCGAGTTTCCTCGCCCAGATATCGGTTGTCATCATCACGATCGTATCGATGAATATGCTCGCGGTTTATGGGTCTATTTCCGAATACGGCGCCGATGACCCGCAAGCGATCATCGGGCTTATCATGAAAGTCTTCTCGATCGTCATCAATATAGGGGTGGGGATCTCGGCTGGGGCTCAGCCCATCGTAGGATGCAATTACGGAGCGGGACGTTACGAGAGAGTGAGGAAGCTTTATAAATATGTGACTATCTCCATCGTTATTCTTGGCATCATCTCCACCATCGTTTTCGAGGCGATGCCATTAGAGATCATCAAGATATTCGGCTCGAATTCTTCAAATCCTGAGCTCTATCTCGAATTCGGGGAGAAGGCGTTGCGGATATATCTATCGCTCATCCTTTTCACTCTCATTCAAAAATCCTCGTCAATCTTCCTCCAATCCATCAATCGCCCCTTATTCTCGACTCTTCTTTCTCTCATACGCGATGTAATAGCCTTTGTTCCGCTCACTATCCTTTTGCCTCTCGCATTTGGCTTAGACGGTATCCTTTTCGCCGCTCCATGCTCTGATATCTTCGGTTTGCTTTTCTCCATCCTTTTCCTCTTCCTTGCTTTTAGAAGCATCGATAAAGAAGAGCAAGAGCAACAGGCGCTTGCCCTAGCTAAGCAGTGATAAGAGCGTTCACCCTGTCCTTTCTAAAAAAAGAGAAACGGCAA
>CAVHTL010000091.1:3385-4501 GCA_963638955.1 bacterium
ACGGCAAATCGACGAACAAAATCGTATTTATATCGGTGCCCTCGATTTTACTTATACCACCACCTCCACTGAAAAGCAGAGCCAAAACTTTTATTCGTAAGTCACATCCCGCCAAGCAAAACGCGTTGCCGATATCGCTTTCGCTAGACTCTCGACATAGTTATTTGATTCGAGTGGATTTCTCTGTTTTGCGAGAGAGACTGGTGAATTCCAGGACCGCCTTTTGCGCCAATTGATTGTAGATAGCTGATTTGTCGAAGAAGATACGTTTTGCTGTATCTTATAACTATTTTAATCTTGATAAATCTATTGAGACATAAAGGATGATCAATCATAAAACCAAAACCTAACATTAGGTTTTACCGAATGTTTTCGATTTATAGTGAAGTCATAGTGAAGTTTTACTTCACTTCACTAAAAACTTCATTGCTGATGAAGTAAGGATGAAGAACACACTCAATCCACTAAAACGGTATCGTGATTCGCTTTATAGTAAGAGACTCGACCTGCTTTGATGATGAATAGATACCCTTCTTTGACAAGAGGGTCCAAAACGGAGGAGCGGAAATAGGAGGAAGGGGCAAGATTCAAATAACGAGCAATCGAATTCGCGTCTTTTTTCTCGTTATAGCAGTAAGAGAGAATCTTTAGATCGTGTTTGCCGTTCAAAGCGATTCTCGTATGGACAGAAGGATTATCCATCTTGCTGACAAGCCCTCCTTCATGGGCAAGATCAGGCAAAACAAGGAGAAAAGAATCGCCATCACTTGAGGCGTAAGGAGCGTAAGCGTCCCCATAATCGCGATAGTCCTCTTCGATTTTGTCAAAGCCTGATCCTCGCTTTTCCATCAAATTTAGCATGGAGAAAACATTGCAAATAACCTCATTCCGTCTCATTGGTGGAATCGAAGAAAGATCTTTTTCTTCCCGCAATCTTCTGCTGCCAGGCAAAGACCCAGGCGAGATTATCTCTAGCCTATCCTTATACATATTCACCTCAATCTGTCTTCCATGAATGAAATAGTTGCGGTGAGCAAGGGCGTTGACGATCGCTTCCGTCAATGATCGTGATGGGTAGGAAATCAGAGGACTTCTGGTATCGCTTCCCTTGATAAA
>CAVHTL010000092.1:0-4438 GCA_963638955.1 bacterium
GCCCTCGTCTTCTTTCACGATTGAAGACTTTCCTTCGATGAGTGGGCGCATGTAAGAGCGGAAAGAGTCGCTCATTCGTTTGTGGTCGATGATATATTCCTCAGGTATCAGTTTGACGTTATTGGCAACGTCTTTCACCGGTGTTAACTCGTAATGGGCGCGATACGGGGAAGAAGAATCGCGGACTATCGATACCATTTTTTTACTCTCCCCTTTCAAAGCCGAAATAACAGCATAGGCTCCAACCTCATACGCTTCTTTTTGGTCGACTCCGCTCACTAGAAGAGGCGAGCAGCGTGTGGGAATGGACAAAGCGATTGAGCGCACGCTTAAGCCAGTATCGTCTTTGGTTCTTTTCGCAAGTTCGATTGTCGTTCCGTCGAGGATTTGATGCCCAAACCCGTCAAGGGCAGCTGAGTTTGTGTGAGGTATCTCAACGCCTTCCGAGACTATACATACGCAATATCCTTTTCTTTTGTGAGCCTCTTTGATTTCTTCCAAATAGGTCTTGTAATCAAAATGATTCTCGCGGAAATAGATATAGTCAGGCCGATACGGGTCCTCAAGAAGGTCGGTAGAGGCCGCATTCCATCCTGAGTCTCTCCCCATCACTTCCACGAGTACGACTTTGCCGTTTCTATAGCAAGAAGCATCGATGATGATGGATTTGACGGAATTGATGATATATTTCGCCGAACTTCCAAAGCCGGGCGTGTGATCGATATTGACCAAATCATTGTCCATCGTTTTCGGTACGCCGATGACGCGGATATCCTCGCCTTTTGAAGCAAAATACGATCCTAGTTTGTCACATGTATCCATCGAATCGTTTCCGCCATTGACGAAGAGGTAGCCTATATTATGTTTCTTAAGCGTTCTTAATATCTTTTCTTCTTCGCCTAAAACGATTTTATGGCGGCTTGATCCTATCGCCGCGCCTGGGGTTTGTCTCAATAAGGACAGTCTTTTCTCTTCAATATCGGTCAAATCCAGAAGGTCGTCATTCAATAACCCTTCAACCCCATAATGCGAACCGTATATTTTATCTATCGCCTCTGGATGCTTTTTACCTTCTTCGATCGCTCCTAGCAAAGAACAATTGATGACGGAAGTCGGCCCTCCGCTTTGAAGATAGACCATCGCTTTTTTCATAGAAAAACACCTCAGTCAATAAGAGTAGCATCTAAGCTACCCGTTCCAAAGACAATAATGTAAGGAAAATCGATAAAGCTATTTCGCGAGCTCTTTCGCCCCAGTAAGCGTGAGGAAATTTGGCAACTTTTCGCACCAATCACAGAAGACGTGCCATTCTTTGAGTTTGTGATGGCGGCGCTGGATATACATGGTTTTGAGCTGCTGATAATTGGTGATCATCGTCGCCCCTAAACAGAATCCTTCAGGGAGAGAAGCCACAAGCACGCGCCACTTGCTTTTGAGTTCGTCTTTGTGCTCATCGTCAACTGGAATCGCGTTATATTCATTAATGAGTTCTTTCATTCTTGCGAGGATCTGAGGATCGGTTTCGCTAACGCACTGCGAAGAAACATCGAATTTGAGCAAGCAGTGCATCGTTGATTCGCTGCTCACGAAATCGAACCAATGGTAACGCTGCGCCTCTTTCCACCAATATAATGGCGCGATGACGTCTAACTGGACCGTGATGCCTTTAAGGAAGTTGTCGTGGCCTAAGCCGTTTTGGCAGCTGCCGAGCTTATTCGCGCGCAGAAAATCCTTTTCATTTGCTTCGCCCGTATCGAGTTTCACGCGCATCGGGTTGCCGCTCGCCTTGACGGCTCTCTCTAATCCATAGACGTATTCATTTCCTACGTAAAAGTCCATTTTTAGTTGCCTCCAATAAATTTTCAAGTAACGCTAAACGGGTGAGTAAGCCAACCCCTCCAGGGACAGGCGTTTGCAGTTTGACTGGCAAATTCGGCGCAAAATCGCCGTGCAACTTGCCGTTTTCGTCGCGATTGATGCCCACATCAACCAATACGGCATCGCTTTTGAGTTCGTAACTGCTATCGATGTAGCCGAGCTTCCCTATCGCGGAAACCACTAAATCAGCGTGTTTGATATAGAAACGGCGATCATCGTCATTTGTTTTGCTGTGCAAGACCGTCACGTTGCAATTTTTCGAAATGAGGAGCTTCGCCATTGGCATGCCAACTATTTGGCTCCTGCCTAAGACGACCGCGTTTTTGCCTAAGAACGAGAATCCTTCCGCGGATAAATAATTAACGATGCCTTTCGGCGTGCAGGGAACATATTCACTTGATGGCGTGAATCCATCGACGTCCTTATTCGCGGCAATCGTATCATTGATTGCTTTTGTTGATATGTGCTTCGGAACAGGAAGTTGAACGAGGATGCCGTCCACATCGTCGTCAGCGTTTTTTTCCTTGATGAGGGTAAGCAAATCGGTTTCGCTCGTATTCTCATTTAACACTATAACTTCGCACTCAAACCCCACTTCTGCCGCATCTTTGCTCTTTCCCCGTACATAAGCTTCGCTTGCTGCGTCATTGCCGACACGGATGATGCACAAATGTGGTGTCTTGCTTAAAGAATTGAGCTCGTTTTTGAGCTCTTCCTTCCGTTTCGCTACATATTCTTTTACTGTCATAAGATTCATCAAAGGCTAGCACATTAGCCTTTCTCCTTCACTAAAGATTGAGAGATTTCGCAAAATAAAAAGCCATGATCGCTCATGACTATCGATAATGCTGCCTTCTATTAGAAAAGAGGCAAAACCATTATGGCTGCGGCGCTTTCGCTAGAAGCGTCAGAAGAACTGTTGCCCCCTAAGACGACGATAAGCAAAGCCATAAAAATGAATAAGACCCCGAAACCAAACGTGAGCCAGCTTACGATCTTCTCGCTGCCTCTCTCTTTGGTCTTCGCAAAGACATTGAGGCCTCCACCTGTAATCGCGCCAGAAGCACCCTCGCTCTTTCCGCCTTGCAGCAAGCTTAAAATGATCACGATAAGTGAGACGATTATGAAGATAATGTCATACCATTGGAGCATCTAAAGTAACCTCGCGTTTTTTGCGCCCAATAACTTTAATCTAATCGCAATCCATACGCAACTTGTATTTTGCCACACCTAAAGGTGAATTTAGGCAAAATGAGGCACGAATCGCATAAACGATTGGGCTCTACTTCTTTTTATCTTTCTTTTTGAAGATTGTCTTCTTTTCGATTCTTGCCAAATTGGAAGCGAAAACAATATTCAAAACGAGGAAAACCAAAATAAAGCCTACCGTGACGGCGAAAGACAAGCTCGGGCTGATGTTGCCAGCGCCAAAAAAATCGATACGATAGCCAAAACTCGTCTCAATGATGGAAACAATCGAAGAAGGCGTGGTTCCCTCAGGCAAAATCGATGCATTGTTCGTCAAATAGACCTCTAGCCTCCCCAAAGGAGCGGAGAGGAAAGCAAAACGCGTAAGGGCACAAGGATAGGTAAGAGGGAAGACCGCGCAAACATATTGAATCGGCTTCGGGAGCATCGAGATGGGCATGTAAGCGCCCATAAGAAAACCGGCCCCTGCCGAAAAAACGGCGATAATCGAAGCTAAAACGCCCTCTGTGTTGATGAACAAGCAGACGAAAGTTGTGATCAAGGTCGAAAGCAGGACTGAGAAAAGCATAATGCCCACAATCAGCCAGAATTCCACGAAACCGATCATGAATTCGCCATATAGCCCGATGGTGATAAGGCAAATAAGCAAAACAGCGAAGGACAAAAGAGCCGTGATGATGAAGTTATAAAGGAAATAAGAGACAATCAATACGTTCTTGTTGATTGGCGAAGCCACAAAATCCCTATTTATCCCATTTTCCTTATCTTCGACGATAAGTGAATTTACTTGAAGCGATATTGTGATAATGGATATAGCGAGAAGCCCTGCCATCATCCAGCTATCGACGATAGAGCTCACGTGATAGAGGAGGTCAGAATCGAAGGAAACGACGCCAAGCCTCTTGCTGAGTTCGTTTTGAATCGTGGAAATCTCTAAATCCCGCAGGAAGAGAATATAAACAACCAAAATAACAACCGGAACCATCAAGGTGTACATCATGCGGATGTGATTAGCGAAAATCATCTTCAGATGGCGCTTGGTGAGGGTCATCAAAACATTCATGTTTCTCGACTTGAATTCGATTTCGGGAAGAGAGCGTTCCATCTCATTTTTCTTCATTTTCAAAACCCTCCCCTCCGGTCACGGAAAGAAAGACATCGTCCATCGTGCCTTTTTTGATCTCGCAATCAGTGATTAGATTGTCGTAATTTTTAAGCAAAGCCTTTGCCTCAGCCGTGTCTTTTATTTCTATTCGATAGACATGTTTCTCGGCCTCATAGAAATACTTGTAGCGGTCTTCGATGAGTCTATCTTCGAGTTCTTTAGACTTGTGAGAATACGCAATCAGAT
>CAVHTL010000093.1:0-4400 GCA_963638955.1 bacterium
TGAGGAACTTGGTGGGCGCAAGCAAAAAGAGATAGACGTGAAAGAAAAAGTTAATGACTGAACATAGAAAACGTACGATGAAATCGTAACATTCTTTGATTTTTATTCAAAAAAGTGCCGAAAACAGGAGAATAGGAGATGAACCTTAAACGAACCTTAAGATCTGAGAAAAAAAGAAAGAAAAAACATTTAGGGAAATCCTGTAAGCGCTTTTAAGCAAAATGAATATACATTTGCTTCTCTTGCATCAAGAATAAAGAACCATAGGGTGATCCATGTATCATCCCACTCATTGATCTGGAGGGCCATTTATGTCGAGCAAAGTCGATGCCGTTTCCTCTTTTGGCGTGAACGTCTTTAACGATAAGGCGATGAAGAAATATCTTTCCTCCGGCGCTTACGAAGCGCTCAAAAAAGCGAGGAAGGAGCATAGAGAGCTCGATTCCTCATATGCCGACGATATCGCGGATGGGATGCTCAAATGGGCCCTTAGCAAAGGAGCCACCCATTATACCCACTGGTTCCAGCCGCTCAATGGCCTCTCGGCCGAAAAGCACGATGCCTTCATCGGGCGAGTGAAGGATGATGGCTCCGTCTCTTACGATTTCAAAGGCGATGAGCTCATCAAAGGCGAGCCTGATGCCTCTTCTTTCCCCTCCGGCGGATTGCGCGCCACCTTCGAAGCGCGCGGATATACCTCATGGGACGCTTCAAGCAACGTTTTCCTCATCGATGAGGATGATGGCGGGGTTCTATATATCCCGACCGCCTTTTGCTCGTATAACGGCGAGGCGCTGGACGGCAAAACGCCGCTTCTCCGGAGCGAGGAGGCGCTTTCTTCTTCCGCCATCAGGCTCTTGAGATTATTGGGGGATACAGAGAGCGAACGCGTGAATAGCTATGCCGGGGCCGAGCAAGAATATTTTCTCGTCGAGAGAGAGCAATACGAGAAAAGGAAGGACCTCGTCTATACCGGCAGAACCCTATTTGGCGCAAGCGCGCCGAAAGGCCAAGAGCTCGATGACCATTATTTCGGTCCGATAAGGGAGAAAATATCCTCTTATATGAAAGAGGTGAACGAGACTTTATGGAAACTCGGGGTGCCTGCGAAAACCGAACATAACGAAGTCGCTCAATCTCAGCATGAGCTAGCCTCAATCTACGGGCCTTCTTCTGTGAGCTGCGACGAGAATCAGCTCGTCATGATGATGCTTAAGCGCATCGCCAAAAGGCATGGGCTTATTTGCTTGCTCGCCGAAAAGCCGTTCGAGGGAATAAACGGATCAGGGAAGCACAACAATTATTCCCTTGGCACCGACAAAGGCAAAAACCTCCTCTCGAAAGGGGATGATCCGGAGAACAATCTCGTCTTCCTCGTGTTTTTGTCTTCTTTCATCAAGGGGATTGACGAACATGCCGATCTTCTCCGCGAATCAGTCGCGAGCTACGGGAACGATTACCGTCTTGGGGGGAATGAGGCTCCGCCCGCAATCGTCAGCATTTATCTAGGCGATAAGCTCGTGGATATCCTTGAAAGCATTGGCGAAGAAAAAACGAGCAAGAGCAAAAAAGAGAAAGCGGCGATCGTCTCAAGCGTCAATTTGCCAACCCTTTACAAAGACGATGAGGATAGGAACCGCACCTCTCCTTTCGCTTTCACCACGAACCGCTTCGAATTCAGGATGGTGGGGAGCGAGCAATCCATCGCTGAGCCCAATACCTATTTAAATGCCATCATCGCCTCTTCCCTCAATGAGATTTCTTCTCTTTTGGAGAAAAGCGAAGACAAAAGCAAGACCGTCAAAGACTGGGTCAAGAAGGTCTACAAAGAGCATTCGCGCATCATTTTCAATGGCAACGGGTATTCCGCTCGCTGGGAAGAGGAGGCGAAAAGAAGGGGACTCGTCAATCTAAAATCGACGCCTGAAGCAATCGGGGCCTTGAAGAGAAAAGAGAATAGGGATTTATTGACTTCTTTAGGGATACTCTCGGAAAAGGAAATCGACTCCCGCATCGCCATCAAATACCAAGACTACTACGCGAAAGGCGTGATCGAGGCCAAGACCATGAGCAGGATGAGCCATAAGCTCTATTTGCCCGCCATATCTCTTGCCTTGAAGGAGAGCAATGAGCTCTCTTCCTATTACGAGGTTCCCTTTCTCCCAGTGAGCGAGACAAAAGAGAAACTCGAGCATCTCCTTTCGGAAGCCTATTCCTCTCTTAAGAGGCTCGATGAGCTCATTGAAAAAGACAGAAACGAGGATAGAAGCGAAGAGGAGAGAGCCTATTTCGTCTCCAAAGAGCTCAAAGAGGAGATGAATAAGCTCCGGAAATGCATCGATGAAGCTGAGCTGGTGGTCCCCAAAAGGCTTTGGCCGGTGCCGACCTACGGCGACTTATTGTTCCATTAGGAAACGAGCAAGGGATGCATTTTCTCTTTTTTGCCTTCTCTTCTTGTCGCTCAATGATGACAAAGACGCTTTTATAAGCGTAAAATCCAACTTATGGAAAAATTCATCAAAAAAAGAATCTTCGGCATCCCTCTTGCCTTTTATTATCTGATTGCTCTTATATGCCTAGTTTTGATCATCATCGGTAGTTTCCTCGATAAGGATATATCGATGGCTCTATACGACAAAAGCAATGCCTATGGCAGCTTCTTCGAGTCGTTCGGGACCTTAATAGGCTATATGATGATACCGTGCGGGGCGAGCTGCCTTTTTATCGGCTTGAAAGACGATAAGAGGTGGTGGATTAAGCTCATTGCTTGGGCTCTTCTCATCGTTGCCGTTTTTGCTTCAGCTTACGTCTATGGCGGCTCTTTATGCGTAAGTAAAGAGGAATACGGGCTGCTTGTGGATGCTCTTCCCGCATATGGATTTGCCTTCTTTACGATGGGTTTAAGCGTCTTGCTCACTTTCATGTTCGTCAACAAAAAAGACAAAAGGATGCTCATCGTCGTTGGCTCCATCATTCTTCTTTCAATGGCGCTTCAGCTTGCTCTCCTCAATCTTTTCCTCAAATATCTCGCCTGCCGGCCAAGATGGCGTTACCTAATGGGCGATGCTATTGACCAAAACGGAGTCAATGAGTCTTTCCGCGCCTGGTGGGAGATGCAGCCTTTCGCTTTCTCTAGCGGGGATTACCACAAATCCTGGCCGAGCGGCCATACAGCCACCGCGATGATCGTGACTTGCTTGCCTCTTCTTTCTCTTGTTGAAGAGAAAAAACATAAATATACGATGCTTGTTTTCGCTCTTATCGGCTTCATTTACGCCTTCAGTGTCGCTTTCTCGCGCATCGTGGCCGGGGCGCACTTCTTAAGCGATGTCGCTTTCGGGGGATTATTCTCAGTCCTAGGTATCATCGCTTCTTACTTCATCGTCGAAGCATTGGACAAGAAAATCAATAGCAAAGGAGCAAATTAAGCGCATGGATTTAGTGAAACTTTCTCCGGACGTCAAATCATATATCTGGGGCGGAGACAAACTCCTAAAATACGGCAAAAAGAAAAGCGGCGAGAATATCGCCGAGACCTGGGAGCTTTCCTTCAATGAATCGGGCCCTTCTATCATCGCCTCAGGGGAAAATGAAGGTAAAGCGCTCAAAGACGTGGCAAGGAAAGAAGATATAGGCAGCATCCCCGCCTCTTTTCCCTTTTTCCCGACCCTCATCAAATTCATCGACAGCAGTTCCCCTTTAAGCGTCCAAGTCCATCCTAGCGATGCTTACGCCTTAAAGAACGAGGGGCAACTAGGCAAAACCGAGATGTGGCACATATTGGAGCACGAGGAAGGGGCAGGGATATACCTTGGCTTCAAGCAGGACTATAGCTTCGAAGAGGTCGAGAACGCTCTCAAAAACGATACCATCATCGACTTATTGAATTTCTTCCCCGTCCAAAACGGGGAGAGTTATTTCATCCCAAGCGGCACGATCCACGCGATCGGAAAAGGGGTCACCCTCATCGAGATTCAGCAAAACAGCACCCTTACTTACCGTTTGTTTGACTATAACAGAGTCGACAAAGACGGGAAGAAGCGCGAGCTCCATATAGATAAAGCCCTCAAAGTCATCGATTTGAATAAATACAATCCTCCTAAATTCGAGGGGGATATTCTAGGGAAATGCGAATATTTCGCAACGCGCGAGATGTCGATAGAGACGGAAAGAGAAATAGAAGCCCCTTCATCCTCTTTTTGCTCCATCAGCTTCCTTGAAGGGGAAGGCAACATCAACTCCCTTCACTATCAAAAAGGCGACACCTTCTTTTTGCCAGCTGGGAAAAAGGCGAAAGTGAGAGGAAAAGGGAGAATGATCCTCGTGAGCGTTGAGAAATGAAAGCAAGTTAATCGCTTTCACGAACATAGATAGAGAAACAAAGCGAAAAGGGCGATAAG
>CAVHTL010000094.1:0-4392 GCA_963638955.1 bacterium
GGTAAAGGTGATGGCCACAAACGTAGGCTCTATCGTCAACCCGAATAAGATCGCGAACACCTTCAAATCGGAGATGAGATCATCGATCCAGCCCGTGACCGTCTCCAAATACATCGAGCATATGGAGGATTCCTTCCTTCTGAACTCGGCTTGCAAGTATGAGCTATCGGGCCGCAAGTTCATCGGGGCGTCTTACAAATACTATTTCGAGGACATGGGCCTTCGTTATGCAGCATCCTCTTTTGTTGGAAAGGATCAAGAACCCCATTATATGGAGAATATCATCTTTAACGAGTTGATTTGCCGTGGTTATAACGTCTCCGTTGGCATCGTCACTGCCTTCGACCATTCGGGCGGGAAGACTCAGAGAGTCAATTTCGAGGTGGATTTCATCGCCGAGAAATTTGACAAGACGATATATATACAATCCGCCCTATACATACCAGATGAGGAGAAGATGGAGCAGGAGGTGAGACCGTTAAAGAAGATAGGCAATTCCTTCAAAAAGGTGCTGATCACCAAATACGGAGGCAGCGGCTCATACGACGAGGATGGGATTCTCCACATGAACCTCTTCGACTTCCTGCTGGACGAGAAATCATTGGATTGATATCGCTTATTCTCCATACCCAGGCCTATACGCCTGGGTTTTCTCATGGAAATTTCAAGCTTTACTCCTTTCGCCTATCTATTAGTGCGAAAATCCGTGCGACTGCACATTTTTTTGCAGTAACATGTTCATTCCAGTCTTCAAACGAATCTTCGGAGAGTTACAAGAATTTCGCGCAATCCATAGGCCAGGCAGCCTTTTTTTCTTTCGCTTCTATTCGATAAAACCCATCGACTGCATTTCCTCTTCGCTCAGCTCGATCATAAACTTGGTCAGCCTGTTATCTCGGTTATAGTCCTCGTAACCTTTGTGAGAGCAATCGGCGCCGAATCCTCCAAATTGCATTGGATCCTCACCCTCGTCTTTCTTTTGGACACGGAGTTAGGCGACTCGGCCGCCTTCGAGACGTAGATCGCTCACCGCATTGGCTTCGGGAACTCGTAGGATGGGAACATCGAATCCTGTCTCTCGACCAATGGCAGGACGAGCTTAGGGTACGGTTTCGACCATTTTGACGCGAACCGCTCTATTTTCTCTATAAACAAAAGAAAAAGCCTCATGTCATCGAGACAATGAGGCAATCGTCAGCTTCTTGGTGCCCGGCGCGAGAGTCGAACTCGCATGGATTTCTCCGAACGATTTTGAGTCGTTTGCGTCTACCATTTCGCCAGCTGGGCATCCACGCGAGAGATATTATAGAGGGTGCCTATCGTTTTTCAAAACAAAATCGGAATTTGTCTGGCTGCTTTCAAGACTCAACTAAAGAGATGATGTTTTTGCGATCAAGCAAAGAAAACGGACCTTCTCTTATCCTATCTTGAAATAGAAATCCATCAAAATAAGGCGTTTCTGCGCCGTTTTGAATAAATTGCATCGCAAAATCAGCGCGTATGTCGCTCTCCTAACCGCGTTATGCAAAGCGGAAAATAAGCGGTTTTCAAAAGCAGGTAATCGCTTTCACAAACTTCCTCTTTTCTTCTTTTTTGCCCGCATTAAAATAGGCGCGCAATTATGAATATCGCGCAAAGAATCAAAAAGCTCTTCGACCCCGTGGAGCTCACATCCGGCTCAATCTACAAAAGCCTTATCGCCTTCCTCATCCCGATAGTCTTATCGATGCTTTTCCAGCAGCTTTATACCTTGACCGATGCCCTTATCGTTGGGCAGACTCTTTCCGAGGAAGAAGTCGCTGGCGTCAATAGCTCTTCCCCGCTCGTCTTCATCGTTTTGCAGTTTGGGATGGGATGCACGGCCGGCTTTTCCGTGGTCATAAGCGAGAAGATCGGCATGAAGGATATCGATGCCGTCAAAAAGAGCTTCTTCGTGCAAATAGTTTTGTCTATCGCAATCTCGGCTTTGCTTACATTGATTGGCATCTTCCTGATCCCGACCATGTTATCTTGGCTCGGCATCAATCCTTCGACGAGCGATTTGGCTATGCAAAAAGAATACGATGCGGCCTATACATATCTTCTTTTCATCTACGCCGGCATCATCTTCCAGCTTTTCTATAATCTCATCGTCTCGGTCTTGCGCGCTTTGGGCGACTCATTCACCCCGTTCTTATTTCTAGTCGGCTCCACCATTCTTAACGTCGGTCTCGATCTTCTTTTCATTATGGCCTTCAATTGGGGCGTGGCGGGAAGCGCGATTGCGACCGTCATCTCACAAGGAGTTGCGGCGCTCGGCGCCCTTATATACGGATATAAAAAATACTCTTGCCTCCAAATCAGAAAAGAGGATTTCAAAGCACCTCTCAAGTTATACGGCAAACACCTCTATAACGGGCTTCCCATGGGTTTCCAGTTCAGCGTGCTCGAGATAGGGATCATCGTGATGCAAGCCGCCGTCATCGCTTTTGATTTCACCCCATCCGGCTTGATGGTGAGCGGCCTCCCCGCCCAAATGGGCTATGGAACGGCATGCAAGATATTCGGCCTTTTGATGACTTTCTTAAATGGTTTAGGCACCGCCGTCCTATCTTTCGTGAGTCAAAATATCGGGGCTGGGAAATATAAACGCGTGAGGCAAGGCATAAAGGCATCGCTCATCATAGGCGTGGTTTTATGGCTATTTATCCTCGCGATTGGGCTTCTATTGACCATCAACGGTTCATATGAATATCTCTTCCTCAGCAAAGAGAAAGTGACAAGCGAGTCCATCAGATACGGCAATACCTATTTGTATGTCTCAGTCCCGATGATGATTATCCTCATGGTCCTATTCGTCGAAAGAAATGCCCTTCAAGGGCTTCAAAAGCCGCTTTGGCCATTCTTGAGCGGAGTCGGGGAGCTTGTTGCCCGCACTTTGGTTTGCTTATATTTGCCTGCTTTGGTCAATGGCGGCCCCATCAATTCCGAAGCATCCACTTTCGCCTTCATCGCCGTTTCTTCCGCTGATCCAGCCGCCTGGATTCTAAACGTCCTCGTTTCTTTGCCGCCTCTAGTTATCTGCATGCGGAAAATAAGCGGATTGGAAGATACGGAAAACAAAGAAATCCCCGCAAGAAGCCTATAAATAGAAAAAGACGCAGTATCAAGCCTGCGTCTTTTTCAGCATTCTTATTCGCCTTTTTTCTTCTCGATATGGCCCGCCAAAACATCGGCAAGGTCTTTTATGTTGACGTTTGTGGTGTTGATGAGCATATCGTAATTGGAGCGATCCCCCCACTTCTGACCCGTATAGAATTCGTAGTATTTTCTTCTCTTTTTATCGATAGCCTTGATTCTTTTCGCGATTTCTTTGTCCGAAAGTTCCTCGTGACCTTTTTCTCTTGATCGGCAGCGCGCGATTTTGGATGAGGTATCGCTATAGACGAAGATACGAAGCGGCTTTTCCTCTCGCAAGGTGTAGTCGGCGCATCTTCCGATGATGATGCAAGAGGACTTCGCGGCCAATTCCCTAACGATATCGGCTTGGGCATTGTAGACTTCAATCGACTGTTTGAGATGGGGATCTGTCATCGGCGCCCAGCTATTGCCGTAATGGATTGGGAAAAGAGGTATCGGCTTAGATTCGCTCACCTCCTCAATGTATTCTTTCGAAAACGGGGTTTTATGCTCAATCTCGAGAAGTATTTCTTTATCGTAATAGGCAATTCCCAGTTTATCCGCCAAACGCCTTCCAAGTTCGCGCCCGCCGCTTCCGAATTCACGGCTTATAGTGATAACAATGCTCATTTATCTCACCTCGATATATTTAAGAAAAATATAGACCACATCGAAAGAAAAATATAATGTTTTTTTGAAAAGCAACCCGTGTCTCCACTGGAGACATCTTCCTTTCATTCATTGAGGGTTGGTAAAAACATCGTCATGTAAGCAGGTATATTGATGATTTTATCGCCCTCGCGCCGCAGGTTGCTTCGCGATAACAGATAAGCCTTTTCTATATCCTTATAAATAGAGAGCAAATTATCCAAAGCCAAATGCGAATAATGACCATTTTTGTCAGGCTTCCCTGATTTGCCTTCAAGCGGTATTACGTTCCCTTCTTTTTGAATAAGGAAATCAACTTCTCCTATTTTCTTGCCGTTGTAGTAACGAAGTTCGTGCCTTTTTGCGCGCAACTCTTCGGCGATGAAATTCTCAAATGGTGCCCCGAAATTGATGAAGGTGTCGCCATTCATGATTTTGGCGATGTTATCCCTATCGAAGAGTGCTGCCGATAAAAGGCCAATGTCGTTATAAAACAATTTGAACGTTTTCCTGTCCTCGGAAATCCTCAACGGATAAACCGGTTGATCCACGTTGAACGTTGGCAAAGCCACACCGGCATTATCG
>CAVHTL010000095.1:0-4228 GCA_963638955.1 bacterium
CATCAAGACGCAGATGGAAGAAACGCTTAAAGGGAGCAAAAGAGAAAAACGTGCCTCATGCATCGAGAATCTAAAAAAAGTCGGTATCGACAATCCGGAGGAAATACTCGACAAATATCCATTTGAGATCAGCGGCGGAGAAGCCCAACGCGTGGTATTGTCCATCGCTTTATCGATGAATAAGAAACTCCTCATCATCGATGAAGCCACTCGCGGAATCGATAAAGAAAAAAGCGGATTGATATGGGATTATTTGGACAATGAGCTTGGTTCTGCTTCGATATTGCTAGTCACGCACGATGTGAGCGAAGCGCAAAAATGCGAAAAGGTCTTGGTGCTCTATAAAGGCAAAGTAGAAGGAATGGGGAGCAAAGACGATATTTTCAAAAGAAGCAAAAACCCATATATCGAAAAACTCATCGCGGATTACGAGGGTGAATATGCTTGAGGTCAGAAACGTCTATAAATCCTTTATCCTAGGGAAAGGGAAAGAAGCAAAAACAATCAGACCCCTCATCGACGTTTCTTTTTTCGTCAACGAAGGAGAGATGGTTGGATTGATAGGCAAAAGCGGAACGGGCAAAAGCACGCTCAGCGGGATTCTTTCCGGACTCATCTTTTTAGATGAAGGCTCGGTGAAAATAGATGGTGTCGAACTCTACAAGAAAAAGAAATACGACCGAAAAGAAGGAAGAAAAATCCAATTGATCCCCCAGAAGCCCCTTTTGTCGCTTGACCCTCGTCAAAGAGTGGGAAAAGCGGTAGAGGAAGCCGTTCGTTTTGCGGGAGAAAAGAGAAAAGAAGCGAAAGAAAAGGCCCTTTCTCTTTTCGATGAGGTGGGACTAGAGAGAAGTTTGTATACGCGTCTACCGTATCAATTGAGCGGCGGGCAGGCGCAACGCGTTGCAATCGCTAGAGCGTTAGCCCTCTCTCCAACCTTGCTAATAAGCGATGAGTCGACATCGATGCTTGACGCCTCAAGTCAAAAAGAAATCACCGCCCTCTATAAAAGACTCAATAAAGAAAGAGGGATATCGATACTATTCATCTCCCATAACGAGCGTTTGGTCAACGAACTATGCGAAAAAACGTATTTGCTGGAGAACGGCAAATTGACGGTCAAGGAAAGAAAAGAGGAAGACGGAAATGAAAAATAGGAATCTGCTTGCCTTAGGATGTATCACCGTGTCTTTGCTTTCATTGACCTCATGCGTTCCCGATAACGATGAGAGGATCCTATTCATCGGCACGACGATGAAAGTCGATTCGCTCAATAGGCTCGATAATGCCGGCGGGGCGCCTGGCTATAACTACGACAAAATCGCTTCATGCCTCTCTCAGCTCACCCCGATTATAAAAATAGACGGAGATTATGTGGATTTATGCTGCTCATACGCCGTAGATGAAACTAGCGGCAAGATCATCCTCAGCATGAAAGAAGGGTATAAGTGGCATGATGGCTTCGATATGACGATCGATGATGTCGAATACACCCTTTCTTCCTTAAAAGAAGGGGAGGACTATTTAAGCGTAAGCAAAAACGGGAATTCCTTGACGTATACCGTCGACATCCCCTCCTCTTTCCTTGGGATAATCGCTTCCGAGAGCCTCCTCCCTAAACACATATTCGAAGGCAAAAGCAAAGATACGCTCAGTGATGAAGAATCGATCATCGGCTCTGGACCCTTCAAATTCGACAACATCGACAAAAACGCAGGAACGATAACATTCAGCAAATTCATTGATTACCCGCTCGCTGACGATATTTATTTCTCCAAAGTCATCTTCAAGCAATATGGTTCGGAAGACGTGATGGCTTTGGCGCTAAAAAGCGGAGAGATAGACATGATGTTTGACTACGCGAAAGGATTGAGCGTAGCCTCGATAAGCGCGATGGAAGGAATGAGCAACATAGAGCTCATCTCACAGTCGAGCAAGCTCATAAACAAAACGCTCTTCTTCAATAATGAGAAAATGAAAGACGCACGCGTCAAACGCGCGATCGCCTTATCCATCGATTTTTCCAAAATCAGGGAGACTTTCGCCTCTTCTTCTTGCAGTCCCTCTCGCGAAGGATTCGTGGGAGAAGGGATAAAGGGGTATAAGGAAACTCCTATCTGGAAAAGGGATTTAGAAAAAGCCAGAGAGCTTCTTTTGGAGGCTGGCTACTCAAGCACCAACAAATTCGCTTTCGACCTTTTGGTGCATTCAGGCACCGATGATAGCCTTTACGCAAGTTTGCTTAAAACGGAGATCGAGGAAAGTGGATTAATCTCCGTCTCTTTCACGGAGAAAGGAAGCGACTGGCAAAGCTATTATCAAGCAGGCAATCATATGGCATCAATGGCCAAAATCACCGCAAAAGGCTACGATTTTGAGGCAGGATATGGCAGCAGATACACTCTTTCAACCTCTTCGTCGATGTGCCCGATCAATCCTAATCCGGTCTCGCACGGGCAAATGAGAAGCGAAGACGAAAATGGAAATTTGACGGAATACGGGAAGATACTCGAGGCTATTATTGCATCAAAAAGCGAAGAGAGCCTGTTGAAAGCTGTAAGCGATTATCAGGACTATATGGTTGATGAGGTGATATGCGTCCCCTTTTTCTATGATGGCTTGACCTACGCGGTGAACGCCAATTTGACGGGATTTATGAAAAGCGATGACTTCGGCATCTTGAACGTCAAAACCTTGGAGACCTTGAAAAGAGATTAAAAAAAGAAATGCGCAAAAAGATTCTCAGGGCCATCATTTTCTCCTTCATCGCCTTCATTGCGATATTCGTGCTCAATTTCTTTTTGCCGCGCCTTATGCCTGGCGATCCGCTCGCTAACCTAATTGGGGCTGACGAGAAGACGATAAGCCAGGAAGAATATGAAGCTCTTTATATCGCAATGGGACTCGACAAAAGTCTTGGCGAGCAATTTTGGAATTATCTCGGGGGTCTTTTTGCGGGACGGTGGGGCTATTCATATCACCAAGGGAAAGATGTTGGGGCTTTGATTCTTGAAAAACTGCCTCGCACTCTTCAAATAACGGTGCCTGCGTGGCTCTTTTCGTCTTTGCTAGGATGCTCGCTTGGCTTAAGAAGCGGGATGAAACGCGGAAGCGCAGCGGATTTGTTGGGGGGTGGAGTGATGAGCTGCATCGACGCCCTGCCTACTTTCCTTCTTTCGATAATCCTTCTCATCGTTTTCGCTTTTTCGCTTAGGGTATTCCCTTCAGGCGGGCTCAATTCGCCTTTTGCCGCGAATTTGTTCTTTGACCGTTTATGGCACTTATTCCTGCCAATCCTCGCTTTGACTCTCGCCACCACGCCGAAAAAGTACTTTTTGATGAGGAATGAGGCGATTGGAGCAATTGACAGTCAATATATGATGTATGCGCGCGCGAAAGGGATAAAAGGGCCGCGGCTAGCTTATGTCCATCTTTTCCCAAACGTCTCAAATGCGTTTATTTTGTCTCTCGGCACGAGTTTCGGGCATACGATTGCCGGATCCATCGTAATCGAAACCATCTTCTCGATTGATGGAATCGGCTTATTGACTTATAGGGCGATCAATGACAGAGACTATCCGCTTCTTCAAGGGACGCTTTTGATCATATCTTTGACCGTCATCATTTCCTCTTTAATCGCGGACATCATCGCCTCTTTCCTCAATCCAGCCATAAGGAGAGAGCATGAATAAGCGCGGGAGAAGCTACCGAATCAAGCATTTTCTGTCCCATGCCCTTTTCTTTCTGGGCGTGGCGATTTTATCGGCCTTCCTCATCTTTGCGATATTCGGGGAAAAAATCGCGCCGTATTCTTCGACTTATAGTTTTGAAAAATTCCTGCCTTGTTCCAACGAGCATCTGCTTGGGACCGATAATCTAGGATACGACATCTTTTCGGAACTGCTTGTTGCGAGTAGATGGACCATTCTCATTTCTTTCGTGAGCGCCCTTATTTGCTCATTTCTCGGCTTGCTGATTGGCTTATTGGCTGGATATTTGAACGGCATAGCCTCAGAAGCGCTCAATGCCTTCATCAATTTCTTTTTGCTGATACCGATGTTGCCTTTATCCATTGTCATCGCCGCTTATTTCAACGGTGGGAAAATAAGCATCATCATGACTTTGTCTTTGCTTTGCTGGTGCTCATCGGCTCGGGCGGTCAAAGGCAAGACGCAGGAAATCAAAAAGAGCGAGTTCGTAGGTTCACTTAAAGCTATCGGTTATAGCG
>CAVHTL010000096.1:0-4166 GCA_963638955.1 bacterium
GGCTGCGGCAATCGCGGCCATTGTGAGAACAAGCGGAAGGGGGATGGCCTCCGGAAAGACAAAATGAAGAATGAGGAGAGCGAGAAATACGGCAACGGAAGCGAAAAGCGATTCGAAAATCGTGATAAGGATCACCTTTTTGCCGACTTTTTTGAGAGCTTTTAGTTTGAAGGAAGAGCCAATGGAAAAGGCAATGAAGCCAAGTGCCACGTTGTTGACCCAGCTTAAGGAAGTGACGTAACGATAGATTGGCGAGAGTTCGGCATTATTCGCGTTTGCAAAATCAAAGCCATTGAAGAAGAGCCCGAAAACGAATGGGCCCATGATGATCCCGGTGATGATATAGCCTGTGACATTGGGAAGACGCACGAGCTTCATTAGGCGCGTGATGAATAAGCCGGCAAGAAAAAGAGAGGCGATATATAGGAAAATGAAGCCGTCCATTATAGAACCCCTTCGTAATCCTCGATCTTTTTGGAGAACATCGCGCCTTTGACTTTGCGGAAGTTGTCGGTATGTTCGCGGATGGTCGCTTTCAAGTCGTCGATTTTCTCTTCGTCCACAATGAACATCGCGAATGTCGATTCCTCTTTGTCTTGGCTAGCCTCGTAAGATGATAAAGAGAAGAAGTGGTGATCGGCTGGCTCAGAGAAATCGAGCGCATGGCGAAGAGATGCCGACTCGATGAGGGTCCCGTTGTAGCCGCTTTTTTTGATGGAGGAGTAGGATTCTAGAGCCGCCTCTCCCGATTCTAGGAATAAATACAATATGCGTTTCATAATTTTAGCCCTATTTGTTATACGCTTCTTTATCCGTTTCTCTACCTTTATTCGAATTTGATTGGGCACAAAGACAAATTGAGCGGCTCTTCGCTCTCTACGCTCACCGCAATCGTGCATTCGTTAAGATGAATCAGTTTTGAAGCGTAGCTCTTGCTCTTATATATATAGATTCCCTCAATCGGATTCACTTCTTTGAGTCTTTTGCTCAGACCTTCGCCAGTGGCCTTGATCAAGCTTTCCTTCAAACACCAGAAGCGCAGAAAATCCCCGTCATTTCCCGTCTCCTTTTTCTCTTTTTCGCTTAAAACGGCTTCTTTTAGGCTAGAAGAGACGGGGCGTCTTTTTTCGATGTCGATGCCAAGAGGAGAAGAAGAAGAGGCGAAGACGGCGTAGCGGCCAGAATGCGATATCGAGAAATGCTCGCCATCTTTATACGGTTTTCCTTTATCGGTGTATAGAAGCGGGGAAGAAGAAGTGAAGCGCTTCAATAAATAGGAAGCCCCCAAAGACAGAAGGCGGTCGTTTTCGTTTAGGTAGCGCTTCGCCTTTTCTTTTCTTTCTTCATCGATATAGCGGCCTATCTTATCCTCATGTAGTCTCACTTCCTCTATATCGATGTAGCGGATTTTCACTTCCTTCATGGCTCCATTCTACTTTCTTTTTTCGCTAGAAGAAGGGGGAACGTGCTACAATTCTACTCATGATCGATAAGAAGGAACGTTCCTATTTCACTTTGCTTATTTTCGTTTTCTCTTCGCTTATTCTTTTCGCCATCGTCTCTTTGGGCTACTTGTTCGTGAAGATCGGGGAAGAAGAAAGCCTCATGAACAATGTTTTCGAGCTTATATATCTAGGCCTTCACATCGTGATGATGGTGATGGGCATCATCTTGTCGAATGAGGCTAAAAGAAGAGGGTCGAACGTGATGCGCTCGCTTACCTACTCTAGATACGGACGCGTGAGCATGCCAGCTCGCATTATATCCATTGCGTTTATCCTTCTTGGCATCGCTTTGTTTACTTACGCTTTATTGTTGCTTTTTCCCATCGGCCTTTACGATTTCTCTTTCCCTATCGCTTTGAAATGGGACATGCTGAATGTCGGAGTCAGTGTAGCTATCATCGCTTTCTTCTTTTTCCTCTTTCCCTTTCTTTTTCCTAACAAAGTTACGAAAACCCAATAACGAAACGGAGGTTAATTATGCGAAAAAGACTCTTGCCCTTGCTCTTTCTTTTCTCTAGCTGCCTTCTTTATTCTTGCTCTAATGGGAGCGATGAAGATGATTACGATGATCCGATATATCTAGAGAAAGATACTTCCTCTTCCTACGATTTCGCGGAATCGAGCAATGAGAATGGTTCGATGAATTACGAGATTTTCGTCCGCTCATTCTATGATTCAAACGGAGATGGGATCGGCGATTTGAACGGCGTGAAGGCAAAGCTTCCCTATTTATCCGATATGGGTTTCAAATCTTTGTGGCTTATGCCTATCTTTCCTTCACCGTCTTATCACGGCTACGACGTCATCGACTACTATGGCGTCAATCCGGATTACGGCAGCTTGGATGATTTTTCTTCCCTAGTTGCAGAGGCCAATAAATACAACATCGATATCATGCTCGATATGGTGTTCAACCATTGTTCCATCAAAAACAATTATTTCATTGAGGCGCTCGAAGCTTATAAAAACGGCGATGAGAGTGAAGATAGCAAAGCCAATTGGTTCAATTTCGGACCTGGGGGAGACCATATAATAGACGGTATCCAATATGAATCGCGCTTCGACGCGAATATGCCCGATTTCAATCTCGACTGCCCTGGAGTCAGAGAGGAAATAGAGAAAATCTCCAAATTCTGGATAGAGAAGGGCGTCAAAGGTTTCAGGCTCGATGCTGTGCTTTATTACTATTATCAGAGCACCGACAAAAATGTCGCCTTTTTGAATTGGCTGAGCGATACGGTCCATAAATACGATGAAGATTTCTATATGGTTGGCGAGGCGTGGGTGAGTGACGGCTTGCTCAATAATTACTTCGGCTCTTCTTGCGATTCCTTCTTCAGGTTCGGAACGGCAAGCGGCGGGAGTGCAACCACGATGATCAATATGGTCAAAGGATACGGTTTTGCTAGCAACTTCGCAGAAGAAGTCGAGAATAACGAGACGGCAATCCATAAGAAAAACGCCGATGCCTATTCATCGTATTTCCTCTCCAATCACGACCAAGACCGGGTGGCGAAGAATTTTGCCTCATCTTTGGATGCCTATAAAGCCGCTGCTTCTTTGTACGCTTTGATGCCTGGCACTTCCTATACCTATTACGGCGAAGAAATCGCTCTCAAAGGGAGAAGGGAGACCTCGCCTGACGATCAAAGCGATGTGAGACGCCGCCTTCCGATGATTTGGAGCAAAAGCGATAAGAGCGGTGAGTGCTCTTTCCCGGAGAAAAATAGGCAAGACCTCAATGACAACGCGCAAGTCGAAGACGGTGTTTATGATTTGCTCTCCGATCCATGGAGTCTAACGAGTCACTACAAAAAGGTGATCCATCTCCGCAACAAATACCCCTTCATCAAGCACGCTCAATTTATCTCTAGATGCGCTGTCCTCAATAGCGATGAGAAAAGCGTCCTTGCCTATTCTTTGACGTGTGGCGAAGAATCGATCACTATCGTCCACAATTTCAGCAACTACAACGTTGAGCTCGATGCGCCAGCCTCAAGCATCGTCGATTCAATCAATACGATTCATAGGTTGCCTTCTTTAAAGGACGGAAAATTGCGTTTGGGCGCTTATAGCAGCGTCATCATGAAATAAGGAAAAGGAGCCAGATAATTCGATGGCTCCTTCTCTTTTCTTTAGGCCTTTAATTTGAATTCAATGGTTGCTGGATCGTGATCGCTATAAGCGAAGCCATCGATGCCCTTCTTGCCGTTTTTGGTCTGGATGTTTTTATGGCTGACGATTTTGATATTGTCGGAAACGATAAAGCCGTCGACCGCGCAAGTGTACGTCTTCTCCGGTATCCATTCGATGTCGTTGTTGCGGCAAGTCGGCACATTGTCGGAGGCTATCATCTTGAAGCCCTCGACAAGCGGCGATTCGCCTTCATCCGAGAACCAATTCACGACCCAATCGGGGTCTTTCTTCTTCTCATCGAATGGCTTATTGGTCGATGTATAGGAAAAATCGGGGTTATAGGTCAATAAGTCATGGTTGTAGTCGCCAGCCACGATTGTGTAATCGCCATTCTTTTTTCTTTCCGAAAGAAAGGAATTGAGCTCTTTAAGCTGTTCGGCCTTTATTAGTCCGCCTTCATCATATGCCGACATATGCGAATTGACGAAATAGAAATACTTGCCGTTCTCGACTTCTATTCTTTGA
>CAVHTL010000097.1:0-4121 GCA_963638955.1 bacterium
GATAAGGTGTTGATGATATAAACGATGAGGGAATCGCTTGCCGCAGCGTCTTTCATCATCGTGATGAGGTCTTTCTGCGCCTTAAGCGGCTCATAATCGAACGAGAAGCCCGCCTCTTTGTAGCATTCATCGCAAAACAGAACCCGATCAAGCGGTTTTTCCAAAAGGCTTTTGTTTCCGATGTAGCCGGATTTTTCCGCATCCTCATTTTGGAGAATCGCGCCGCAATTCGCGCATCTACGCACTATATTGACCTTGCTCATTTATCTATTTCCTCCGCTTGAGGGCAGAGCCCCTTCTTTTTTATTTTCTTCCGTATTGGCACTTCCATTTTACGATTGAGGAAGGTGAAAACGCTATCGCGAGTTGAGAGAGGCTCAGTCAGTATTACCTCAATCCCCGCTCCTTTAGCCGCTAAGACATCGGTGAATATCTGATCGCCGACGAGAATCACTTCCTCTTTCTTATAGCCTTTCTTTTTGAGCCATTTCCTCAACTTGAAAGGAAAGGGCTTAAGCAAGCCGCTTGTGGCCTCTACCCCTAGTTTCCCGGCGTAGCGCGCCACTCTTTTGCCGGTGTTGTTGCTGGCGACATACACCTTTAGCCCTTCTTCTAAAAGGGCTTTGATGAAAGAGACGGTATCGCTTGAAGGCTCGAGTATATCGACGGGGTCAAGAGTGTTATCCAAATCGAAGAGAATGACCTTTTTGCCGATTTTCTTGTAGAAAGAAGGCTTTATAAGTCGGGCGGTAGAGGCTAGATAAGTGGGTAAAAAGGCTTTCATCACTCATCCTCATCAAGCGGGTTGAGGGAGATAGCTTCCCCTCTATCCTCTTCTTTATCGCCGCTTGCTTCAGATACTTCTTCTTCCCCGAAGAGAGATATCTGCTCGAAGGCATTCTCATCATCGAAGCTTGGGGTGAGTTCCTCGACGTTATCCTCCTCGCGTAGAGGCGGAGCGAAGCTTATTGTGCTTTCATCGATTCGCTCTTCGTCCTCTCTTCCCACCGAGATGATATGCTCTTTGGCTGAGAATCCATCAGGCCTTTTGGCGTATTTCTCCGCCGGAGTGAGATAAAGATCAGGGAAAGAGACGGTATAGCTTTCTCCGCTTCTTAAAACCGCCATATAGGAGATAGGCGCTTCTTTTTCGCCTACCTTGAAGGCTGCAAGCAAAGAATGCGGCTCGTTTTTGAAGGTATTGAAAAGGCTCGTGGCTTTCTTGAGGCGAGTAGAGAGAGCGAGGCGCGAAGTATCGCTCACGCGGGTATGGCCCCTATCGGTGATAAGGAGAATTTTTCCTTTTTCTTCAGGGGCGAAAGAAAGAAGGCACGCCCCATCGGCACCTTTGAAATTGCCAGCCTTGATGCCACCGCTTCTAGGATTGGTCAAAGGTATCTCGTTTTCGTTATAGAAGACCGCTAGGCCGTTAGACCCCATGACGAGCAGATCGCTATTTCCGCTAGTGAGGCTTACGTCCACCAAAGCATCGGTAAGTCCTGATAATTTCATCGCCGAAACTGGTTTCGAGTATCGCACAACCGGGAAGGCGGAGAGGCGGATGCGCTTGATTTGGCCGCGTTTGGATAATAGAGCGATATTGAGATCGTCCCGGAAGCTCTTCACGGCGAAGCAGCGAACGATTTTCTCGTCCGGCGATACGGAAACCAGAGCGTTGATATGCCCGCCGATGTCATTCCATTTGACCTCTTTGACCTCGTTTATCGGCACATAGACGTAATTGCCTTTGCTCGTGAAGCCCAAAAGGAAGTCAGTGGTTTTCACTAGGGCGTTATAGACGATGACATCGCCTGGCTTCGTTCCTGGCTTCGCGCCGTTATTTCCGCCTGAGCCGATGAAGCTCTTGACGGAGCTCCGCTTGATGTAGCCGTCTTTGCTAACGACTAGGTGCGTATCTTCTTCCGCGATCAAATCGCGCTTATCGATGGATAAATCGAGTTCGGATGAATTTTCGATCCTCGTCCTTCTTTCATCGCCGTATTTCTTCGATATTTCCTTAAGGTTATCGATAATCACGCCGAGAATGGCATTATGATCGGACAAGAGGCTTTTAAGATAAGCGATGTCCTTGCGTAAGGAATCGCGCTCGTTCTCAAGGGTGATGATATCGGTATGGGAGAGTTTATAAAGCGGCATCATGACGATAGCTTCAGATTGTGCCTCAGAGAAAGAGAAGGCTTTTTGAAGATTCGCTTTGCTGTCTGCCTTATCGCTGCTCTTCCTGATGATGGCGACGACTTCATCGAGCACGGATACTGCCTTGATGAGGCCTTCGACGATTGAAAGTCGGCTCTCCTCTTTGTTCAAAAGGAAGCGGCTTCTTCTAGTCACCACGTCGCACTGATGCGAGATATAGCAATCGCAATAAGAGACGAGAGTCATCGTCTGGGGGCGGCGGTCGACAATCGCTACCATGTTGGCGCTGTATCCGCAGCGGAGATCGGTTTTGCTCATGAGATATTTGAGCAGGGATTCTGGTTTTGCGTTGTCTTTCAGATCGATTGCGATGCGAAGGCCTGATTTGTCGGTTTCATCGCGCACCTCATCGATCCCGGCCACCGTTTTGTCGTGCCTCAGTTTATCGATTTGGAAAACAAGCTTGCTCTTGATGACACCGTAGGGGATTTCACTGATGATGATCTGCTTTCCGTTTTCCCCATCCACTATTTCGGCTTTCGATGAGATGTCGATGTGTCCTCGGCCGGTAAGATAGATTGATTTGAGGCCATCGGATGAATAAATCACGCCACCCGTCGGGAAATCGGGCCCTGGGAGATAAGCCATCAAATCCTCGGCGCTGCAAGAAGGGTGCTTGATGCGGTAGATGATGGCATTATTTATCTCTTTGAGATTGTGCGGAGGGATTTCCGTGGCGATGCCTACCGCAATGCCCGTCGAGCCATTCGCGAAAAGATTCGGGAAAAAACTCGGCAAAACTGTCGGCTCCTTCGAGGAGTCGTCGTAAGTGAGCTCCATGTCCACCGTCTCCATGTCGAGGTCGCGGACGAGCTCGTTCGAGATGGCGCTTAATCTCGCCTCGGTGTAACGGGGAGCGGCTGGCTCATCGCCATCCATGCTGCCGTTGTTGCCCTGGAAATTCACAAGCGGGTAACGAAGGCGCCAATCCTGGGAAAGGTGAGCCAACGCATCATAAATGGAAGCATCGCCATGGGGATGGAATTTGCCCATGACATCGCCCACGATATGGGCGCTTTTCTTCGTTGGCTTTTCGATGGTGTTGCCAGTTATCGCCATATCGAAAACGATGCGGCGCTGAACTGGCTTGAGGCCGTCTCTCGCATCGGGGATGGCTCGCTCTTGGATGACGTCTTTGGCGTAAATCCCGAATCTCTCCCCCATCAGCTCATCCATCGCGGTGAGAGAGATATTCTCGATGATCGGGGCTTCTTCGATTTTCTTTTTGGCCATTTTATTTCGCCCCTTTCTGCTTATCGACTTCCTTCATAAAGGAATCTTCCTCGTTGAAGGTGATGTTCTCGTTTATCCAATCCCGGCGTAATGCCGCGTCTTTCCCCATGAGGATCGAGATGCGCTTCTCCACCACGAGCGGATCCTGGATATCGACGCGCAGCAAAAGGCGCGTTTTTTTGTTCATGGTCGTCGAAGCGAGTTGATCGGCGTTCATTTCCCCTAAACCTTTGTAGCGGTTGATGCCGTAGGCTTGGCCGATTTTCTCTTTTGCTTCCTCGAGCTTATCATCGTCCCAGACATAAATGAATTTCTTCGGGTCGCTCTTTTTGTAGACTCTATATAGCGGTGGGCAAGCGATATAGACCATGCCGTTATCGATGAGCGGCTTCATGTAATTGTAGAAGAAGGTCAATAAGAGTATCTGGATGTGAGCCCCGTCGACATCGGCGTCGGTCATGATGATGATTTTGCCGTAATGGGATTCTTTGACGTCGAAATCCTGGCCCACGCCAGCGCCGATCGTTTGAATGAGAGTCGAGAATTCCTCATTTTGGAGCATGCGCTCCATCGTGATCGAGTCGGTATTGAGCGGCTTTCCGCGCAGAGGGAGAATGGCTTGATGGATCCTGTCGCGTCCGTTTTTGGCGCTGCCCCCAGCGGAGTTTCCC
>CAVHTL010000098.1:0-4055 GCA_963638955.1 bacterium
AGATATTCATAGACATTCCGATAGACCTTCTTGTCTTTGGAGGAAACTAGATACGTCCCTGTCACGTAGTCTGTGAGCGATTGATGATCGCCTTTTCTTACGATGATCATGGTCATCGATATCGCTAAAGGGATCAAAAAGGCGGGAATGCTCGCGATTATCACGAATACGATCTCGAAAAGTGAATGGAGGATAAAACGTTTAGAAGAGCAGCTGAAAGCGTTTTTGCCGACGAGCGATGTTTTGTTGATCAGCATCCCGAACGTCCTTTTCCCGCGTGAAAAAATGAGAGGGACAGCCATATAGAAAAGCAAAAGCGAGATAAGAAAGGTAAGAGCAATGGCAATAGATACGGTGCGGATGATCGTATCGCGACTTGAGGAATAGGCATGATTGTACGATAAGTAGCCTAAAGCCTTCTTTTGATACGTATCGACATAGAAGGAGTAATAGGCTTCATCGTAATCGGGATTGGTGAGTTTCCTTTCTCCTTCTTCCGAGAAGAGACGCCCATCGTTATGAATGGCCTCTGTTTTGAAGGAAAGATACATCTCGCTGCCGTTTGGCAGTTCGTCTTTTAGATATACGGAGAAGAAATTGTTCATTGCTTCATCAAGCCTTTGGCTCTTTTCGTTGTAGCTTAAAGTAGTATCGGCATCGACTATATTTAGCAGCGGCTTTGGGCCTTCTTCGCTTTCGACATAAAGGCAAGATGAGATGAGCTCTTCGTTCCTTTTTTCGAGTGCCTCATTATAGAAGGAAAGATTCGGAATGATGGCGAAAGTGCCGATGAGGGCGATGAAGGCAAAGACGATGGAAATGAAAAAATCGAAAAAATGGGTGCTCAAGATGCGCATCGCAGACGGCGTTTCATAGGTAATGGCTATCTCTTTCGTCTCATTTTCCATCTGCTGTTTCCTTCTTTTGGCTTTTGGAGGCGAATTGGGTGATGTCTTTCAAAAGCAGAGAGGAGATGAACTCCGAAGTGGTGGATTCACTTTCCTTGTCGATGAAACTGGAAAGGAAAGAGAAGAGCATGAAGAGGAAAGAGAAAAGGGCGCACATCAGTAAGGAAATGCCACCCAAAAAAGGCAAATAGAGTAGATCTATCGCGCTTGATCCATAGATTATGAAAGGAATGAGGGAACACACGCTCATGAATTCGACAAGAAGAACGAGAAAGCGGATGAGGAGATTGGAAAAGGCAACCTCCTTTTTGTCTTTCCGGCAATAGGCGAGATTCATGGCTTTGCATGAGACGGTGCGGCCGTTTTTGAGCAATAAAGGCAAAAGGAGATAACAAATGGCGCTCCCCAATAAATAAGAGACGCCGATTTCCGCTCTCCTTACTCCATATAGGCTATTTTTGAGCGCTTCATGGGCTTCCATCTTGCTTTTGAAGGGAAGATATTCGCTCTCGAATTCCTCGATCGAGGATTCCAAAAGCGTTTGGTAACGCTCTTTCAAGGTCGCGAATATCTCTTTGCCTGGAGCGAAAGAGGAATCCAAGACGTAATCTTGAATGGATAGAGCCTCTTCTTTCTCTAACAAGGGGTAGCCATCGTTTATCTTGAAGGATATTCCCAAATCTTTAGACAAAATCGAGAGGTAATAAGCTTCTCCGCATTCCTCTTTTTCCTCGGCTATTAAAGAATAGGAAGATATATTGCTCGTTTTGAAATAGACGTAATAAGAAAAGAGGTTGTCGCTGCTTTTTTCGATTGGCTTATAAATGGAGGTAATGGATGAAGTTATGTTTTCCTCTTTGATTCCGCCTTCCAATAACGAGCGATAGGTCAAGCGGTATAGATAGCTATTCGCGATCTCCTCATTGCTTTTGTATTCCCCGTTTTCGTATTCGCCAAGCTTGCTATCTTCGACCAAAGATATCATCTCTTCCTGGAGAGACGATATCTCACTTTGCTTGTTTTTTACGCTTGGGAAAGCCTCGACCGCGAGATTGAGGAGAAGGAAAAGGAGAACGCTTACGATAAGCAAAAGAAAATAATCGAGCGCGTTTGCGCCGATTTTCTTCTTTCTATTCGCGCATAAGGCCGAAGCGAAAGGGGAGTCTTTTTTCTCTATAACCGCTTTAGCCAATCTCCGATTTCCTCGTAAGTGTCAACCCAGATGGTGATGAGGTCGAAAGTGAAAAAATAAGTCGAGATATCGCGATAGACGTCCTCTCCGTATTCCTTTTCCTTTTTCATGAAGATGAAATTGAATTTGAGGGGGTTATTCGCGAGTTCGAGGATGCGCTTCATGTCGGGATCAGTCAAAGAGATGCCGATGAAGAAGCACACATTGAATTTGAAATCGTGAAGCTGCTTTGCGATATTCCAGGAATAGGGGTTGTTATAAAGGTAATAGTAATCGGACTCGTCGAAGATGATGGAATCGGTGAATTTCCGCTCCGAGAAACGCTCATAAGGCAACAAGCCGTGCACGTGATAAATGGAGCAGACGGCGCGTTTCGAGACGAAGGAATTGTCGTCATAAACCGCACAATAAAGGAGGTCTCTTTTCTTGAGGAGATATTCTAGGTTCGTGTCGTAATTGTAGGTAATGACGTTCGTTCCAGGGTGAGACGCGATGAAATCCACGCAGCGATAGAGGGTGCTATCGGGATCATTGAAGGATTTGGCTTCTTTGAATTTGTACAAGCCTTCATTCAACGATTTATATATGTCAAAGCCGCTTGTCTTGAGCACCATCGAACTAGTGAAAAGGGCATCGCCGACGTAGTGCCTATAACCTTCCGCCCTCTTTTCATCGCCCAAGAAGAATTCGTGGTTGAGCGAAGAGATGAGGCCAGACCAGTCTTTCGCGCCGTAATCCTTGTTGATCCCAGCCCCCATCACGAGATCGACTTGGAGGGAGTAGGCGTAAAAGCGCATGAGCCAGAGAAGGAAAGACGGGGCGCTGTCATTATTCGTTTCGACCTCGTTCAAGCGGTAGGCAAGGGCCTTATCGCATTCCTTGTCCCCGTTTTCCAACGACGAGAAGCGGAGTTTTTTGCCTTCGATATGGCCAAGAGCCAAGAAATCGTTGCCGTCGAAATAGATATTGAGCGAGGCCTCTGGATCGTATTCGTCGTCGCTATTTTTAATCTTGCCGACTTTAAGGATATTGACGTTGCCCATCACGTCCATCGTCTCGAGATTGACCCCGTATTTGCGGGTATAGATATGGACGGTGTATTTGTGAATGTGCTCCTTTTTGCTTTTGACGATGGCCTTAAAATTGCAGGTCGGATCGAAATGGAAGCCGAAAGAGCGGAGAATCACATCATCATATGAGACATTTTCCCGGTAGTAGAGAAAGAGCAGGATCAGAAGGCATTTTTTCGCGTATAGGTATTCGTTCCGTCTCTCTTTATCCATAATGGATAATATCGTAATGATTGCTCATCCTCTTGTCAAAAAAGAAAAGGATTTTTGGCCCTCTATTTTATGATGCGCTTTATTTCTTTTATGACGTCTTTGTTGAGTGGCGGCACGAATTCGACGTAATCGCTTTTCCCTTCGACCTCGAAAAGGGTTAGGTTCTGCCCTTTGTAGACGATGCGCGATTTCCTCTTTTTCTCCATCTTGTCGATGAGGAAATCGGCGCTTTTGAAATCGTCGAGGCATGATTTCTCGTCTTTCCAGACGCGCTCTATATCGTTTTCGTTCAATAAGACGTTGATGGGGCGGATGATTTTGTTGTCTTTTCGGCATTTGGGAGCGCCTTTATGGACGAGGCTTCCGGGAAGGTAGCTCTTCCCGTTATCGAAACTCCTCAAGCGGAAACGCAAAATATTGTCGGCGATTTCACTCTCCCCCGGAGCAAGGAAATAATAGTCTTTCTCGTAATGCGTTTTGAGGATATCGCTATGAGAGAGGAGATAGGCGGACGCTTTTTTATCGCCAATCAAAAAGCCGTCTTTGGTGACGAAAAGCTCACCGCTTCGTAACTCTTCGAAAGACATGTCGTTATTGAGGATTATATCGGCGTTCTCCCTTGTCGGCAGAATGGTGTTTTTGTAACTTGGGATTATATAAGAGAAGTAGAGG
>CAVHTL010000099.1:0-1376 GCA_963638955.1 bacterium
CTTTTGGTGGTCGAATGCAAATACACCGGCAAAAAGAGAACGATGAGCGATTATCGGAAGATGATTGAGAACACTTCCATCAAGATGTTTCGCGACATAAAACGGATCGATTACTACATAATCTCTAGAAGCGGCTTCGATGAAAACTTATCTAAATGCAAAGACGATAATCTCCATTTAATTTCGTTGAACGATATGTTCAAACCTATCGATTAAGCTACCTATTGCTCTAGCAAAAACGTCTAACTTATTCATGGTTCTATAAAGGATGCTACATCCAATCGGCCTACGCCTTGCCAAGCGAAGAAAAAATCAATCAAGAGCAGAATTTGCTTATAAAATTCGCCGACAACTACAAAAAATAATTGTCGTCAGCGATAGATTCAAGCCTCGATTTTCACTTGAATAAGTCGTCGATTGTTATGATGCGAGGGAAATCATCTTTGTAGATGCTCTCCGCCAATCCGAAAGTCGTGATGAGGGTCGGGATGATCTTATATTCCTTTTTGATGTGCCGTTTCAAAGTATCTATTTTATTCATCAAATTCAGATGATAATCTTTGTCGACTTTGAATTCTTTGTTTGTGAACTTCATCTCACAAAGGGATACGATATTGTCTTTCCTTTCAATCAATAAGTCGATTTGAGCACCTTTTTCGTCTTTGCCTTTGATATACCAGGAGAATTGCATGGTCTTGATGCCTTTGATGCCGATAGCGTCTTTGATTTGCTCTAGATGAGCAAAACAGAGATTTTCGAAGGAGATGCCAAGCCAATTGCTGTTAAAAGAGTCGGAGAAAGGGTCGGTATCGAGTGATTTTCGCTCATAGACGAATTTGAGATAAAAGAGGCAAAACGGATCAATCACTTTGTAGCGTTTTTTGTTTTTGCTTTCTCCATAAGGGACGTATTCGATGATGAAATCGCTGTATTTCAAGGCTTTTAGCGTGTCTCCGATAGCCTCTCCGTCCGCTAAACGGAGTTCTTCAAGGAGCTCTTTCCGTGTGTATCCTTGGCTGCGTTTAGCCAAGGCGATGACGAATTTAATCGCCAATTTGTCATTGCTGAAGCTTGAGGAGAACAGATTGTCGAATTCCTGGGCCATTCTCGCGTCTTTTTTGAAGAATAGGCTGTCGATGTTCTCTTCTAGCGATAAGTGATCGTCGTAGCAAGACAAGTAATAAGGGATGCCTCCTAATACCATATTGATCATCGTTATTTTGTAATTATTCGTGATGATTCCGCGACTTTTCAAAAAGCGCGATGATTCTCCTAATGAGAAAGGGGCTAGGCGGAGACTATATGTGAGACGGTCGTATAAGCCGCCATGGGCGTTGATTAGATGATCATTGATCCAAGATATGGCGCTTCCGCAG
>CAVHTL010000099.1:1386-3891 GCA_963638955.1 bacterium
TTGCTTCCCCATTGATTCCAGAACCAGGAAAAAGATGAAACGAAAGATGAACGTGCGCTGTCTAGCCATGGAAGCTCATCAATGAAGACTACGTGTCTATTCCCGTCGCGCTTATTCTCCAACAAGGAAATCAGAAGAGTGAATGCCTCGATCCAGGAATGCGGCTTCTTGCCTTTTTGTAGCCCTTGGGAGAGAAGAGAGCCATAGAAAGCGTCGAGTTGAGCCTTCATTTTGCCTTTTTCGTCTTTGTCTAAGTCGTCGGGGGCAAGAGCGGTGTGGCTGAAAATCATATCGTCAGCGAAGAGATTGTTGATAAGATAGGTTTTCCCAACCCTCCTTCTTCCGTATACGGCCACGAGTTCCGGTTTACCGCTTTTGAATAGGCGCTTCAATTCTTTGATTTCTTTTTCTCTTCCGACGATTTCCATACCTCATCTCCTTTTAGACACTGACATTATACGCTTTAAAAATAGTTTTTTGACACTTTGGACGCAAAAAACGACTGAAAGTATCAAAAAAGTCGGCAATGCGAGGTAGTTTTTTGACACTTTGGACTCGATTTTCGATTGAAATACTCAATTTTCTTATTTTTCGTAATGCGAAAATCCGCATTGAGGCGCCGCTATATGACAATGCCTTTCAGCCATAATTAATTAACTGACTTAAAAAATATATTTGAAAGGGCTTTCACACATTGTATACTTACTCTAATGGAGCCGCGAAAGCGGAAAATACATATGGAAGAAAAAGAAGTGGTTGAAGCTGAACCGGTGTCTTATATTTCTAAGACCTCGGGGCTTAAGCAGAGCGACTATATCGGTTATGCGCTCGGCGATTTCGCTGGATGCTTGTGTTTCTCGACGGTATCGACGATTTTGCAGAAATACTATACCGATATCCTCGGGCTCACGCCTCTCTTCATCATGATAATGTTCATCATCGCTCGACTATGGGACGCAATCAACGATCCCATCATGGGGCGCATTGTGGATATTAGGCGCCCAGGGAAAGACGGCAGATACCGCCCATGGATGAAATGGGTCGCTATACCGCTTGGCATCTCGACGATCCTCATGTTCTTGCCTTGGAGCGGACTCGCCGAAAAGATGGGCGAAGTCGGTATCATGGCTTATGCTGCCATCACCTATATCCTCTTTGGCATGATTTACACCGTCCATCAGATCCCTTATGGCTCTTTAGCGAGCGTCGTCACCACTGACGCCAAAGAGAGAAACAAGCTCTCGGTGTTCAGAAGCGCCGGGGCCGCTTTGGGCTCGCTTCCGATTCTCGTCCTTACGATGATATACAGCAAACCGGTCGTCGATGAGAGCGGCAATCAAGTGATCGGCGAAAACGGAAAGGTCCTCACTCAAGTCCAATATCCTTATATCATCATCGGCGTTTCGATCTTATCCGTGATTGCCACCATCCTTTTGTTCGTCGCCTACAAAAACAACAAAGAGCGCGTCGTGGCCAATAACGTCGAACATAAAAAAGGCGAGACTTGGGCCATTGCCAAAACCCTTTTGAAGAGCCGCAACTTCCTTGCTGTTTGCTTCATTGGCTTATTGCTTCTAGCGGGGCAGATGTTCACTCAATCCTTCTATACGTATCTATTCAACGATCTCTTTGGCCAGAACTGGATGAACCTTGCTTCCCAAGCCTGCACTTACGCGCCGATGGTCGTCATCATGTTCTTCGCCGGCAAGCTCGTGAAAAAATACGGCAAGAAAGAGATATGCGCGATTGGCGGATTATTGGCATCCGTCCCGAACTTCATCCTTATTTTCCTAAAAGATGCGGTGGTTGCTACGCCGATCCTCTTCCTTCCCTTCTGCTTATTAAGCGGCATTGGCATCTCCATTCTCACTCTCGAGATGTGGGCTTTGGCGACTGATGCCATCGACGATGTCGAGGTGAAAACCGGCTTAAGGAACGATGGCTCGAGCTATAGCACCTTCATGTTCTTCCGCAAGATGGGCCAAGTCGTGGCCGCGATTGCCGTCAATACGGCCCTCATTCTCATGAATTACAAATCAGGTGCTGGGCAAGTCCAGACCGCCGAGACGCTCGATAAGATGTATTACATGGCTACGGCGATTCCGGCTGGCTTATTCCTTCTTATGGCCCTTGTCGTCATCTTTATGTACGGCTTAAGCAAAGGCAAAACCGAGGATTTGCAGAAAGAGAAAGAGAGCTTGCTCGCGAAGCAAGTCGAGAATAACGAAGTAATCATCGGAGAATAAGAAACATTCGATGAAGGCGCAAGAAGTGACTTGCGCCTTTTCTTATGCCTATTCTTGCTTTTTATGGTCTGATCTCATCGCTTTTACATTATTCAAACTGTCGGATGAAAAGTATTCAAACTGTCGGATGAACAGTATTCAAAACGTCGGTATTTCCTGCTCGAAAAGTTTCAAACTCATAAACCGATTTTCGGAAGATATCGACTTGACACTCGTCGCTAACCCCTCTTCCTTGGCGGTCGCGGCTGTGGCTTTCCGC
>CAVHTL010000100.1:0-3827 GCA_963638955.1 bacterium
GGCCAAAGCCTAAAAGCGGAAGAGATATTCTAACGTTTCGCTTGCGTTAGTTAGTATAACTAAGTATAGTTACTCGTGTTGTCGCCCTCTTTGGGCTACAACCGCATTGAAACGGCCATTGAAAGTCACGAAAGTGCGCCGCGAGAGCGAGTAATTAGCCAAACAGGAGGAAGAAAGCATGTACGCCATTGTTGAAACTGGTGGAAAGCAAGTCAAGGTCGCCGTCGGCGATAAAATCTACGTCGAGAAAATCGACGCGGAAGCCGGAAGCGATGTGACCTTGGACAAAGTTCTCTTCGTCGGTGGCGATAAAACGGTTGTCGGCAGTCCTTATGTCAAGGGTGCCTCAATCGTCGCCAAAGTCGAGAAGCATGGACTTTCCAAGAAAATCACCATCTACAAGTACAAGAGCAAGGCCAATGAGCGCAAGACCATCGGTCATCGCCAACCTTACACTTGCTTAGTGGTCAAAGCCATCAACGCTTAAATGATCAAGATTCAAGTAGCCTACAAAGAAGGAAAGTTCCTGAGCTTGCTGGCGAAAGGGCACGCAGGTTCCGCTCCTCACGGGGAGGATCTAGTCTGCGCCGCAGCAAGCGCGATCATCCAAGGCGGGGTTCAAGCCCTGACTGATGGTGACGAGAACTATTCTCTCCATATGGAGAAAGGCGAGCTTGAGCTAAAAAGGCTCACTCCGAATATGAGCGAGCATGACGAGATCGTGATTCAGACAATCTACGTCCAACTAGAAAGCCTCGCATGCGCTGAACAAGAGTATGTGCGGCTAGAAAGGAAGCAAAAATGAAATTTGTAATCGATTTGCAGCTCTTCGCTTCGAAGAAAGGCGTCTCGAGCACCAAAAACGGCCGCGACAGCGCTGGCCGCAGATTAGGCGCGAAAGTCGGCGATGGGCAAAAAGTCATCGCTGGCAACATTCTTTACCGTCAACGCGGCAGCAGAATCAAGGCCGGTGAAGGCGCAGGGCTAGGCGGAGATGACACCATCTTTGCCCGCATCGACGGCATCGTGAAATTCGAGCGTGTCGGCAAAACCGGGAAAAAGATTTCCGTCTACGCCGAAGCGAAATAACTTCACTATCAATGCGCGGCCCTCGAGAAAGGGCCGCTTTTTGTTAACTAGTAGGAGGCAAATAGATGAAACTGTCCGTTATCTTGCCAACAAGAAATCAAACCGACAAGCTTTTGAAAAACCTCAGAGAGAAGATCATCCCCTATTTCGATAAGCAGGGGATCGTTTACGATATCCTCATCGAAAGCGATGGGTCCTCGAAAGAAGAGGAAGATAAGCTTGAGAGGGGCTTGGAGGATTTCCCTATCCAAGTCAAGCACATCCCTTATGAAGATAAAAAAGGCAAGGGTTACGCCATAAAGCGCGCCATCCTTTATAGCGATGCCGACTACGTCCTTTTCATGGACGCCGATCTCTCAACTGATCTAAGCGCCTTCGATTCCATCAAGGAAAATTTAGGCAAATACGACGCCTATATAGGGAGCAGAGAGAAAAAAGGCGCGAAAATCCTCGAGAAACAGACTTTTTTAAGGCGCCTCACCCATTTTGGGAGCCGGATGCTCATCAAGATGAAATTCCATCTCCATAACATCACCGATACCCAATGCGGATACAAGATGTTCAGGGGCGAAGTAGCGAAAGAGATGGCTAAAAGGCAAATCATCGACGGTTTTGCTTTCGACGTCGAATACGTCTATTTCCTCTCGCTGAACTCTTTCTCGATCCTTGAAATCCCCGTCATCTGGAAAAACGATGCCGATAGCAGCGTCTCAGCCTTCAAAGCCTCAGTCGCTTTCGCTAAAGCTCTCCGCCTCATCAAAAAGAACAAAAAGAACTATATCCTTCCGCTAGAAGAGCGGGAAAAGTTAGGGAAAAGAGGCTAAAAGATGCTGATCGACCGTTGCGTAATCGAGGTAAGAAGCGGGAAGGGCGGAGACGGGGCCATCTGCTTTTTGCATGACAAAAACAAGGAATTCGGAGGACCTGACGGAGGGAATGGGGGAAGAGGCGGAAGCGTATTTCTCCTTGCCAAAAGCAACATCAACACCCTCTACAATTTCCGCCACTCGCGCCTCATCAAAGCCATGAATGGCGGAAAAGGCGACAAGAAGATGATGAGCGGATTTTCCGCGCCTGACGTTATCGTCGAAGTGCCTTCTGGCACCGTGGTGAGCGATGAGAAGACAGGGGCGATCCTTGCCGATCTCAAAGAAGAAGGCGACAAAGTGCTTATCGCGAAAGGCGGAAAAGGAGGAAGAGGCAACGCCGCCTTCAAATCCTCGCGCCACCGCGCCCCCCGCATCGCCGAAAACGGGGAAGCGGGCGAGAAAAAACGCATTGTGCTCGAGCTCAAGATGCTTGCCGATGCCGGGCTCGTCGGCCTTCCAAGCGTAGGCAAATCCACGTTTTTGAACGTCGTGAGCAACGCCAAAGCCGAAACGGCCGATTATCCTTTCACGACCATTATCCCGAATCTAGGCGTCGTAGCTTTAGAAGAGGGCGAGAGCTTCGTTTTGGCGGATATGCCAGGGCTCATCGAAGGAGCGAGCTTAGGCAAGGGGTTAGGGACGCAGTTCCTCCGCCACATCGAAAGGACGAAAATCATCCTTCATCTTGTCTCCATGAGCGGAGAAAGAGATCCGTATGAAGATTATCTAACCATCAGGAAAGAGCTTGAGGGATATGGGGCTAGACTTTCCGAGCGCCCTGAGATAATCGTCGCAAGCAAGATGGATAGCGAAGGCGCGGAAGAGCGGAAAAAGGAATTCGACGGAAAGACGGGCAAAGCATCTTTCCCCTTGTGCTCATTGACCCATAAAGGGGTGAAAGAAATAATCTACGAAGCCAAAAAACTCATCGATATAACCCCATCTTTCCCGCTTAAGGGAATGGAGAATCTTTCGAGCGTCAAAGTCTATGACGCCCACGATGATGGTCCGTTGTTCTTGATAAAGCGCTTGAATGCCTATGAATGGGAAATCGAGGGCGAGAAGGTGCTCACTCGCGCTAATCGCATCAATACCCACGAAGAGGAGGGGTTTGCTCAGCTTATCAAATACCTCGATTCGATCGGGGTGGAGAAAGCTCTCCGCGAGCAAGGCGTCAAAGAAGGGGACATCGTCCATTTGGGCGAATATTCCTTTGAATACAGCGATTAGGCTAACTTAGGCTATAATAAAGAGGATGGACAAGAAATTCCCTTATTACGCTTCGACCTTCATCGCGGCCTTGACCGCGATTTTCGGGTTTCTTGTCGCCATATTCTTCGTGGTGGTGGGCTAAATGGGCATTTATTATCGAATCAGCGGAAAGATAGTCTCGGTGAGCGAAAACGGAATCGCCATCGAAAACGGCGGGATCGCTTATGAACTAATGGTCGCTAGACCATTTGATTTCACTCTCGATAAAGAAGCCTCATTCTTCATTCACGAAGTCATTGCGGAAGATGACCATTATCTTATCGGCTTCCCTTCGAAAATCGAAAAAGACGCCTTTTTGTCTCTTCTCGCCGTCAAAGGCATCGGCCCGAAGACCGCTTTAAGCGCCCTTAAAGCCACTACTCCTGACGCATTATTCGCCGCCATCGAATCGAATAACACCGCATATCTAAAGAAATTGCCGGGCATTGGGCCCAAAGCCGCGGCTCAGATCATTCTCGACCTTAAAGGCAAACTCGCCTCGGTGAACGAAAAGAAAGCCAGCGAAGATGAATTCACGGAGGTGAAAGCGGCTCTCAAAAGCCTCGGCTTCAAAGCCAAAGACATCGACGATGCCTTAAGCAAGATAGAGACGAAAGG
>CAVHTL010000101.1:0-3726 GCA_963638955.1 bacterium
CAATCCATCGCTTTTCGCTCTTTGTTTATTCTTTTAGACGTTAAGCCGTCTTTTTCTTCGTGAGCGATAGTATAGCGCCAGCAAGAGAAAGAATCATCATGCCGATAAGGGTTACCCCAGAAGATAGATATGGCACGCGCGCGCTTAGATTGATGAGAGGCTCAGCGCCCTCTTCGCTTGAGATGAGGACGAACTGGAATGGATCGAAGAGGCATCCTTGGGTGAAGAGAAACACCGAGGCGGCAATGATGATGAGTGCCGATAGAGAAGCTCCCCATTTGTTATTGAGGCAAAGATAGAGGAAGACGCCGACGATGATCGCGCATGCCCCGATCAATACCATTGTATTGAACGAAAAAGACGGCGTGAGCAATTCGATATCGCTATTCGAGATATCGAACTTGAAAGAGACCCCTGAGTCAATAGAGTAGGCGACATCGGAAAGATCGCCAGAGGCGGTGTAAATGAAGCCGAGGTCATTGCCTTTCAAAAGCGGGGAAAGAAAAGTGATGTTGACGTTAAGAGCCATCAACAGGGTTTTCCCGACGGTCTCGCTTGAAGAAGAATAGAAGTAAGTCGCGCTCATCGAGAATAAAGTAACGATGAAGGCGAGGAGCAGCACTGGCATCAAGATGCAACTGATTACTCTCACGATGCCTCTAAATAGTTTCATAAGTATATGGTTTTCCTTTCTAAACAGGGCGATTGTACCACCTTTTACGGGCGACTCACCAATTATCGATGGCATTTTCTCTCGAATGAGGAATTATTAAGGTCTTGTTTCTTTTTTAAGAAGGCAAAAGGAGAGTAGACGCATTCGACAAGCGATTTTGCCCAATGCTCTCTTTGAAGTGAGAAATAAGCTGAGTTATGAAAAAACAAGCGGCCGCATTACTTGCGCTTGCCGTGAAAGAAAGGATAAGGGCGAATCAATTGCCAAAATTGGAAAAACTGCAAATTTTTCAAGTTTTTCCAATTTTTACAGATTGCTGAGGCTGTTCTCTTGTTCTAAGACTTCCTCTCCGGCTCTGATTTCCCTTCCTTTCTCTTATCAAAGGGCGAATATCTCACTAGGGCTCCACTCTTGCTCTATGATGAAAACGGTTCGCTTCAATCGCGGATATCCTCCACTAGGTGGAACGGGGATTAACAAAATCAGCGAAAAAGCCTCTTTCGACGAGAGGGGTACATCACTGCGCAGCGATTTTTGGAAAAGTGTATTTTTCTGGCATCAAAAACAATGGAAAAGTGTATTTTTTGGTCCTCAAAAACATTGGAAAAGTGTATTTTTCGGTCTTCGAAAACATTGGAAAAGTGTATGATTGTGATGAAACAGGAGAAAAACGGTCAAATATGCGCATCGCCTTAATCGCCCACGACAAAAAGAAAAACGACATGATCGCCCTCGCGAAAGAATACGTCGAGGCTCTTTCCCCACATACTCTTTACGCCACCGGCACGACCGGCACCCTCGTGAAGGGGGCGACAGGATTAGATATCCGCTGCATGAAATCGGGCCCTTTGGGAGGGGACCAGCAAATCGGATCGATGATCGCGGATAACGAACTCGACCTCGTCATCTTCCTTCGCGACCCCTTGACCGCCCAGCCTCATGAACCCGACGTGAGCGCCCTCCTTCGCTTATGCGATGTCACTAGCACCCCGCTTGCGACGAACCTCTCGAGCGCGAAGATCATGCTAAACGCCCTCAAGAACAAAGAGATATAAGCTTATTTGCTTTCTTCAAAGAGGATAGAGGCGAGGAAACGGTCGCTATAAAAGGAATAGAGATTGCTCTCTTCCTTCACGAGTAGAGGCACCGATTCATCGATCATCACCTCTTTTTTGTATTGGATGTCGACTTCTTTTACACGATGCGAGAGAAGGAAGGAAGACGGTATTTCATTGAGCAAGAGATCGAAATAGGAGCAGTTATTGATATGCCCGTTGATGTCGCAAAAGGAATAGGAGGCCTTCAAAGAGCTCTCATTTCCAATCTTTGGAAGATGGAGAGAAAGAGAGAAAGGTATCTCATCGCCGTATAGTTTCCCGAAAGAAGGGATAGAGTATTCATCAGGGAAAACCATCGTCCTTTTCTTCTCGTCCACGAGCGCCCAGACGCTGCCCGCCCTTACGATGAGATCGCCTTTTTCGTCGTAAAGCGAGAAGTAACGCGGGAAAAGCATCGCTCTATTTGGGGCGGCGTGAGTCTCAAGAAGCAGCCTCTCTTCGTAACGCGGCACCCGTTTGATCTCGATATGGTATCGGCTCACCACCCAGTGGAGAGAGAGGGAGCGGATATAATGATCATTCATCCCCAAAAGGGAGAGCTCTCGCGTGGCTGCCCCTTGGAAAAGGCGGAGGAGAGAAGAGAGGCGCAGTTCCTTCTTGAAGTCGACCTCACTTGCCTCCACGAGGATATTTTCTTTATAAAGGCAATTGTCTAGCATAAACATGATTTTGCTACATAAAGAGAAAGAAAGGAAGAAATGAGCCTCTTTCTCCCTAATTTCCTACACTGTATAAAAAAGATGGCAATCCTTATGTCTTGATTCCTTGTTGGCGTTTATAATCTAGGCATGGAAAATTTCAAGGAGCCCGGTTGGATCGAAGTCATCGTCGGTCCGATGTTCGCCGGCAAAAGCGAAGAGCTGCTGCGCCGGTTGAGGAGGCTTGATTACGCTCACAAGAAATATCTCGTGTTCAAGCCCAAAATCGATGACCGTTACAGCGTGGATGAGGTCGTCTCGCACATAAAAAACAAGGCCAAAGCCATTGCGATATCCTCATCGAAAGAGATATTGCCTTGTCTAAAAGAAGGAACGGAAGTGGTGGCGATTGACGAAGTGCAGTTTTTCGATAAAGGCATAATCGAGGTGTGCGAGACTCTCGCAAACAAGGGGATAAGAGTCATCGCGGCGGGACTCGACACCGATTTCAAAGGCGAGCCCTTCTCAATCAGCGCAGAGCTGCTCGCGCGGGGCGAATTCGTGACCAAGCTCACCGCGATCTGCGTGAAGTGCGGGGCGCCAGCCACCATGACTCAGCGCATCGTAAACGGGGTGCCAGCCTCTTTGTCTGATCCCGTCGTCTTGGTGGGAGGGAACGAGAGCTACGAGCCGCGCTGCCGGCACTGCCACGAAATAAGAGAATAAAGAAAAGAGCCGCTTGCTGAAATCTGCCCCTGATCCTCTGCAAAAAACAATGAGGGGCATACATCTATCCGCGGCTCTTTTTTGATTCACTAGAAGCTCTTCACGATAGGGAGAAGATTAGCTTCCTCGATTTCTCTTCTTTTGGCCTTCTCTTGGAGAAGAGGGATGAAAAAGAGGAAGAGCCCTTCGCCTTCCTTTTTCGAGGATAAGGAAGAATAGACAAGACGCAGGAGAGCATCATCCCGCTCTTTCTTGAACTCGTCTTCGTAATGAAGCTTGAAAAGGAGATAGTCTTCCGCTACTCCTTCAAGGTTCACCAAAGAGCGAAGGAAAGAAAGGGTATCGCTTTCCTTTCTCTCGCTTTTCAAATATTCATCGAGGAGGTCTTTTTCTTTTCTCTCGACTTCATCTTTCGCGTATAGATAGGACTCATAGAGCAGATTCTCCTTGCTCTTGAAGTGGATATAGATGGTGGGCTCGCTTATCTTGAGGGATTTTGCGATCGTCTTGGTGGATACGCTCGCGGATCTGACTCTCGAAGCCTCTTTTATCGTCTCTTTCTTTATGCGGC
>CAVHTL010000102.1:0-3714 GCA_963638955.1 bacterium
CCCGAGTGACAATAAGTTTGTGTAATCTGTCATCTAACCAAATTCTATTTACTATTTTTTCGTATTTACGAAAATTTAGTAAATGAAAATTCGCTATGGGTTCGCTGACGAACATATAAAAGGCAGCATCGTTTCTTCTGGCAAATAAAAAAGGCTTGATAAGCGGCATCAAGCCTTGCTTTCTTAATGGCGATGACTACCTATACCATCGATACAAATGCGCGCCCTATGAAGCTTGTTGTGCGACAAGAGCAACGAAGCAGCCGCTAGAAGAGTGCGAGGGACGAGAATTCAAAGCCCTGATCTCTTTCATATATGTCGATATCACCGATCGATTTGCCGAAAGGGATGGGAGGCAACGTCGTGGCAAGCCTAAAAAGAATGAGCCAATTATGTATCTTTGTACGGCATTGTCTGATAGTTTTAATGGTTTCAAAGCCTACATGAATAACAGCCTATTATACTTAAAAATCAGCAATCATCGATATTTCAGCAACATGTCCACTTAGATTTGCAGAACATGCCCACTAGTTATTGAGCATGTTATGTGGACATGTCGATGATGCCTGTGACAAAAAAGAAAGGACCAGAATAAGCAGCGAACGCCAATTGTCCTAGGCCTCGTATGTTTGGCAGAAAGGAAAATCCCCCATTTCATCTTGCCTGACTTGGGCAAAATTTGGGGGAAATTTCATTCTAAATGGCGGAGAAGAGGGGAGTCGAACCCCTGCTGGACGGATGCCCACTATCAGTTTTCGAAACTGACCCCTTCGGCCTCTTGGGTACTTCTCCAAGCCTCCGATATGATAGACTCATTTGCCTCTTACCTCAACCTGTTTTCGCGCGTTTTCGATTATGGGCGTAAACGTAGACAGAGAAGAGACATTCACGATTGATTCCTGCAACGATATCGAAAGAAAATCCAGCACGAAAAGTCCACAAAAAACCATTCCTCCCTCCTAAAGCGAGGATAAACCCTATTCGCTTAGCGAAACCGGTGAGAAGCGATTCAAGACCAAGGAATTATCGAAGCGGGATAAATAACTCGCGCCTATATGAACGCCATCACTCTTAAAATAAAGACGAAGGATCTTTCGAGATTCCTTCTCTCATCCCCTTCCCGTTTTTAGCTTGCAAGAAAATTCATCGGCGATTGCTTTTTTGGAAGGTCCGCTCGATTTCGCGCGTATGCATGCAGGCGAAGTAGTGGTACAATCTCCTTCGTTATGACCTCTTGTCTTTTCTTGACGCATTATCCCTTACCCGTCTTCCTCGACCTCGAGCTTGTCTGCTTTTTCCTCGTGGGGGCGATCGTTTTACTTCTTATAGCCATAATCGTGGCCACTTTCGTCTATGAGGAGAATCGGAGCGCAGCCATCAAAAAGCAAATCGTCGATTCCTCCTCTTCCATCCGCCTTTTCTATATCTCGAAACCCACCAACAGCGTGCGTTACTTCAATCTCTCGAACATGGCCGATGTCAAAACATCGACTCTCGAAGGCTTTTACGCCTCTTTCCCGATCAGCGAGCAGATAAAGGTGAGGGAGTGGATTGAGGATCTCCTCCAGGGGAAAGAGGACACCCCGACTTATCTCGAGGCGCAGGTCTATTTCCACAAGGAGCGCCGCACGATGCCTTCTTTCCTCCGCGTCGATTCCATCAATAAGGAAAGCGGCATTTTGCATCTGCAGAGCTACCTCCTTTATTTCTCGCGCCCGACCCATTCTTCGCTCCGCTCCTTCAATACGATCGACAATCTCTCGCAAGCTCTTTCCTTGAATGAGAACAAAACCGGCATGACTTTCTGCTTCACTCTTTGTAGGCCCATAAACCCTCTCCCTGGCTTCGATCCTCTTTTGAAGGACGAGGAGGTGAGCAAAGAGCTTTCCGACCGCTTCCGCCTCGCTCTTTTCCCTTATACCTCGCATAACGACAAGGTGCTTCATCTCTCGGAAAAGGAGATATCGGTGACCAATTTCGATATGCTTGATGCTTCTAGCGCCATTTATTACGCCCTTAAAGTCAAAGACGGAGTTGAGAAAAGCCTCAACGCCGGAAAAAAGGGAGGAAGAGCCAAATACGAAGTAAGGGTTGGAATCGTCGACAATCAGGATATCCCTCCCGATGCCTCGACTTTGATTGAGGCGGCAAGAAGAAGCGCCTATGAATCCATCACCAGAGGCAAAGACCCGCTTTCATTTTATAGCAAGGGTCAAGAGCATAAGGCCATCACCCCAGCCGATGAGCTCCATTATAGGAGCGAAGTCGACCGCATAATCTATGAGAAGAAGCTCTCTTTCTCCTATCGCCCGATTTACGCGGTCGCCAAAAAGAAGATATACGGCTATATGGGGAGAGCTACGCCGATCGCCACCTCCTTTGGCTCCATCGATGAACTCAAGAATTACGCGATGAGGGCCAAAGACGAGAAGAACCTCTTCGCCTTCATCGCGAAGAAAATAGTCCCGACCTTCGTTACGGAAAGAATGGATAAAAACCATAAGCTCTTTTATCCGGCGAGAATGGATGAGATTGCCCTCATCACCTCTTTCTTCCCGCATTATAGTGCCTCGAAAGACGGTAATATCGTCTTCCTTTTCAAAGAGGACGACATCGCTTCCTATATGAGCCCAGAGGTTATAGAGGGCTTTGGCAAATTCATCGCGATGCTCAAGAAAAACGGCTTTGGCTTCGCTATTCAGATGCAAGGCAAGGCTTTGGCCCTTGACCGTTCCTTTTATTCCTATTCCGACGCCTTCTTCGTGGATTTCTCCTCGCGCGAGGACAATAACATGGATACCTCGATCAGAAGCGAGCTTCACGCTTTGGTGGGGAAACTCACGCGTTACAAAAAGCCGATAGTGGGAATCAATCTCATGAACTGGAACGCGATTGAACTAGTGGTCGGAAGCAAATTGGAGTATATTTCGAGCGATTGCTTCGCCCCTTATGAGACGATGTTCAAGCCGCTCAACAGCAAAAACGTCGAGCGCGTAAAGGAAATGGTCAACCGGAAATAGGAGATAAAGACATATGGCCCAAATCAAAAATCAGGCGATCACATCGCGCGAAGAAGACTTCGCCCAGTGGTACACCGATATCTGCAAGAAAGCGGAACTCATGGATTATAGCTCGGTGAAGGGATTCATCGACTATTTGCCTTATAGCTACGCCATCTGGGAAGAAATCCAAAATTACATGAATAAGCGCTTCAAGGAGAATGGGGCGAGCAACGTTTATTTGCCTCTCGTCATCCCGATGTCGCTTTTCGCCAAAGAAAAAGAGCACGTCGAGGGCTTTGCCCCCGAGACGCTTGTGGCCACGCACGGAGGAGGCAAAAAACTCGACGATCCCCTCGTCATCAGGCCGACGAGCGAAATCCTCTTCAGCGAGCTATACAAGCGCCAAGTCAATAGTTACCGCGACCTCCCGAAAATCTATAACCAGTGGTGCTCGGTCGTTAGATGGGAGAAGACCACGCGCCCCTTCCTTCGCGGAAGCGAATTCCTCTGGCAAGAGGGGCACTGCCTTTTCGAGACGAAAGAGGAAGCGGAAGATAACGTGAGGAAATTCCTCGAGATATACGATGATGTAGGCAAAAACCTCCTCGCCATCCCTTTTGTCAAAGGCAAGAAGACGGAACACGAGAAATTCGCGGGAGCCGTAGCTACTTACACAATCGAAGCGCTGATGCACGATGGAAAGGCTCTCCAA
>CAVHTL010000103.1:0-2389 GCA_963638955.1 bacterium
CTCATCGACGTTAAGGCCGTATCCCTCGATTTCGATGAGATGAGCGAAGAGGATGAGGGCGCTGGAAAGAGGGGAAAAACCCTCCTCCATGGACGATAAAGAGGCATCTAGCCAGGGGTAAGCCTCTTTCCCTTCTTCCTCCATGATGAGCTTATTCGCCGTTTCATCGATGAAAGAAAGAGCGGCCATGCTTTTAAGATCGTCTTTGTAAGGAGGCGCTTTCAGAAGCGTTCCTTCTTTCAAAGAATAAAGCCCGTTTTTCTCGCTCAGCAAAAAAGAAGAATAAGACAGAGCCAAAAGCGAAGAGGCGTTTTTGCTCCCTATTTTCCTGACTCCGTAAGCATGGAAGGAGATAAGTCCTTCCTCGCTTAAAATGTTCACTATGCGGTCATTATCCTTGTATTCGGATAGGCGCAAGAGATATCCTTCGCATTTCTTATTCGCCATCGTCTTCGCAATAACCGAAATCCTTGAGTTTGTCTGGCTTGTTCCGCCAATTGCTTTCGTGGCGCACTTTCACGAGGAGCTCCACCCTTTTTTTCCACTCTTTCTGGAGATTCCTTCTCGCGGTCATGGAGATGCGCTTTATCATCTCCCCGCTTTTTCCGATGAGAATGGCGACTTGCCCCTCTTTCTCGACGTATATCGTGGCCATTATCTTCACGATGTCTTTGCTTTCCTTGAAGGAGTCGATCGTGACGGCTGATTGATGAGGCACCTCATCTTTGCAGAAATGGAGGATTTCGCCCCTAATCATCTCTTTGGCGGCGAAAAGCTTATCTTTGTCGGTGAGCGCTTCATCATCGAAATACGATGGGCCTTCAGGAAGCGAGGCTTTCACCGCCTCTTTGACTTCTTTTAGGCCAAAATTGGTGAGGACGCTCATCTGCATGATGCTGGCCTCAGGATAAGAAGACACGTAATGCTTGAGCAGTTTCTCCATATCCGGGGCCCGCGCCAAATCGATTTTATTGATGATGATGAAAAGAGGGCAATCCATCTTGAGGGAAGAGAGTATCTTATCGTCTTTGGAGGTATCGAGATTCTCGGCGCTGACGATATATATCGCCGCATCAGCTCCGCTCAAAGAGCCTCTTGCTTCCTTATTCATGTATTTATCTAGCGCCCCTTCCCCATCGAATAGCCCAGGGGTATCGATGAAAACCATCTGGGAATCCTTGTTTTGGAGGATGGCGTCGATATTGTCGCGCGTTGTTTGCTTCTTCGGGGAGACAAGAGAGACGCGCTTAGAGAGGAGAGCGTTCACGAAACTGCTCTTGCCTACGTTGCTCTGGCCTAAAATGGCGATGAATCCGCTTTTCATAAATCTTCGCTGTTGAAGGCGTAAGGAAGCAAGTCATCGACGCTCGTTTCGTAAATCTCGCCGAGGAGATTGCCTAGATATATCGGGGCGGAAGAGGGGAAAAGCTCGCTGATGACTTGTCGGCAAGCACCGCACGGAGAGACTGGCCTATCGCAATCGGCGACGATTGCTAAAGCGGCGAAATCCTCAAGCGTCTTCCCTTCCATCATCGCGTGATATATGGCATTCCTTTCGGCGCACATCGATAAGGGATAGCTGCTGTTTTCGATATTCGCGCCTAGATATACCGCTCCATCGTGCGTCAAAAGCGCCGCCCCGACGGCGAAATGGCTATAAGGGCTATAGGAAAGCTCGCGCGCTTCTTTTGCTTTTTCGATCAATTCCTCTTTATTCATCTTTGACCCTTTCTAGGATTTTATCCTGCAACGGAAACATGATTTCCTCGTCTTCTTTCTTCATATGGTCGTAGCCTAATAGGTGCAATAGGCCATGTGTGAACAAGAAAGAGAGCTCGCGCATCGGGGTGTTGCCTATCCTCTCGGCTTGCTCTAAGGCAATAGGCAAGCAAATGAGTATTTCCCCAAGCATTTTCGTGAGATTGGGGTCATTTATCTGATCTTTGGGGTCTTTATCGTCATTGAAGGCGAAAGATATCACGTCTGTTGGCCGATCGAGGTTCCGATAGTCGCGATTTATCGACTGGATCGTCTCTATGTCAACGAGCGAGACGTCAATCTCGTAGTTTGCGGGGACAGCGAGCATCTTGAAAGTCGTTTCGGCGATTTTCCGATAAATATTCTCGAGCTCGTCGTATTTTTTCTCAAAAGGGTTATCAAAAAGAAGTTCCATCGAGGCAATTGTAGCACAATCGCCCCTTTTTGGTGGCAATAAGTACTTATTATGATGCAAATGCATACCCCTGCCGATTTGTAGCCAAAAACGCATACCCTTACTTGATTTTGCTTGGGTTTTGCATATCTTTGGTCAAAAAGTGCATACCCTTAAAACGTTTAGAGATGATCAACATTAATATGACTTTTAGAAATTTGAGAGCGACTCATAGAC
>CAVHTL010000103.1:2399-3626 GCA_963638955.1 bacterium
CATGCCCCTGCCGATTTTCAACCAAAAATGCATACCCTTACTTGATTTTGCTTCGGTTTCCAATATCTTTGCTCAAAAAACGCATGCCATTTATTAACCAGAGGATTGGAATAATTTAGATGCCAGACTTAATGGGCACTTGGTGCGCGACTAACGCATAGGTTAAGGAGGCGGGTGGATTCAAAGATTGATGGTCAAAGCTGGGCGGACGCCGGCCTCAGTGTTCCTGATGTAGCCGGTGTAGGAATCCCCATCGGCGTCGAAACTCCACGCGCTGGAGTCGTAGTCGCTATGAGGCGAGCGAGTCCAGTAGCAGCCGTTGCCATTATATATATAACAACAATTAGCGATGGCATAATCCGTTGGCTTGCATGTCCTTGCCGAATTAGATGAGAATCCATAATCAGCATTTAAATAATCCTGATAGCTTAATAAATAAATCTTATCTTCAGTATCATCGCAGGCATAACGATTGCTAGAAGAATCTGTTGTCGATGCCGAATTATCAACGGATGTTACTTGAATCAATGATGAATCAAGGCTGAATGCGGTATTCAGGAAATCGTCATTGAGCCATTCTCTAATCTCCGAATTCGCGTAATTATTAGAATCATGATCATATCTATGAGCGTCCAATAAAAGTGTCGAAACCAAAGAATACGCACTATCGCTAGACGTTAGAATCTTCCATTCGATCAGTTCGCACTTGAACCAATATGATGCTCCGTGCCTAATTGTCGTTCCATCGTTGAATGCGCAAGTTGAACCATAAGGATTGGCGGCTTTCTTTGCGTAGTATTCATCATTATAGAGATAGTAGCCATTGCTTTCAGGCGTTAGCAAAGCGTCTAAGGCGGAGATCGTATCATCGTCACTCACATGGGTTTGGGGATATAAGCCATAGGTCAATGTGCCTTTAGATGTGTCTATAGCGGGTATAATGCCAAGATTCTTTTTGCGTTCTTCTTCTTCCGCTTTCGTGAAGAAATGAGCCAGCAAGGAATAATCGCTTGTAGGCATTATGAAAGTGTAGGTTGCCATGCCGCTAACTTTTGTAGATTCGTTATACCAGCCTTCAAAGACACAATCGCCAATCGGAGTGGCAGTAACGGTTATAGATTCACCGGAATATCCCGTTCCAGAAGTGATAGATACCGTTCCTTTGCCCGTGTCTTCGCTTTTGACCGATAAGTTATTTTTATTGGCGGACCAAATAGCGGTAAGAAT
>CAVHTL010000104.1:0-3623 GCA_963638955.1 bacterium
GATTAGCGAAGACAAACAAGGAGAAAAGAACATGCGTGATTACGAGCGTTGGCTAGCAAATGTCAAAGACCCCGCCCTCCTAAGGGAGCTTAAGGGGATGAACGAAGAGCAAAAAGAGGCCGCTTTCTACAAAGACCTCGAATTCGGAACCGGCGGGCTACGAGGGCTGCTTGGAGCAGGGAGCGCGTGCTTGAACATCTATACGATCGGCAAAGTGAGCCAAGGCATAGCCCTTTACGCCAAAAAACATTACGGGGAAAACGCATCGGTGGCCATTTCCTACGATTCCCGCATCAATAGCGAGCTTTTCGCGCGCACTGCCGCCTCAGTTTACGCCGCAAACGGGTTAAGGGTGTATCTATATCCTACTCTCATGCCAACGCCTCTTCTTTCCTATGCCGTGCGTTATCTCCATACCTCTCTTGGAGTCATGGTCACCGCAAGCCACAACCCAAAGGAATACAATGGCTATAAGGTGTATAACGACGAAGGCTGCCAGATTACCCTCGAAGCGGCCGATGAGATGGTTAAGATAATCGAATCGCTCGATATCTTTGCTGACGTCAAATCGATTGATTTCACCGACGCCCTAGAAGAAAGCAAAATCAGCTATATCACGCCAGATTGCCTCAATTCCTATCTCGATTACATCAAGACCAAGGAAATAGCGTCCATCAAAGAGAGGGATCTGAAAATCGTTTATTCCCCGCTCAACGGCACCGGCTTGGTACCAGTCACCCGCGCCCTTGATAACGCCGGATTCAAAAACGTCTCGCTCGTGAAAGAGCAAAAAGACCCAGATGGCACTTTCGCCACTTGCCCGAAGCCGAACCCAGAGCTAAAAGAGGCTTTATCGCTTGGGATTGACCTACTGAACGAAAAAGAGGCCGATTTATTGCTGGTCACAGATCCCGATTGCGATAGGGTCGGGACGGCTGTCAAATACCGCGGCTCCATCCGCCTTATCAGCGGAAATGAGATGGGGCTCCTCCTTTATGATTTCCTTCTTCGCCACAAAGAGGCGGTGCCAGGCAGCGTCTTGGTGAAGACCATCGTCACGAGCGATATGGTGCTTCCTTTAGCGAAAGAGGCCGGCATGGAAGTCAAGCAAGTGCTCACCGGCTTCAAGTTCATCGGCGAGCAGATCGGCAAACTCGAGAAAGAGGGGAAGGAGAACCGCTTCTATTTCGGATACGAGGAAAGCTACGGCTATTTAAGCGGCACGAAGGTGCGCGACAAAGACGCGGTGGACGCCTCTTTGCTCATTGCCTTCATGATGCAGGAATTCAAAAACGAGGGCAAAAGCCCAATCGATCGCCTCTTTGAGCTCTCCGAAAAATACGGCTACACCGATTCTTCGCTCGAGAATTTCGAATTCCCGGGGCCAAAAGGATCCCTCATCATGAATAACATCATGAAGAGATGGCATTCTTATGCCGATCGAAACAAAGACGAATACCTTTTTGTGAACGATTACCTCAATAAGGTGAGTTACGAAGAAGGGAAGAAAAAAGAGATCGATCTCCCTTCTAGCGATGTGCTCAAATTCGGCTTCCATAACGGCAACACCTTCACGATCCGCCCAAGCGGCACCGAGCCGAAGATAAAAATCTATTATTACGTCGTTTCCTCAAAGCAAGAAGGACTCGCTTCCGAGATGGGTTCGCTCAAGAAAAAAGTGAACGAGCTCATGAAGAGATTCGAGGATTGAACAAACGCTGCTTCCAAAACAAAAGAGCCATTGCGACAAATGGCTCTTTTCTTTCAGCGCGATTTGCTGTGGAAGGCCAAGCCTACTCCAGATGGCCCACAGTGGCTCCCAGCGGTGGGGTTAACCATGATAGTCTCGATTTTCGTCCCTTCGCCGAATTTCCTTTTGACGGCTTTTTCGACGAGCTTTGCCCCTTCTTCGTAGCCTGAATGGCCGATGTAGATCGGATAAGAAAGGACATCGTCCCCGAGTTCGCTCATATAGGAGACGAGCGTAGCGATGGCCGCTTGCTTCCCTAAAGACTTGCCCTTGGTGACCATCTTCCCTTCTTCGTTCATATAGATGATGGGCTTTACCCCGAAGAGGTTCCCCATTTTAGCCCCAATCCCGGACACGCGCCCGCTCCGAGCGAAAAACTTGAGGTCATCGGCGAAGAAATACATCGCGTAGTGGTCGACTTCCTTTTCGCTCCAAGCGAGTATTTCTTCAATGCTTTCTCCAGCCATATACATCTTTCCGACCTCTTCCCCGATCATATAGGCAAGAGTCGTGATTGATTTGGTGTCGATTTCGTAAAGCTTGCGCTCTGGGTATTTTTCCCTGAGCTTATCGAGAGCGATTTTCATCGAAACGAAGGTCATCGACATCGCTTTCGAGAAGTGGCAGTAGAGAATGTCTTTGCCTTTCTTGAATTCGGGCTCGAAATAGGAAATGTATTTCTCGGGCGAGAGACCGCTTGTTTTCGGGAGCGTCCCCGAGCGGATGGAATCATAAAAAGAATCGGCGTCGAACTTCTTGTAGCTTTCGTAAGGGTAATATTCCTCTTCTCCGATGGAATAGGGCATCGAGATGAGCTTCGCGCCGATTTTTGCGGCGCTTTCAGGGGTGAAATCCATGTCAGAATCGACAAATAAGGTAAAAGTGTTGTTTTTCATACTGAGTAAGGATAGGGATTAAGGGGAGCGATTTCAACTTTAAAGGCCATCGCGATTTCGGAAAAAAGGAAAAAGGAGGCTAGATAAAAGATGAAGGAGGCTTTTATGCTTTTATCGATATCCGAAAACACTACGACCTTCGTCGTGATCGCCTTAATAATCGTCACCGCCGCATTCTTCTATATGGTCTACGAGAACAAGAAGCTCAAAAAGGAAAAGCAAGGGGAAGAGGAGGAATGAATGATGGCATCTTTTCCGCATTCCTAAGTCGATATTTTCCTATAGAGATAATGCGTTCCGCCTTATATAGGGGAGAATACGGAATTCTGCCCAATCCATAGGCCACACTGCCTTTTTGTTTTGCAAAAATCGCCAACGGCATATTTTGCCAGCAAAGCAATTAGACGTTTCATAAACGCCAAATCACTCATGATGCGATCACGATGGGCTAAAAATTGATTCATTAAGCAACGTGATGATCCTTCCCTGTATGCGCGTTAATCATAAGGATGCGAAGGCCTTTTTTCAGAGAGCGGCATGGCCACCCAAGAAATACAAGCACACGCATCTTCGCTCTTTCGCATAAGCCCCTCTGGTTGAGCGTAGCATTTCTCTTTTAATAGCGGCGAGGATTTAGTTAACCAAATTCGTCTCTTGCGTGAAAGCGAGATGGGAATAGTAGGATACAAGCCTCTGGAAGCTATTTCCAATACGAACGTTATCGTAAATAGGGAGAGGGAAGCGCATTAAAGCGACGATAAAAAACGGCGTCTCCCAAAAAATATCAATCCATTTTGGCTTTTTTCACGCTTTACCTATGCTTCTTTGTATTCGTATTTACATTCTACAATAGGTTTTTTGTATTTACAATTGCATAAATTAATATCTTCGGCTATCATTCAATTGAGAGATGTAGTCATGAATCGTTTAGTTACAGAAAAATTAATCGCCTGGAAAAACAGCGCAAATAGAAAACC
>CAVHTL010000105.1:0-3218 GCA_963638955.1 bacterium
TGAATAATTCTCTGGAGTCGCAGCCTTTCGAGTAATAGGCGTTGAGCAAAGAGAGAGCCATGCTCTTACCGAAGCGGCGGGCGCGGGTCACGCACATGAACTTTCTCGGCTTGTCCTCGATGCATCTATTGCAGAATGATATGAGCATCGACTTGTCGACGTAGATATCGGCGCTGATATCGCCAGCGAAGTCGATATTGTCTTGATTCAGGTAAAATGACATACGAATGGCCTCCTTTCACTATATTGTAGCATAGGAAAAAGTGACTGCCTTTTTAGATTTATGACGCATTTATGCGTTCGCATATTGGCGATTTAAGCCTTCCGCTTATGTTGAAAAGAGACTATGAACTGAAAAGAATTAAGCGTATGAGCGGTTAACGCTCGCCTTTGTTTGTGTTTGAACGCATGGCCTTAATTTCTGATTAGCCTATCGAAGAGTCTCTTGGCTTCGATTATGGCATCGTCCATATCGTAATAGGCGTAGTTCGCAAGCCTGCCTAAGAAGCTGACGTTTTTTAGGGATTTGGCCATCTCTTTGTAAGTCGACGCCAAAGCGATATTGCGCTCGTCGTTGATGGAGTAATAGGGGATTTTGCCTTCAACGAATTTATCGGGGTATTCGTAAGTGATGATGGTGGAGCGATGATTGATGCAATTCGGATCGAAGTGCTTATGCTCAGTGATGCGGGTGTAGGGCACCTCATGAGAGGTGTAATTCACCACCGCGTTATGCTGATAGTCATCGATATCCGTCTTTTCGGTCTCGAAGCGGAGGCTCCTCCAATCAAGATGTCCTTTGGAAAAGGCGAAATATTCGTCTAATCTGCCAGTGTAGATAATTTTGTCCGCGAGCGCATAGAGCTCGTTTTTGTTAGAGAGATAATCGACCCCAAGGCGGACTTCGATGCCTTTAAGGAGGCTCTCTATGAAAACCGTGTAGCCGCCTTTCGGCTCACCTTGGTATATGTCGTTGAAATAATTGTTGTTGTACTCGAATCTAAGCGGGAGGCGTTTGATGATGGAGGCGGGAAGGTCTTTGCAGTCACGGCCCCATTGTTTTGCCGTGTGTTCCTTGATGAGTTTGGAGTATATCGTCCTCCCGACCATCGATAAGGCCTGCTCCTCGAGGTTTTTGGGCTCAACGATATTCTCTCTTTTCACTTCTTCTTCGATCTTTGCTTTCGCTTCTTCTGGCGTATTCACCCCCCAAAGGGCATGAAAGGTATTCATGTTGAAAGGCATACGATATATCTCGCCTTTGAAGTTCGCTAGAGGCTCATTGATGAAGCTATATACCTCAGCGTATTTGTTAAAAAAACTCCAGGCGAATTCGTCGGAGGTATGAAAGATATGTGGACCATATGAGTGGACCACGATACCGTCTATGACTTTCGTAGCGATGTTGCCGCCCACTTCATTGCGTTTTTCAACAACAAGGACGCTTTTGTTTGCCTCAAATAGCATTCTAGCGATGGAAGCGCCGCTTAAGCCGCTCCCGACGATCAGATAGTCGTATTTGCTCATAGGCCAAATGATAGACCATCATGTTAGCTTAGTCATCAAATACGTGCTCATCGGAGCAAGCAGAGAAGGAGGCATCGCCACTGCTCACATGAATGGATTTGTCATTGCGGCATGAATTAGTCATAAGGGGCGCGGAGAAACACGCAAACTCACTAACAAAGACCGCTGATTGTCGCGTTGAAGCTCTAAACGAATATTCGCGTCTATAACCACAAAAGCAATGCTGTTTGCTTTGTCCTCCCTCGCTTTGTAAAATCTAATCCGCAACAAAGAGGGTAATAAAGCATGAACATCATCTTATTGTCTGGAGGATCGGGGAAAAGGCTATGGCCGTTATCTAACGACGTTAGATCGAAGCAGTTCATCGAGATATTCAAAAACGAAAACGGTGAATATGAATCGATGGTGCAACGTATGTATCGCTCAATCAAGAAAATCGATAAAGATGCGAACGTTCTCATCGCCACGGGCGCTGATCAAGTGGGCATTCTCAAAGAGCAACTAGGGGACGATATCAATATATCTCTTGAGCCTGCTAGGAAAGACACTTTTGCGGCCATCTGCTTAAGCGTTTTGTATCTTCACGACGTGATGGGCGTCTCTAGTGAAGAAAGCGTCATTGTTTGCCCAGTCGATCCATGTGTTGAGGATGATTATTTTGAAGCGCTTAAGAAGCTTGATGAACTCGTTAACGAGAATAAGGCTAATTTGTCTTTGATCGGCATTGAGCCAACATCGCCTGCCACAAAGTATGGTTACATTATCCCGGTTAGCAAAGAAGAGACAAGCGAAGTCAAGGAATTCGTAGAGAAGCCGAATACCCCCGAATTAGCCGCCTCCTATATCTCCAAAGGCGCCTTATGGAATGCTGGCGTCTTCGGCTTCAAGGCCAAATACATGTTAGAGAAAGCCAAGACGATGCTCGGCTTTGATGAGTATAAGAGCATGTATGAAGAATACGCCAACATAAAAGTGCCAGAGGATAAGAAATTCAGCATCGACTACATGGTGGTGGAAAAAGAAAAGAGCATCATGGTGCTGCGCTTTGCTGGCAGATGGGAAGATTTAGGATCCTATAGCACCATCAGCGATATACTCGGTGATGATGTAACCGGCAACGGCATCATCTTCGATAGCGAGGGTAGCAAAATCATCAACGAGACCGACGTCAAAGTCGTCATCAATAATGTCGATGACATCATCGTAGCGGTCACAAAGAAGGGGATATACGTCACAAAGAAAGACGAAGCGGACAAGATAAAGGATATCTTGAAATAACAAACGCTAAACACAACAGCTTCGGTGTGTGAAGTAATGGCCGCTAATGCTCAATATAATTAAGTTAACGAGGAAGACAAATGATTGTTGCTGATGTAGTCTGTCCAATCTACAAAGGATATTCGTATTTGAAACCGCTTTATGAGTCTTTTTTCAGGCAACGAAATATAGAGATTAATAAAGTGGTATTTCCTATCACAAACTCAAACGATGAGGAAATGAATTTAATCAGGAAATTCGTTGCCGAACACAACATTATTTCTTTTGAAGTCGAAAAGGACGAATTTTCTCACAGCTTAACTCGCGAATTAGCTATCAAATCGTATTGTGAATCGAAAATAGTCATTATGCTTTCCCAAGATATCAAAATCGTCAATGACGATTGTTTCTATAACCTAGTCAAAGACATTGAT
>CAVHTL010000105.1:3228-3610 GCA_963638955.1 bacterium
TATTTAATTATGCAAAACAAATTTGTACAAATAAATCAATCGAAAAGTACATAAGGCAAAAAAATTATCCTACCAATTCGGCATTTATTGAAAAGAAAGACATTAATAATTTAGGCCTTATGGCGTTTTTTGCATCAGACGCGTGCTCCGCTTATAATAGGGATATATTCCTGAAGATTAACGGGTATAACGGTTACAACGTCATGATGTCCGAAGACATGCTGTATTCGAAATTTGTTTTGGATGCCGGATACAAGAAAAAGTACTGTGCCGATGCAGTGGTGGACCATTCGCACAAATATAAATTAAAAGATTTATACAAAAGATATAAAGATACAGGTATTTTTTATAAAAAGGTTGGAATTTTTAATGACTATAAAAC
>CAVHTL010000106.1:0-1195 GCA_963638955.1 bacterium
CCTATCGATCAGCTCGTGGCCTATTTCACCGAGAGATGCTTCTTCTGATTTAGTAGAGATTAAGTAGATATTTAGTATATACATATTATTTATAATATGAGGAGATAAAGGAATATAAGATGATTGACTATGGCGTCATTGAAAACCTCTTGAAGAGCGCGGATATCGTGAATGTCATTTCCTCTTATATCCACGTCATCAAGAAAGGGAGGAGTTATCTAGCCATTTGCCCATTTCACGACGACAAGCATCCTTCGCTCAATATCTCAAGAGAAAAGCAAATCTATAAGTGCTTCTCCTGTGGCGAGGGGGGTAACGCCATCACTTTCATCCAGAACTACGAGAAGATAAGCTTCGAGGAGGCGGTGAGGAAACTCGCCGATCTCGTCGGCTTTTCCGATCCGCGCTTATCTAAGCCAGCAGTCATCAAAAAGAAGGACCCAACCCTCGATAGCCTCTATAAGTGCATCAATGACCTTCAAAGCTATTACCGTTATTCTCTTTCGACGAAAGAAGGGGAAGAGGCTAGGGAATATCTAAAAAAGCGAGGCCTAGACGAGGAAGATATCGAAAAATACGGCCTAGGCTATGCGCCAGACGACGGAAAAAAGACCGTCCAGTATCTCGTGGCCAAAGGGCACTCGCTCAAATCGATCGAGGATATAGGCATCGCGCTTGTTAAAGCCAGTGGCACGAGCGACAACAATGCCTCGCGGCTGATCTTCCCTCTATTCGATGAAAACGGGCAAGTCGTCGGCTTCTCCGCCAGAAGAGTGAAAGAGGATGCAGGTCCCAAATACGTGAATACGCCGGAAACGAAGATATTCCATAAAGGGGAGATTCTCTATAACTACCAAAACGCCAAGAAAAGCGCGCGGCACGAGGGATACGTATATGTCCTAGAGGGATTCATGGACACCATAGCCTTGGGGAAAGCGGGCATTAAGAGCGCCGTTGCCCTCATGGGCACGAACCTGAGCAAAGAGCATATATCGCTTTTGCGGAAGCTCGGGGGTGAGGTGCGGCTATCTCTTGATGGCGACGATCCTGGGCAAATGGGCATGATGAAGGCGATTTTGCCTCTCCAAAGAAGCGGTTTGCCATTCCGCCTTGTCTTGAATGAAGACGATGATAGGGACCCCGACGATATCTATAAGGAAGAAGGGGCTGAGGCATTGAAGAAGAAAATGAACTC
>CAVHTL010000106.1:1205-3545 GCA_963638955.1 bacterium
TCCAGCTCTCTTATTATCTGCACGTCAAAAATCTCTCCTCGAAGGAAGAAAAAGAGAAGGCGCTCAGCCATTTCCTTCCCTTCCTCTCGAAGAGCAAACCAGGCGTGGAGCGCGACGATTACATCAATAAGCTCTCGAAAGCCACGGGTTATCTCCCCGAGACCATCCGCGAGCAGCTGCGTGACTACTCGCGCTCTATCTATAACGACAGCGAGGAATACGGGCTCATCGCTCCCAAAAAGGAGGATGGAAGCTTCAAAATAGACAAAGAAAGGAAAGCCTATAGACGTTTATATAACGCCGAGCGGCAAATGCTCATCTGCATGCTTAGGAGCCAAGAAGCCATCGACTATTTCACGAAAAACATCGATAACTTCTTTGATCCGATCCTCAATGAGCTCGCCAACTTCGTCAACGAGTCTTCCTCTCTTTCCATCTCTTCCCTCATCGCGCTTATCGAGTCGATGGATTTGAGCGAGAAAAAGATTCTCGTGGATGAATTGCTCTCCATCGAAAGCAGCGGTTTAGAGATACCCTTGACCGTCTCATCTTACGAAGAGATCGGAAAAGCCATCAAGAAAGCGCGGAGCGAATATAACGCCCGGCGCACGAGGGAAAAGGAGTATCAAAGCGCCTCGAGCGACGAAGAGAGGATAAATATCGCCTTGAAGCGGAGCCGCGATATCGAGGAAAAACAAAAGAAAAGCAGCCAAAACTGAGAAACATAGGCAAAGGAGAAAACACCATGGCAAGCAAGAAAACGAAAAAAACGGTCGAAAGCGAGGAAAACGAGGAAGAAGTCGAACTCGATGATGTGATCATCGAAGACGAGGGCGAAGAGCAAAATGGCATCATCGCCAAGCTCAAGCAGGACCTTCTTTCCATCGGCAAAGAAAAAGGCGAGCTGAACCAAGGCGAAATCATGGACATCACGAGCAAATACGATCTGAGCGAGGATGACTATGAAGGGCTTATCGACTTTTTCCAGTCAAGCGGCATCAAGATAATATCCGATGAAGACGAAGAGCCTTCTCTCGACGATGCAGATGTTGGCGAGATCGACCTCGAGAAGCAAAACGAGGAGATGGAAGCGGATGAGGAGCTAAGCGAAGAGAGCGAAGAGAAGGCGGAAGTTGAAGCCATCGACGATTTCAGCAAGCTGCAGTCGGGCGAAGTCAAGGTCAATGACTCGGTGAAGATGTATCTCAAAGAAATCGGGAAGGTCGACCTTCTCACCGCCAAAGAAGAGACCGAGTTAGCGAAGCGGATCGTCCTCGGGGAAGAGGCGGAAGAGAGACTCAAAGGCTTCTACGAGACCTACAAAAATGAAAACGGGGAGCTCAGCTATGAGCAATGGGCGAAAGCCATCCGCTTCAATTACCCCTCGAAGGAGATTTTCCTCACCAAATGCGCGGTTGACGATGGGCAAAACGCCAAAAACAAGCTCATCACCGCCAATTTGCGTCTCGTCATCTCCATCGCCAAACATTACGTCGGGCGCGGCATGCATTTCCTCGATCTTATCCAGGAAGGCAATATGGGCCTTATCAAAGCCGTCGAGAAATTCGACTACACGAAAGGCTTCAAGTTCTCGACCTACGCCACTTGGTGGATCCGCCAAGCCATAACCAGAGCCATCGCCGATCAAGCGAGGACCATCCGCATCCCCGTCCATATGGTGGAGACCATAAACAAGATGACCCGCGTCCAGCGCCAGCTCGTCCAGGAGCTAGGCCGCGATCCGAGCGCGGAAGAGATCAGCAAGAAGATGGATGGGGCCCTTTCCCCAGAGCGCATCCGCGAGATTCAGCGCATCGCGATGGAGCCTGTCTCCTTAGAGACCCCGATCGGCGAAGAAGACGATAGCCATTTAGGGGATTTCATCGAGGATAAAGAGGCCCAGTCGCCTGAGGAATACACCACGAAGTCGCTCCTCAAAGACGAGCTCTACGAAATCATGAAGGACCTCACCGAGCGCGAGGAGAAAGTATTGCGCCTCCGTTACGGCTTAGACGACAACCGCCCGCGCACGTTAGAAGAAGTCGGCAAGGAATTCGGTGTCACACGGGAAAGGATCCGTCAGATCGAAGCGAAAGCCATCAGGAAGCTCCGCCACCCGACCCGCGCCAAAAAGCTCGGCGATTATCGCGACACCTTCATCCAAACCGGTCCCGATACCAACAAGAAATAAGGAGAGAAGCGCATTGAAAGAAGCCTATAGAAGAGCCTACGAAAGAGCCAAAGCCATTCAAAAGGAGAAGGGCTCTTTCACTAGGGAGGAACTTCTAAGCCTCATCGATGCTTTTTCTTTAAGCGAAGAGGATTACGCCTCCCTTTCTT
>CAVHTL010000107.1:0-1552 GCA_963638955.1 bacterium
ATTACAATATGCAACAGAACGAACCATCCGCCGATAGCGATGGCAATATAACCGTCTATAACGGTGTCAATGGTTCCGAATGGTCTAAGATTGTCATTCCTTCCGTTGTTAGCGGCAATACGATGACTAGCACATGCGAAGCTACCTTTGCCGGGTATATGTCGCTTACTACCGTTTCTATCCCAAATACGATCAAGAAGTTCGGCAAAGCGATGCTTGCCGGCTGCTCGAATTTGACGCGCATCCTTTTTGTCGGCACCGTCGAAGAGTGGAACGCCATTGAGAAAGGCGTCAACTGGAAATACGGTCTAAAAGACGTCACCGTCTATTGCACCGATGAGAAGATAGAAATGAGCGGTGATTCGTCCTACGTTGCTTCTGAGGGTCTGGAATACAATTTTAGCGACTATGTGCTGGGTCTTGACGGTCTAGGCACTTGCACCGACAAATGCATTTTCGTCCCTTCCATAACTAGGAATAATTACATTACGAGAGTGAATGATTGGGCTTTCAAAGTGAATGATGGCGATACAGCTCCATCGTTTACTTGCATAGTTTTCCCAGACACGCTAACGGATATAAAATACGAATCCTTTAAAGGCTGTACGAACCTGAGAGCGGTGTATTTCCCAAGCTCTTTAAAAAATATAGGTCAAGGGGCTTTCGAAGGGTGCGACATCAAGGAACTGACGTTGCCTGAGAATACTTTATATGTCAATAAAAACGCGTTTGCGTCTTGCACAAGCCTTAAGAAAGTCACGATAAAAGGTGCAAACGCAAGCTTGTCATTAAATGCGGGATGTTTCTCTGGCTGCAGCATCAAGGAGATTGATTACGCCGGGACGAAGAGCACTTGGTATACCATCGCTAATAGCGGTCCGTTTAATGAATCTTCCAAAGGCTTCGTCATCACTTGCTCCGATGGACGCATATTCGATTACGTGAACTTCACCACCTCCGCCTTCTCCTTTGATGTGGGCGATGATGGCACTAGTGCTTTTGCCATCGTTACCGGCTTAGATGACGAAAGCACCGAAAAAACTCTCATAATGCCTTCGGAACATGATGGCCAAACAGTGTTGAAGATTGGCGATAATGCGTTTAAAGACAAGCACTTCGACAATATCATCATCCCGAGTAGCATTAAATATATCGGCAACAATGCCTTTGAGAATATCTCCATTCCGGAGAGCGAAGGCGGGAAATTCTGCTTCAACGGCACACTCGAAGAGTGGAATGCCATCGAAAAGGGCACGGATTGGGCAAAGGATTCTTCCTTCACCGTCCTTTGCTCTGACGGAGATGTCACTGTCGGATAAAGAGCGACAATTAAACGATTATGGAAAGCAAGAACGCCGTAAATGGCGATCTTGCTTTTTTCTTTGTTTAAAGGATGCATTTACGTACGTGAACAAAAGAGGGGAAAACATAGCTGTTGATTACGGAATCCATATCAATTTTGCGGATGAATACTTCTTAGCTACCGTATCTTTATGCTGAATCTTTTATATTTATAGCGAGGACATGAGCGGTCACCTGGCTTTGTTGGAGG
>CAVHTL010000107.1:1562-3513 GCA_963638955.1 bacterium
ATGGCAAGTTCACCGTTAAGAATAAGGCAGAAATAAACAATTGGGATGAAACGAAAATCACCGAAATCGGTTAAAACTATTTCATGTTGACTCGTGAAAATGGTCTTGCCCTGAACATAACGCCTGTCTAGGTGCGTGAAAAGCGTCTTCTTTAGGGGCTATCCCCGGGAGCAAGAAGGTTTTTCATAAGAGGTGGGGCAGCCATAAAGTCATAGCGGAATTCTCTTTTTTGATTGCGCAGCTTTGCAAAATGTGGGAAATAAAAACACAAAGTTCCCACAGCATCGAAGGTTTTCTTATTGCGCCTTATTGCGCGCTATTGCGCTCATATTGCGGAACTGCTAAAATCAGTTTGGAGGGATATACATGAAAGACATCGAAACAATCTCTTTGATCGTTCGCGGCTTATGCGCCATGAAAGGGGAAAATAGTTACGTTGAGTTCAAGATGAACAACGCCGATCCCGATGCAATCGGAGAGAGAATCTCTGCTCTTTCCAATATGGCCTTGCTTGCGAGTAAGCCGTTTGGCTATTTGATTTGGGGCATTGACGATAAGACCAACGCCCTCGTAGGGACGAATCTGTCTTTCCTAAGTTGGAAGAAAGGCGAAGAGAACATCTTGGCCTATTGGCGGAATCTTCTTATCCCTTCTCTTGACTTGCAGGATTATGAGTTTGATTTGGATGGCGCTCATCTCCTTGTCCTTGAGATCCCCGCGGCCTCATATTTCGCCACGACGTTCAAAAAGCAGGCTTATTGCAGGATTGAAAGCTATACGAAGAATCTCAAAGAATATCCCGCTTTGGAAAAAGAACTTTGGCGAAAACTAGAAGGCACCGCGCCAGAGATGCGCTTGGCGGAAGCGTCTATTAGCAAGGCAAGGCTTTCTACAATTTTGGATTTCCCCTCTTACGAAAACGCTCTTGCCTTGCCAAAGACCCTTTCTTTGGAGGAGAGGATCACCCGCTTCGTGCGCGAAGGATTCCTCCTTGAAGAAGGGGGCGATCGCTATTCCTTGACCGTTTTAGGGGGGTTACTGTTTGCAAAAGACTTCTCTTTGTTCAAACCTCTTTATAGCAAGCTTCTTCGCATCGTGCGTTACGCTGGGAGTGACCGCTTGGAGACCAGAGGCAAGAAAGAATTCCCTTATGGCTACGCCTCTTCTTTCGAGGCTTGCTACAAAGAAATACTTTCCTCCATCCAAGGGGCGGATATCTATGTGGATGGCAAACGCAAAGACCATTACATGGTTCCTTCTATCGCGGTGAGGGAAGCTTTGGGAAACATCCTTATTCATCAGGATCTGCTTTCTACTGGCGGGCCCCTAATTGAGATTTTCTCCGATCGCGTCGAATTTTCGAATCCTGGATGCCTAAACGTCCCCCTTGACCGTCTCATCGACTTCGCCCCTAAGCCGGCGAATCCGTCTTTGGCCTCTTTTTTGCGCCGCATCGATATCGGCGATACCGCCGGAAGCGGTTTCGACAAAATCGTCGCCTCTTTGGAAAAGGAACATCTTCCGCCTGCGAAGGTAAGCGAATCCGCTTCCGGTGTGAGGGTCGCTCTTTCTGGCGATGCGAATTTCGATGATCTCTCTGCCGAGGAGAAAATAGAGGCAGCCTATGAACACACCGTGCTTTGCCTTCTTTCCTATAAACGCGCGACCAATCAAAGCCTGCGGGAGCGTTTTGGTTTGGGGATTGAGGCAAAATACAAAATCAGCCGCATCTACGCATCAGCCCTCGAAAAAGGGAAAATAAAAAAGGCTTCAGATTCCGATAAGAAAGACGTTTCTTATTTGCCTTATTGGGCATGATTTTAATTGCGCAGCTTTGCAAAATGGGGGGAAATAAAAATACAAAGTTCCGACAGCATCGAAGGTTTTCTTATTGCGCTTAATTGCGCGCTATTGCGCTAATATTGTGGAACTGTTTATTAATCAGAAAACA
>CAVHTL010000108.1:0-3484 GCA_963638955.1 bacterium
ACACATTAAACACCCAAGATATGCCTTTTCCACCGATTAAAAATAAGTTTTACAATTCAGCCAAAAAACCACTTGGATTGCTTATTTTTCGTTGATTGTAGTTGTCTTTTATGGTTTAAGCATGATTTTTTACGTAAAACGGCGTTACCTTCCACTCTCTTAGGGATAGGAAACTTTTGAAAGGAATAAGCGGCATCTCGATAAGGCTTTGCCATAAAGAGTTTATTTCGCAAAAACAGATTGTCGTAATTGCGTAGCAAAGAAGCTAGCCAGTCGAAATTCGCTTGATTTAGAGGCATGTTCATCAACCATTCAGATGCGCCAATCAAGGGCGCGATTGCGGGAGGCGCATAATCATAGAAAAGCGAAATATAGATGATATACTAACAACTTGTTCATTATTTTATGGATAAAGAGAAGAAACGGACGCATCTATTTACCACCTTAGTGAGAATCAACAAGGGCACGGGCCCTCTTTTCGCTTTGTCTTTGATATCGCAGATTTTCATGGTCATCGTCTCCGTTTTCACCTCCTTTCTCATAAAAGTGGCGATCGATGCCTTGGAGACTTTGGGGGGCTCAAGCGCCTTGAACATCAATACCGAATCGAGTCTAGTCGAGCGAATCGTCGTCAATATCATCACTTTCGGGAAAGGGAACGACTTCTTGATGCTCAATATAGCCTGGCTCCTCCCCGTATCTTTAGGGGTCTCGGCTCTAGTTTTGACTCTTGCCACCATCCTAAGAATGGCTCTCCGGAGCTACTTCGCCGCCGAGAGCAACGCCGCGATGCAGTTTGCCGTTTTCTCGCATCTTGAGCATCTCCCCTATGCCTATTACAAAAAGCATAAAGCCGGCGATATGCTCCAAGTGGCCACGCGCGATCTCGACGTGCTCCGCAAATTCATCGTCGGGGACATCAGCCAAATCAATTACTCTTTTTGGATGTTCATCTTCTGCTTTTCGATTTTGATGTCTTTATCAATCCCATTGACCCTCGTCTCCCTCTCTTTGTTCCCTTTTATGTTCGTTTACAGTTTCCTTCTCATAAAAGAGGTCAGGAAAAGATACAGGGAAACCGATGATTCCGAGGCTTCAATCACCGACAAAGTGAGCGAGAATCTAAATTCCATCCGCATCGTGAAAGCTTTCCACAACGAGAATTACGAAATCGCCTCCTTTGACAAAAACCTCTCCGATTACAGAAAGAAATACGTCCGTTGGAGAAAGCTTTCCGCTTTCTTCTTCTCAAGCACCGACATCTTCGTCTTCGCCTCGATGGCTCTTTCTCTTTGCTACGGCATTTACCTTTGCTATATAGGCTCCATCACCTCTTCGACGCTTTTCCTCTCGATATCCTTCGTGAATATGATGGTCTGGCCTCTCCGCGAGGTGGCGATGATTCTTTCCAATATGGGGCAGTATTTAGCGAGCGCCGATCGAGTCAACGAAATCATCGATGCCCCAATTGAGGATATCGTCTCAGGGGAGAAACCACCAATCAAAGGCAATATCGTCTTCTCCCATGTCTCGTTTCATTTCCCGGACGAGGCAAACGATGAAGTCATCAAAGACGTCTCTTTTTCGATTCGCGCCGGGACAAGCGTCGCCATCATCGGGAAAACGGGGAGCGGGAAGAGCACGCTTTCTCTCCTTCTCACCCGCATCTACGATTATTCGGGCGGCTCCATCAAAATTGACGGAGTCGAGCTAAAGAGGATCAACCGAAGCTATTTGCGGAAAAACATCATCCCGGTCCTTCAAGATCCCTATCTTTTCTCAAGGAGCATCGAGGAAAATATCAAAATCGCCGAAAAAGACGCCACGCTTGAGGATGTGAGACGCGCCGCGAAAATGGCATCGGTAGATAAAGCGATACTCTCTTTCAAAGACGGCTATGAAACATCGGTCGGGGAAAAGGGCGTCACTCTATCAGGCGGGCAAAAGCAAAGGGTGGCTATCGCTAGAACCCTTCTTTCTCATTCGCCCGTGGTCATCTTCGACGACTCTTTAAGCGCCGTCGACACTTCCACCGATATCGCGATCAGGGAAAATCTCAAGCAAATGGAGAAACAAGTCACCTCCATCATCATCACCCACCGCATCAGCACTGCCAAAGACGCCGACCTCATCCTAGTTCTGGAGGAAGGGAAGATCGCAGAAAGCGGGACGCATGAAGAACTTATAAAGCAAGAAGGACTTTATAAGCGCATCTACGAGATCCAAAGCAAAATGGTATAGAAAATGGCAAACATCGAAGAAGAGAAATTACCGAATAAGCTGAACTTTGGCATATGGCTCAAGATCGGCAAATACGCTTTCCGCGAATGGAAACTTCTTTTGATCATAGTTTTATCGATGCTTTTCACCACTTTCTACGACAGTGCCTTCGTGCCGGTATTCAAGGGCGGAGCCATCAAGGCCGTCTCCTCTTTCGCTACTTCCGCTGAGCTTGGCTCTTTGTGGGACACCTCAATCCACCTTACTTGGATCAAAGGCTTTCTCGAGGCTGATATCCCCTTTTATTTATTTTGCATCTTAGAAGGCGTGGCTATCCTCTTCCGCTCCGTCTCCATCTATCTGACTTTCTTCTTCACCAATATGCTCTCCCTCAAAATCATGGAGAGCCTCCGCCGCGACACCTTCAAGAAAATCCAGGAACTCTCTTTCTCCTACTTCGACAAGACCAACAGCGGCTGGCTCATCGCGAGGATGAATAACGACACTTCCTCAATCGGCGATGTCCTCTCTTGGGACGCCGTCTCCATGGGCTGGGCCTTCTTCGATTTCATTTTCACTCTAATCACGATGCTCTCTCAGGACTATAAGCTCGGGCTCATCGTCCTTTCCTCCATTCCTCTTATGGCCATCATCATCCCGCTTATCCAGAAAGAGCTCCTCAAGCGATGGAGAGTGGCCAGAAACGCCTACTCCCGTTTCGTTGGGTGGCTCGCTGAGGCCATCAGCGGAGCGAAAACCATCAAATCGATGGCTATCGAAAAAGAAGTCGAGGATGAAGCGAAAGAGATAACGGACAACATCAAAGAAAAGCGCTTCAAGGCGGGCAAAGTCCATGCTTTCTTCCAGCCCGTGGTGAGCATGGTAAGTAACCTCATGATCGCTTTAATCGTCTATATCGGCGTGAAGATGGCTCTAGATGGCAATAGCGAAGCGCTTGACACCGCAACCCTCATTGCCACCATCGTGCTTTTCGTCGGCTTCGTCTCTTCCATCTATAGCCCGCTTGAATCCTTGAGCGAAGTATTCAATGACTTCATCAGCGCCCAGGCTGGAGCGGAGAAAGTCGGCCAGATCCTCGATGAGGTCCCACAAATCAAGGACAAAAAGGAAGTCATCGAAAGATACGGCACGCCTTTTTATGAGAAAAGAGAGAATTACGAGCCGATGAGAGGCGATGTCGATTTCGTGGATGTGGCATTTTCCTACTCTAACGGGGTGGAGGTCATCCATCCTTTGACTCTCC
>CAVHTL010000109.1:0-3462 GCA_963638955.1 bacterium
GCCTAGAAGCATCAAAAGATCCAAGAAATCGGAGAAGGCTTTTTTATAGCCCTCGACGTCCTTATCGAGATAGAAGGCGCTGACCTCTTGATACACAAGGAGGAGTTGCTCCACTAGGCTTGAGGAAGATGGCTTTTCGTTGCTCTCGATTTTATCCACTCCTAGATATATCCCGATAGAGAGGAAGAAATGGAGGGCATCGGCCCATTCATCGAGGATGACTTCTTTGCTTGAAGGGCCTTTTAGGCTCCAGAACTTGAAGGCGCGGGTTTCGTTTGCAAACTCTCCAAGTTCCACTAAAAGAGCGAGCACGCGCTTATGATAGGTCGATTCATAGCTCTCTTTATGAAGGAGATGAATCTCTTCATCTAGCCCTTTTTGGAGAGAGAAAAGAGATGAGAAATCCATTTTATTCATCGTCTCTGCTCACTTTCAATTTGCTCATGTGCCAGATATCGCGGTTATATTCCTCGATTGTCCTGTCGCTTGAGAAGTGGCCGCTTTTGGCGATATTCCTAATCGCGGCGCGGGCGAATCTCTTCTTGTCGGCATAGAATCTCTCGGCTTTTTCGCAAGCGTCTTTGTAAGAGGCGTAATCGGCCAAAATGAGATACTGATCGCCTCTATTCATGATCTCGTCGAAGATATAACGGAATCTGTCGCTTTTCGCCCATGGACCGGTGAAGAGGCTATCGAGGATGTTCTTGATCTCAGAGGAGCTGTTGTAGATATCCCAGGGGTTATATCGTCCGCTGTCGAGAAGCGACTGCACCTCTTCTGCGGTAAGACCGAAGATGACTTCATTGTCTTTCCCCGCAAGATCGGCGATTTCGATATTCGCCCCATCGAGAGTACCAAGGGTGATCGCGCCGTTCATCATGAGCTTCATGTTGCTTGTGCCGCTCGCCTCTTTCCCAGCTGTGGAGATCTGCTCGCTGATATCGGTGGCGGGGATGATTTTCTCAGCCAAGCTGACTCCGTAATTCTCCACGAAGACGATTTTCATGTAACGGCTCGCCTCTTTGTCGTTATTGATGACCTCGGCAACCGCGAGGATGAGCTCGATGATGCGCTTGGCGTATTCGTAGCTCGGCGCGGCTTTCGCCCCGAAGATGTAGGTGTGCGGAACCATCGAGAAAGATGAAGGGTCTTCCTTGAAGCGGAGATATTGCCCCATGATATGGAAGATATTGAGAAGCTGCCTCTTGTAGGCGTGGAGGCGCTTGATCTGCGTGTCGAAGATGCTATCTGGATCGATATCCATACGGTAAGTCTTCTTCACGAATTCGGCGAATTTGACCTTGTTGGCGCTTTTTGAGGCCATTACTGCCTCTTGGGTTTCTTTATCATCGGCGTATTCAGCGAATTTCTCGAGCAAATCAGGATTCTTGATCCATCCATCCCCGATGCGCTCAGTGATGAGCGAAGATAAAGACGGGTTGCTATATAAGAGCCATCTGCGGTGAGTTACCCCATTGGTCTTGTTGGAGAATTTCTCCGGGAAGAGCTCATAAAAGTTCTTGAAAGTGTAATTCTCGAGGATATCGGTGTGGATTTTGGCGACGCCATTGACGGAGAAACCGGCGTAAATAGCCATATTCGTCATATGGATCTGCCCGTCTCTTATGATGGACATCTGGTAGCGTTTGCTCTCGTCGATCCCTTGCTCGAGCATGTAATTGTTGAAGCGGCGATTGATTTCCTCGATGATGAGATAAATGCGCGGAAGAAGGGTGCGCATGTAGCTGACTGGCCACTTCTCGAGGGCCTCTGGCATGACCGTATGATTGGTATAGGCGATCGATTTATTGACGATCGACCAAGCATCATCCCATCCAAAGCCGTATTCATCCATGAGGAGTCTCATCATCTCTGGGATAGCGAGAATCGGATGCGTATCGTTAAGCTGAAAGCAGTATTTGTCGGCGAAATTGCTCAAAGTGCCATATCGATGCATATGCCCTCTCATCACCGATTGGAGACCAGCTGAGACCAAAAAATACTGCTGACGCAATCTCAATAAGCGCCCGTGCTCAGTGGAATCATCAGGGTATAAGCCGAAGCAGAGTTCTTTCAAAGTGGAAAGATATTCATTGAAGGAGCAATCGGTCGGAAGGTTCTTCTCGCTTGGCTCCGCGCTCCAAAGCCGCAAAGTGTTGGCCACCCCGTTTTTGTAGCCAACGACGCTCACGTCATACGGCACCGCCCTGATGCTTCTCGCGTTCACCGTGCGGAGAGCATAGCTCCCATCGGGTTTGATGTAGGTCTCGGCTTGCCCGTAGAAAGAGACTTCCACCGCGTGTTTTGGTTTCCTGACCTCGAAAACGAAACCGTTGCTGAGCCATTGATCAGGGAGCTCGATCTGCTTCCCATCCACGAATTTCTGGCGGAAAAAGCCGTATTCGTATCTGATGGTGTTTCCGTGGACTGGATAGCCTAAAGAGGCCGAGGAGTCGAGGAAACAGGCCGCAAGGCGCCCTAGGCCGCCGTTGCCTAGCCCAGCGTCAGGCTCCATATCCTCAAGCTCATTGATGTCGATGCCTAGCTCGGCAAGCCCCTCTTTTGCGACACTATAGATGCCAAGGTTCTGCATGTTATTGACAAGTAGCCTCCCGATGAGGAATTCCATCGAGAAATAGATGGTCTGCTTGTTTCCGTCTTTCACCATGGCTTCCCGGCAAGCGCGCCAATCATATCCTGCGTAGTCCCTTACCATCTCACCGAGCACGTCGTAGCGTTCGCTGATGTGGCTGTCTTCCACCCCGCGCCCGTATTTTTCGCTCAATCTTCTCTCGAAATCCTGCTTGAAATCCAACTTGTTCTGAAACATCGTTCTCTCCTTTTCTTTTTGTCTATCCGCGTTTGCTATTTTTCTTTGTTTGAACGGCTTTTTTCGCCGTTTTCTTGGGCTTTTCGTCCTTCTTTCCCTCTGCCTTTATCACGCGTTTGAGGATAAGGGCGGAATAGCTTCCGAGCTTGATGCTCGCGTGATACGGCCTATTCTCAGGGGCTCCAGGCGAAGAGAAGGAGGATAGTCCGTTATATTGGTTCCATCCGCCGTATACGTCTTTATCGCTGTTGAATAGCTCGTAGTATTCCCCTTCGTGCATTACCCCAACGTCGTAACTCTCGTAATAATTCGGGGTCATATTGAAGACGAAGAGAAGGTCGCTCTCATCGACTTCGCGCTCAAAAGCATAGACGCTTTGGGAAGCATTGTCGACAAGCGTCCACTGGAAATGGGCGGGATTATGCTCCTCGAAGTGCATCGCTTTCTCTGCGCGATAGATGAGATTGAGGTCGCGCACCATCCTCCTCACCGAATCGTGCTTGGGGTAAGAAAGGAGATTCCATGGCAATGATCGCCCCTCGTTCCATTCATCGAAACTCGCAAGCTCATTCCCCATGAAATTCAATTTCTTCCCAGGATGGGCGAACTGATAGGTGTATAGATTCCTAAGA
>CAVHTL010000110.1:0-3456 GCA_963638955.1 bacterium
TTTATGGCGTTATTCTAGAAAAGCAAAGGCTCAATCCGCTTACTAGATGTGATAATCCTCTTCTATTTCCGTTCTTTCTGCTTTCAAGGTAACGGTTTGTTTCCCGTATTCGCTTTCAAAACTCACTTTGACCTCGCCTTCCTTGTTTGGCCTAATGATTGCTTGGGCTCTGCCGTAATAGGCTTTTGTCTTCGTATCTAAATATGAGCCTTCGTAATAAGGGCAAGCGTTCCCTAGTCCGAGCAGCTTGCCGTTAGTGATGGAAGTGAAAACGATTTCTTTGTTCTCCAATGGTTTTTGCTTTCCGTCCTCGTCGACGAAAAGGAGATCGATATAGGCGGTCTCATCGCTCCTTATCGTCTCTTTCTCCGCTTTAGCAAGGAAGAATGTTTTCTCTTTCGCAGTGGCTAAGCTGGTGCGCGCCTTCTCTTCCTTAGAGGCGGAATAAGATACGGCCTCAAGCTCTCCAGGCACGTATTTCATTCTGAAATAGGCTCTCCCGTCTTTCGTTCTCTTTCTCTTTATCAATTTCCCGTTTTGGTATAGAGCCACATATTTCTCTCTCGAATAGATTTCAGCCATCATCTTTTTCCCTTCGTATCCTGGATAGGTGTAGGAACGATGAGCCCACGAGAGTTTCCAAGCAGAAGGGCTATGGCCGAAAGAGAGGTCTTTGGGTGAGACGGTCGCTAAAGCTATATCCTGCAAGGAGAAAGCGACTTTCGTATAGTCGCTCTCAGCGGAAGGATGCCCGAGTATGTCGATTCTCCCAGATCCAGCGAGAAGCCAATTGGTTTTGTCTTCCTTCATGCCTTCTTTTTCCAAAGCGACCCAGCTTCCGATCCCAGCTTCCCCTAGATAATCCCATCCAGCCCAAACGAAATCGCCGATGAGCCGCGGATTCTTCTCTGCGAGAGAGATGAAGGAAAGAGCGTCGGCGCAGAAAGTCTCCGAGCCCAAAATGAAGCGGTCGGGGTATTTTTTGAGGTCGCGCCTATAACGATCTATGCCGTAATTGTATCCTGCTACGTCCAATTCAGCGAAAGCGTCCCGCGTTTTGGTATCCGCTCTGTGTATGGTCGCGCCTTTCTTCATGAATCCTGCGCCCAATAGACCGGCGAGATTATTGAAGAATTCAGAGCCGACCGAGGCTTTTTTCTGCGTCGGTTTCTTTTTGGCGTTCTTTTCGGCTTTCTTGTCGCTATAAATGCCAAATCCGAAGCTATAAAGGGCATTGAAGAAGATATTGACCCCGCAGCTGATGGGGCGAGTGTCATCCATCGCTTTGACTTCTTTTACCATGTCGCGGAGAAAAAGGATGCCTTTCTTTTCGCTTGTCTCAGCCACTTCGTTGCCGAGCGAATACATGATCACTGAGGGGTGATTGTAGTCTTTCTCGACCATGTCCCTAAGATCCTCTTTGTATGTTTTGGTCAGAAACGAAGCGCAGTCGTAACGGGTTTTGTGGATGTACCAGCAGTCGGCGTACTCATCCATGACAAGGAGCCCTAAGCGATCGGCCGCATCGAGGAAGTAGCGGGAAATCGGGTTATGGGCCGAGCGGATGGCGTTGTAGCCGTTTTCCAAAAGGATGCGGGCTCTCCTATTTTCCGCGTCAAAGTCGCATCTGGCCCCTAGGAGCCCATTGTCATGATGGATGCAAGCCCCTTTGATGATCACGCGCCTTCCGTTTATGAGGAAGCCCTTCTCTTTGTCGAGACTTATTTCCCTGATGCCGAAATGGGTTTTATAGACGTCGCTCTCAAAAGAAAGCTCAAGCTCGTATAAATTCCCTTCCCCGACGTTCCATAGACGCGGATTCTTTATCGTTAACTCGGTGAGTAGCTTATCGCCTTCAAATTCCTTCGTGATGACAGTTTTTTGCCCATCCCGTATTTTGATTTTCCCTTTCCCGAAACTTGAGAAAGCGGCTTCGATCCTTATCAATCCCTTTTTATAAGAAAGAGTGGTGATTCTGACTGAGCGAGGGATGATGTGGAGAGAAGGGAGGATATATAGATGCACGGGGCGATAGATGCCTGAGCCTGTGTACCAACGGGAATTGGGCTCTAGTGAGTTATCGGCGATGACCTTGATGCGGTTTTTGCCGTCCAGAAGGTATTGGCTTGCCTCGAAAAGAAAATCCGTATAACCGTATTCGCGGTGGATTGCCTCTTTCTCATTTATGTAAACTGTCGGCTTCTGATAAACGCCCTCGAAATAGAAATAGGCCTTTTCCCCGTCTTTGAGCTTTAAGGAGAAATCTTTCTCGTAGATGTATTTCCCGCCTTTGAAATAGGAGACGTTCACTCCGCCAGGATTCGATAAGTCACGTTTTGTCTCAAGCATCCTATCATCGGGAATGGCGACTTTCTTTTTCTCGCTCTCTTTCCCTTCTTCATATACCGTCCAGCCATCATTGAATAGCATCATTGACTCCTTATTCGTTAAACAAAGATATTATCATTCATGCATGTAAGGGCTTTCTAGCGCAGAATGCGTCAAAATAAAAGCAATTCATGACAATTGGGCTTCCCTTGCCAAAGAGGTGAGCGAAGTTTGTATAATAATCTCGAGAAGCCTTTTATGCTCAAGATCCGCATTGCCATCGTCGAGAACGAAAAAGAAGCGGGCGATACCGACATCGCTCTCCTTTCTAGATACGGCAAAGAGAACGATGTCGATATAAAGACGGAGCTTTTCATAAACGCCTATGAGTTCCTTGACTCGGAGGAAGATTTCGATGCCGTTTTGATGGATATCGATATGCCGGGGATAAACGGGATGGACGCCTCTATCCGTCTCCGACAGAAAAACGACAAGCTCGACATCATCTTCACGACGAATCTCCCGCAATACGCGGTGGACGGATACAAGGTCCAGGCCCTCGATTTCGTGATTAAGCCCGTTACTTTCGCCAATTTGTCTTTCGCTCTAGACAAGGTGGTGGAGAAGAAACGATGCGCACTCAACGGGTCTTTTTTCCTGAAAATCGGCGGATTGGAGAGGAAATTCCAGAACGAGGATGTCATATATTTCGAGATGATGAGCCACAATATACTCATCCATGAGGTGGGCCTAGAGCCCTTTAAGGTGAGGGGCTCGCTCAAACTCGTGGAAGAGGTAGTGAATCCCGAGCTATTCGTGAAGATAAATTCCGGCATCATCATCAATCTCTCGAAGGTGAAGACGTTCGAGGACGGGATGGCCATCATGGACGATGGCTCCTCTCTCCCCATCTCGAGGTCGCATAAAAAGGAATTCGCCGTCCGTCTTGCGGAATTCTACGGCAATTCCTTCGATAGGTAATCAACATGGAAACGGGATCGCCTTTATTCAAAACGCTCTTCTGGGGCAAATACCAGTTCTATCTGGAACTGCTGATTCCTTTTCTGATCCTGATGCTTTATGGCAAAAGACGGAAATATTTCTATTTTGCTTTGCCTCTTTTCGTGA
>CAVHTL010000111.1:0-3453 GCA_963638955.1 bacterium
GTAAGAGCTTTTGCTCAGGAAATCGCCCTTTTTGCGAAAATCATTTCTCTTTCCGCCTTCCTTAAAGGAATCGCGCTTAATAGAGCGATTGTATTTGAAAGACGGTCTATCTTTCTCCTCATCTTTCGCAACTGCCTTTGCCGAATATCTGTTTTCCTCTTTTTTGATCGGGGAGCGCTTTTTCTTCTCTTTCCTCTCAGCGAGCAGGAATTCGAGATTATCGCTTTCGCAGTACACCTTGATGTTTTTGGAAATTAGGTAACGGGCGGTGACGCCAAGTCCGTCTATTTTCCCGCCGTCGAATTTGCCGTTGTGTATTTTGCGTGACCCACAAGCTGGAGACCCGTCTTTGAGGATTGCGATTTTGATGCCCAAAAAGAGGCAGATTCTGTAGGCTTTCTCCGCTGAGGCGTTATAAATGGCGGTGAGATTCTCCCCGTCTTTGTTGATGACTTCGTTCCTGACGATTTCGGCAGGGGAACGCGGGATGCTCAATCCGCCTTCTAATTCAGGGCAAAAGGGGACTAGCTCATATCTCTCGCCCAGCTTTTTGAGGAATTCAAAGGGATTGCTCTCTCCATCATACCTGGTTTTATCGCCGAGTAAGCATGCCGAAACGAGGATCTTTTCCATAACGCGAGTTACTATACTCGTTTTCCCTCTTTTCTTCAATGCCGGCTCTTTGCCGGAGTCGCTTTTCTTCACCGTGAAATATACGCGTTACCGTCTCCTTCCATCACGGAAAGAGGAACGATGCCATCGGCGTATTCAAAAAACGGCCAGAACTGGCAATCCTCAGAGTGGGCGCGGTTCGGGTGATAGTTTGGATCATGCCCTCAATTTAAGACACTTTTCATATAAAGGAAAACCTGAGTAAATGGACGAGAAATCCTTGCAATATAAGCGTCTTTCTGTATTCGTAATTAATCAATGCCGCTTTTGTGGGTTTATGCGTCTATTTTAATTGGGCCTTTTCTGCGTTTTGATTTTGCGTGCCTAGAAAAAAAGTAGCCCATTCCAATTACTTTTTTAAGAGCAGTTGTGAGGGCATGAGCATCCTCAAAAACCGATTATATTTATTGTAAGACGGGTTTCAACAAGCGATAAACAAGCGATAAACGCCGTCTATCGTAGACGCAGTTTTCGTTTATTGAGCTCAATAAATGCGGCGACATCGGCATTTATCATCCATCACTGAAACAAAGGAAGAGAAGAACCGTCATTTTTTATCGCTTGCATTTTATCGCTTGTTCAAGACGCATTATCGCTTGAAGTGATCGTTATCGATTGTATAAGACTATTCGACACCGATTTACGAAGAAAATTGCGCTCCCGATGCGATGACTCTGATTTTGCCTCTTACAAAAAAACAAGAAGGCAAAGGAAAAACTAGGCGAAGAAAGAAGCAAAGAATTCGCTAAACGGAAGGCGGAAATCATCGAATTTCTCAAAGACCATGGACAGTCAAGCTGCAAAGACATATCGACGCATCTCTCCTTGAGCGAGTCGAGGACGCGTGCGATTCTCTCAATGATTGACGAGATTGAAGGCATCGGGGCGAATAAGGTCAGGGTATATAGATTCAAATAGGCTTTTGGCTATCTCACCGCAATTCATAACGTTCGCGGATGATTTCTGCTTCATACTGATGATTCCATCGCGTTAATTTAGGCTTTACGATAGAAATGCTCTCATACCCTGCTTTGCCTAAGTTAAATTCAAGGTTTATTGATGAGATTTGCAAAAATGGAAGCATTCAAAAGTGCCAAATTTGCATAAATGGAGAAAATCAAAGCAGGGATTCTTCTTGCAAGAGGAAAAAGAAATGCGCAAAAAAGAAATGAGCGATATGGAAATATTTGCCCCTATATCCTTAAAATAAGGCAAGGAACAGAAAGAGGGAGATATGTCTGAACTCACGAAAAGGGCGTTATCGAATACGCTGAAGGAACTATTGAAAGAGAAGTCAGTCAATAAGATCACGATATCCGAATTGTGCGAAAGGACCGGCATCAGAAGACAGACTTTTTATTATCATTTCGCTGATCTCCGCGAGCTCATCGAATGGACTTGCTATGTCGAAGTCGAGTCGGTCTTGAAAGAGAATCGTCATTATTCCTCCTGGGAAGCCGGGTTTTACGATATTTTCATGCTCGCGAAAAAGGAAAAATCATTCATCATGAATATATATCACGGGGTTTCCGTATCCTTGTTGCAGGACTACATCTGCCATTTGGCTTTCCCGCTTCTCAAACAAGTGGTGGACGAGGTGGCCAAAAGCCTCGATATCGACGATGTGAGCGAAACTGACAAGGGATTCATCGAACGATTCTATTCGATCGCTTTTGTCGATATCCTCATCTCTTGGGTCGATAGGGACATGAAAGAGGATCCGAAAGCCATCGTCAATCATCTCTCGCCCCTTATAAAAGGCACCATACCCAATGCCCTCAAAGCCTATTCGATCAAAAATTGACAAGCGTAAAGAAATGTCAAAATTTTTGTCAATTTACATAGACTGATTCTTATTTTGACAGCCTAGCTATCTTGACCGATTTTTTCTTCTTGCTTTTCTTTTATCTTTTTCTTGCCCGAAAGGGAAAAGGAGAAAAAGAAAATGTATTATTCAGCAGGAAATTATGAAGCCTTCGCTCATCCGAAGAAACCGAAGGACGCGGATAAGAAAAGCGCCTACATCATCGGGAGCGGGCTTGCCGGATTGACATCCGCCTTCTATTTGGTGAGGGACGCTCAGCTCGATCCGAAGAAAGTGACGATCCTCGACCGCGACCCCATCGCCGGCGGAGCATGCGATGGCTATCACGATCCCAAAAACGGCTTCGTGATGAGAGGCGGGAGAGAGATGGACAACCACTTCGAGGTCATGTGGGATGTCTATCGCGACGTTCCTACTCTCGCTGATCCTAACGTGTCCGTCCTAGACGAATATTATTGGCTCAATAAAGAAGATCCGAACTATTCTCTTTGCCGCGCCACGCACAAATGCGGCAAAAAGCTCCCCACGGGGAAGGATTTCACTCTCGACAAAGAAGCGCAAAGGGAGCTTCTTAAGCTATATCTGACCCCGGAAAAGGATCTCGAGGATAAGAAAATCAACGAGGTGTTCGACGATCACTTCTGGAAATCCAATTTCTGGCTCTACTGGCAGACGATGTTTGCCTTTCAAGAGTGGAGCAGCGCCCTTGAGATGAAAAGATATCTCCAGCGTTACGTTCACCATATCGACGGCCTGCCGGATTTCACGGCTCTCCGCTTCACGCGTTACAACCAATACGAGTCGATGATCTTGCCGCTTCTTCATTATCTCACCGAGAAAGGCGTCAATTTCGTCCCAAGCTGCGAAGTAGTCGACATCAAAATCAAAAACGAAGCCGGCAAGAAAATCGCCACCGAGCTTATTTGCTCCATCAAAGGAAAGAAAGAGTCCTATAA
>CAVHTL010000112.1:0-3410 GCA_963638955.1 bacterium
CCACTTCGCCTTTAGCGAGATTCAAAAGCGTAGAGCGTGGCAGGTTCAACTTTTCTGACAGCGAGAAAAAGTTCGTTGATTCCGATTTTAAGAGGAATTCCAAATCTTCTTTGATGTTGTAATCGATATCGATTGGCAAGCTGCTTATATCCATGCCAATATTATAGGCCATAAACTTGAATGTACAAATATGACAAACAAGTTTAGCTATGTAGGCGAATCGTTCCCTTTATGAGAACTGATCAATTGCCTATTTGCCTTATTTTGGTTAACTACACGCTTCATACTCATTTTGCGGGATTACATATCAGCATTGTTCGCTTATTGGGGCAATATCCTTCGCTTTTGTCTCACCTGAGGTAGTAATATTTCCGTGCTTATGGAAATTGTTGGTTATTTATTGTCGAGGGTCGATGCAAGCGAGAAGCAGATTCGCGCTGCCTTATCTTTGTTTGACGAAGGGGCATCGGTCCCTTTTATCGCCAGGTACAAGAAAGAGGAGACGGGCGGGCTATCCGATGTGACTCTCCGCGCCCTTGAAGAAGAAAAAGAGAAATTCGAGAAGCTGCGCGAAAGAAAAGAGACGGTCTACAAAAGCATCGCTGAGCAAGGAAAACTTACGGATGAATTAAAAGAGCAGATCGGGAATTGCGATTCTTTGTCTTTGCTTGAAACGATATACCGTCCTTATAGACCAAAGAGAAAAACGAGAGGCAGCATCGCCAAAGAGAAGGGGTTATCGCCTCTTGCCGATTATATTCGTAAACAAGAAGGTGGCTATGAGTCATTAAAAAGATATGCCGCTACGTTCGTAAACAGAGAGAAAGACGTGAATGATATCGATGAGGCCATCACGGGTGCGCTAGATATACTTGCGGAGGAAATCGGGGACAACCCGTCTTTCTATATATTCGCGAAGGGCTATATCTATAAGACTGGCAAGATCAAAGCCAAAGAGAGCAAAGAGGATATCGAGAAGAAATACGCCAATTACGATAATTTCCTCGTTCCGGTTAATCGAATCAAGTCATACCAGACCCTTGCCTTATTGAGGGGGAAAAAAGAGAAGAAGCTATCTTTCTCTTTTGCTTACGATGAGATGACTATCATTAACCACATCGCTAGAGAGACGATTAAAAGATATTGCCAGTATAGCGATTTATTAAAAGGGATGATAAGCGATGCCTACAAACGTCTATTGGCCCCCTCCATCGAAAACGAGATAATCGGCGAGCTTTTCCTAAAAGCCGAAGATTCCTCTTTATCGCTTTTCAGGAAAAACCTCATGCAACTTCTTTTGAGCGCTCCGCTTAAAGGAAAGCAAATACTCGGTTTTGACCCTGGATATCGAAACGGGTGCAAACTCGCCATCATCGACAAAAACGGGAAGGTGCTCTCCTCTTGCATTATCTATCCGACCATTGGGAAAGAGAAAGAAGCCGAGAAAACCCTCTTATCCTTATATAAAGAATATGGATACGATGCGATTGCTTTGGGAAACGGCACCGCTAGCAGAGAAAGCGAAGCGTTCTTGAGAAAGTTTTTGCTCAATAATGGTCTTGGTGATATCTCTTTAACGATCGTAAGCGAGTCCGGCGCTTCCGTTTATAGCGCTTCGCCTCTCGCCATCAAAGAATTCCCCAACATGGATATCGAGGAGCGTTCGGCCGTATCGCTAGCAAGAAGGTTGCTCGATCCGATGGCTGAGCTAGTAAAGATACCGCCCGAGAGCATCGGCGTAGGCCAATATCAGCACGACATGGATGAGACTCGATTAAAGGAAACGCTCAAAGCTGCGTCTATCGATGCCGTGAACGAGGTGGGGGTGTGGCTTAACACCGCCTCGGTTTCCTTGCTTAAATATGTCTCCGGATTGAACGAGAAAGTCGCATCCTCGATCGTCGCTTATCGCGATGAGCATGGGGCTTTTGCTTCGCGAGAGGAGCTAAAGAAAGTCAAAGGGCTAGGAGAGAAGACTTATCGAGATGCCGCCGGCTTTTTGCGCGTATCTAACGCCAATCCTTTAGAAAGAAGCGCGGTGCACCCTAAAGATTATGAAGCCACCTATTCTTTGCTTAAGGAACTTAAAATCGCTTTAGGGGAGCTAGGGAGTCAAAAGGCGAATAACGCCCTCGACTCGATCAAAGACATCAAAACGCTGGCTGAGTCTTTAAGAATCGGCGAATACACCCTTTCCGACATCATTGAAGAACTAAAGAAACCCGGCAGAGATCCGCGCGAAGAAACTGCCTCCGCTGCCTTAGATAGCAGCGTGAAGTCAATCGATGATTTGAGCATCGGCATGATAATGAATGGCACAGTCAGGAACCTTGCCGATTTCGGGGCCTTCGTTGACATAGGCATCCACAATGACGGGCTTGTTCACATCTCTGAAATCGATGATCGGTTCATCCATCATCCAAGCGAGGCCTTGTCTTTAGGAGAGATCGTCAAAGTCAAGGTAATCGGCATCGACAAAGAGAGAAAACGCATCTCTTTGTCAATCAAACAAGCAAAAGAATAAAGCTAATTCCCCTCCGTTACAATCAGGGTCAAAATCGATCAAGAGCTTTGAATTCAGCGATGGGCGCGTAAACCTCATTTACTTCATCTCTTTCCTTTGTTTTTATTTTCGAGCAAAGCGGCTCATAAGCCTTTATAATGTCGAAGGAGAAAAATTATGTTTTGCATGAAATGCGGAAAAGAAATAAGTGACGATGTCGCTTTTTGCCCTTATTGCGGAGCGTCCACAAAAGGTGAAACGCCACATCCTGAAAGAAAAGAGAAAGAAGTGGCTAAAGAATACGCCTTGGCCAGTTTGGTGTTAGGTATCTTATCCTTGCTTATACCGTTTCTTGATTTGCCGTTTGCCATTATAGCCATTGTCTTATCTAACAAAGGCAAAGGCACCACTTATGCCGAGACTGGCAAGGTGACTGGCATCATTGGTTTGATTCTTTCGATCATTTTCTATCTTTGCTTCATTCTCGTAATTGCCTTGAAAATCCTCGGTATCATAAACTCCGGCCACGGCCCAAACCCAGGCCCTGATCTTGTGCCGGGCATTTCTGCGAGCACTGTCGTTTCTATCATCGTAAACCATTAAGGAGATAAAAATATGTTTTGTAAAAAGTGTGGAAAAGAAATAAATGACGATGCCGTTTTTTGCCCTCATTGCGGCGCCCATCTGAAAGGCACCGACAAAGAAGCGGTCGAAGCGGAAGTGGTAAGCGTCAGCAAGAAAGACGCCTCCTCCCCTTATTCGCGCACCTTGAGCCTCGTTTTCGCTTGCTTAGGTTGTTTCTGCGTTGCCGGCATTCAACGATTCTATGTTGGCAAAATCGGCACAGGCATTCTCTGGCTCCTCACTGGCGGATGCTTTGGCATTGGGACGCTTGTCGATATCATCA
>CAVHTL010000113.1:0-504 GCA_963638955.1 bacterium
ATAAACCATATTACAAAAAGAAAAGCGATTTCTTCCATAAAGGCGGTGACTCCTTCCATAAAGACGAGGGGAGAAAGAGCTTCAGCCATTCCTCAAAGAAGAGTTTTGGCTCGCTAAATCAGCAAAAATCTTATTCTTATAAAGGAAAAAGAAACGCCTCTTCTTCATATAAGCGAACCGATTCTTCCCGCAAAAAAGGGAGAACTTCCTTCAAGAAAGAAGGATAAACGATGCACAAAAAGCTATTCAAAGTCGCTCTGTGCGGGGTTTTCTCCGCTCTCTCTTTCATCTTGACCGCTTTTTGCGAGATACCTTACGCCGGCGGAGCCGGGTATCTCAATTTCGGCGATATCGTAACTCTTTTCGTTAGTCTCGCCTTCGGCCCTATCGAAGGAGCGATCGTCGGGATGATCGGCGGAAGCATGGGCGATCTCTTTTTGGGGTATGGAGTCTATATCCCCTTCACGCTTCTGGCGAAAGGCTTGATGGGCTTAACCTCCGGCC
>CAVHTL010000113.1:514-3282 GCA_963638955.1 bacterium
GCCTGTGTTTTCGTCTTCTCCGCGAGAAGAAAATCGTGCGCCTGCTTTCGCCTTATCTCGGGGCGCTTTTCATGATTTTGGTCTATATGCTTGCCTATAGCCTTATTCAGGGCAGAGGCGTATACGTTTCCTCTTTGTTTGACTGCCTCCAAGGCGCATTCAGCGCCACCATATCAGTCTTGCTATATCTGCCTATCGAAAAAAGCGGACTTTTGCGGCGATATTTCGATAAATGAAGATCAGCGCTTTCTGCCACCGAGCTGAAAATAGAGTTCGATGAGAAGGACATCGTGATAGGAATGGATATCTAAATGCGTCATCTCGCTGAATCTTTTCAAGCGGTAAGAGAAGGTATTCCTATGTATATAAAGGGAATCGCTCGCTTCCTCGATCGAACAAGAGGCGCGCAAGTAGGCTCCCACCGTGAGGAGAGTCGTCTCATCGACATCCTTGAATTCCGCGCTTAAGAGAGGGAAAGATGAGTAATTGCCGAAAGACAGCTCCTTCAAGATGATATCGCTGATGTACCTGACGCTTGAAGGATAAAAGGACAAACTCTCGTCGAGGCATTTCCTCGCTAGCGAGCTCAAAGCATGGGTCGATAAAGCGCTGACATTGACCCCCTCGTTCTCCTTAATGGTGATAAGTATTCCTTCAAGAGGCAAAGATATGTCTTTCTCCGCGAATAGGAGCATCTCTTTTTCTTCTTTAACCTCGAGTTCGTAAGGAATACGTAGAGCATCGAGCTTATTCTTGAAAGAGGAACGCGAGAAGGGGGCGTCGCTTTTGATCCAATATGTTTTTTTCATCTGACCACCAAGAGGAATGATTCAAACGGACGAAGTGTGAATATATGGTCTTCAATGAGCACCTTGTCGTAATTGTGGAGAAGCACATCCGCGATTTCGTAATAGAAGGTGAATTTGCAAGTGTAGGGCCTAAACGAGCTCAAGACGAGGAGCTTCATCCCTCCGGCACCGCTGTGGAGATAGGCGAATACATCTGGGTGATTAGGATCGACGAGCGTGAGCTTGCCGTTATTCACCGCCTCATTGATGGATGGCTCTCTCCGCTTATAGATGGCATATTGATAGAAATTGAGGATGCTATAGGGGTCTTCCATCTGCTCTTTCACATTCACTCCGTTTAAATAGTTCTCATTTACGGGGATAAGCGGCTTTTGCAAAGAAAATCCGGCGTTTGTCTCTTTGCTCCACTGCATCGGAGTGCGCGCGTTCACGCGGCTGCATCTCCTTAAATACCGAGCGATTTCCTCATCGCTGTAGCCGACTTTTCGGAAGGTGGCGACTTCATCTCTCGTCGAGGGATCCCCAGAATAGAAATCCTCGGGCTTAGAGAAAGATACGTTGCTCATCCCGATTTCATCGCCTTGGTAAATGAAAGGAGTGCCGTAAAGAAAGAGCAGCGTCGTGAGAAGCATCTTCGCGCTTTCGTTGCGGTATTTTGTATCGCCATATTGGCTTAAGACGCGCGGATGGTCATGGTTGCACCAATATAGAGGCATATCGCACTTATCATGGCAAATATCATACCATCTCATGAAATTGCGTTTTAAAAGAAGCACGTCGGTTTTTATCTCCTCGTCCTTCTTGTCGATTGAATCATATGCCCCGTTATTCCAAACCGTATCGAAATTGAAGGCCATGGAGATAGAGCCATTCTCGTAATTCGTCATCTTGAGGCTCTCTTCCGGGCTTATGCATCCGCCCACTTCGCCGATGGTGAGGCAGTCGTAATGCGAAAAGACGTTTTTGTTGAGTTCATCAAGATAGGTAAATAGTTCTTTCCTGTTCGAGAAACGCGAGGTATCAAGGACATATCCGTCTCTTCCTTTAGGCAAGGAGGAATCCTCGAAAGAGGTGTCTTTCGCTAGATGCGCGCAGGCATCGAGCCTGAAGCCATCCGCCCCCTTATCGAGCCAGAACCGCGCGATATTGTAGTATTCCTGCCTCAAAGAGGGATTATCCCAATTGACGTCAGGCATCTTCTTGTCGAAGATGTGAAAATAATATTCATCCTCGCTCCCTGGCACCTTTTCCCAGACGCTCCCGCCGAAAAAACCGGCCCAATTGTTGGGAGGGAGCATCTTTCCGTTCTCCTTCTTCCCTTTCTTAAAGAAGTAATAGCCATGCTCTTTGCTGTCTTTGTCTTTGATGGCCATTTCGAAGAAAGGATGCTCGTCGCTTGTGTGATTGAGGGCAAGATCGAGGATGACTTTGATGCCGAGAGAATGGGCTTTCTCGATGAGAAGAGAGAAATCTTCCATGGTGCCGTATCGAGGGTTAATCGCGTAAAAATCGCTCACGTCGTAGCCGTGGTCCACCATCGGAGAGGCAAAAATAGGGCAAACCCAAATGAGATTGATGCCTAATTCGGCAAGATAATCGAGTTTGTTCTTGATGCCGATCAAATCGCCGATGCCGTCGCCGTTCCCGTCTGAGAAAGACTCGGGATAAATGATATAGCCGATGGAATTTCGCCACCAGCGCTTCTCTTTTTCCATAAATGGGTAAGCCCTCTTAAATCTATCCTATTTTAGCACTGCAGCAATAAAATGTGAGATATCGCTTAGGCTTTAAGCGAATAAAAGATTATGCATCTCAATATATATCAAAAGCATCGTCCGGGAGTTCGGCGAAGATTTCTCCGATCGTCTTCCCGTCGATCTTGTAGTCGATGACATCGTACGGGCAATCAAACTCAACCCGCTCGCAGTTGTATTCGCCGAACCTAACTTTGACTTTGCC
>CAVHTL010000114.1:0-620 GCA_963638955.1 bacterium
AACGAATACTGGCTTCCAGTCTCCATTTTCCTAATCAAGTCCGTTACGAAACTTGTTGCTCTTAAAACTCTCGAATAACGTAATTCATTAAATTGTTTTCTATGATGATTGCCGGAAACTGTTTCTTATTTTCTTGCCCATATTTCTCAGCGGCCGGATTTAGGAGTCTTTTCCCCGAATCGCTTATTGAGAAGATTGAGCGGGATATCGATCAGAAGAACCATGAGAATCGCGATAAGCGAATAGGCGAGAACGCTATCCATCTCAACATAAGACTTCGCTATCGATATCAAATTACCGATTCCCATATGGGTCGAGCTGCTGCTCACGATGATCTCGCTCATGATGCTAACTTTGAAAGATAAGCCAAAACTCTGAGTGATGGCGAGAATCACATACGGAAATGAATCGGGCCAAAGCACATGAATGAGAGAATGAAGGCTATTATGGCCTCCGCCTTCAAGGTCGAGGGCGTTGATGATCTCCGCAGGTTCGTTTTCTATGCCTGTGCGAAAAGATTCATATATAAGAGGAAAAGCCACGAAGAAAACCAAAAAAGACGGAACGAAATCCGGCAAAGGCCCTTTTTGGAAGACGATTGCAAGAACGATGATGACCGC
>CAVHTL010000114.1:630-3271 GCA_963638955.1 bacterium
CGGACGTTTTCGTGTAAACCCGCAAGCGTACCGAAAATCAACCCTAGGATAAACGAGATAACCCAACCAACGAGCACCCGAAGAAAGGTCCAGCCTAAGGCGGAGAAAGTAAGCGAGGATTCTTCGCTAACGAGAAACCATAATTTTGAGAATGTCTCGCTCGGCCCAGGAAATAGATAATTGCCTTTGCTTTCGAGAGAAAAAGAGACGATTACCCAGACAAATAGCAAAAAAGCGAAGCCGAGCGCCTCAAAGAAACTTCCTAGGTATCGGTTTCGCCTTTTTTCTTGCATAATCAATCGGTTTTTGTCTTTCTTCGATTACAGGAATAGCTCATCGTCATATGGCTCAGAGCCTAAAGCCGCGGCAAAATCATTCGCCACCGCCTTTTTCTGGTTTATCTCCGAAGAAGGCACGAAATTGAGCTTGTTTGCCCCGTCTTCCTGGAGCGTTTCAATGATTGAGGCATCGCTCAATCCGAATCGGGCGGATAGCTGTTTCTCGTGATCAGCATAAGGCTTATAGGCATCTAGATAGCGGATAGCCTCGCCAGGCTTAGAGATCAGATTATCCTTCGCTTGCCTCATTCTCGTCCAAAAAGCGTCGATTTTGCCTTTATATGCCTCGTATTTGTCTTTGTGGATGAACAAAGCCCCGCCCGGGATAGAGCCGTAGCCCGCCTTTTCCCATTCCTCTTGCAATGAGCATATCACGTTCAGCCCCTCGACTTCTTTTTTCGCCTCTTCTAAGGAGGGCTCGGCGATCACGTAATAATCGTAGGCATCGCTGTTTTTGATGAGGGCGCTTTTCACCGCGCCTACCCCGCTTTCGTAATTGATATCGCCTTCAAACCCCCACTTTTCTTTGGCGATTTTCTCGAAAACCGTCGAGGCTATTCCGCCTCTAGCGAAGCTTTCGACCGTGCCTGACTTCAAAAAGGGATCGCTAGAGGAATGTTTGCTGCTCACAAGGTAAAAACTTCCGCCCGTGATCCATTCGGCAAGACGATATTTGGAGCTATCGCCGGCTTTTTTGATGACATTGAGCCCTGATATGCCGTCGAACACCACGGCATCGTAATCGCTTTTCTTCAGCTCCGGCACCACGATTTCGGAGGGAGAGGAACTCGAGACCCAGTTCGCATTCTCCCCATCCATATAGAAAGACAGAGCTGGCGTGCCCGTTGGGCTTACCCATTTGACTTCGTGCTCGTCGGTTTTTGTAGATGAAGAAACGGAAGAAGAAAAAGAGGCGCATCCCGACAAAAGGATGATGGAGAAGGCTCCCATTAATAACGTCGATTTCTTTTTCATGCTTTACTCCTTGAAGAATTCCTCGATATTTTCCCCGATAAGATGGCTTGGCTTCTCAATTTTAAAATTATGGAGGATACTTGCCCCGATATCGGCAAAGCTCGCTCTTTCCTCTATGTAGCGGCCGTCTACGATGGATTTGCTATAGGCTAGAAGCGGGACTTTCTCGCGGGTATGGTCGGTGCCTATATGCGTTGGGTCATTCCCGTGATCTGCCGTTATCAAAAGCAAATCGTCATCTTTCATGACTTCAATGAGCTCCCCGACCCGTTTATCGAAGGCCTCTAAAGCGCGGGCGTAGCCGACTGGATTTCTCCTATGCCCGTATTCGCTGTCGAATTCGACGAGATTCACGAAGCATAAGCCGGTGTAATCATCGTTTTTCGCTTGAAGGATCGTCTTATCCATCCCGTCTTCGTTTGAGACGGTATGAACGGTTTTGCTTACGCCGTATCCATCGAAAATGTCGCTTATTTTGCCAACGCAAGAAGTCATATATCCCTTATCCATGAGTTCATTCATGTCTGTCTTATATGGCGGCTTCAAAGCGTAATCGTGGCGGTTGCTCGTGCGTTTGAAATTGCTTGGCTTATCGCCTAGATACGGGCGAGCGATGACGCGCCCCACTTTCCATTCTTCCTTCATCGTTAGCTCGCGGGCGATCTTGCAGCATCTATATAGCTCCTCTAGCCCCGTGATCTCTTCATGAGCCGCAATTTGAAGGACGCTGTCGGCGGAAGTGTAGACGATGAGCGAATTATCGCGCATCTGCTCTTCCCCGAGCGTTTTGAGTATCTCAGTCCCGCTGGCGGCGCAGTTCCCGATGATTTTATGTCCCGTTTTTCTCTCCAATTCATCGATTAGCTCTTGCGGGAATCCTTCATCGGTGAATGTCTTGAAGGGTTTCTCGGTGAGCACCCCCATCATTTCCCAGTGCCCCGTCATCGTGTCTTTGCCGTTGCTTTTTTCTCTCATTCTCATCGAGAAAGCATGCGGATGGTCTTTGACGCTCGCCACGCCAGGGATACTAGCGAGCTCGCCGATGCCCATTTTCTCCATATTCGGGACATTTATGCCGCCGATTGAAGAGGCGGCATGCACCCAGGTATTCGTGCCTTTGTCGCCGAATCTATCGGCATCAGGCTCTTCGCCAATGCCTGCGCTATCGGCGACGATAAGGAAGATGCGTTTGTATTTGAGAAACTTCATTTTGCTAGTCTCCTGTTTTTTTCAAGGTTGAGTAAAGCTCATCGACAAGCTGATTATACTACTTTCGCCTTGCGTATTGCTCATAGGCGCTCATGATTCGCCTGCTGGAGACGGAAGTG
>CAVHTL010000115.1:0-3250 GCA_963638955.1 bacterium
GCATAAAACAGGAACTTTGGTTTTTTTGCAAAAAAAGAAAGAAGAATTATGGTTTGAAAGTCAAAACACAAACTTTCTTGCAACTCTCCGTGTTTGCGCTGGTCGACGTCTGTAAATAACAAAAAAGTGTGCTGCAGGGTATAAAAACACCACAAAAAAGTGTGCTACACGGTTTGAAAACGCCACAAAAAAGTGTAATAATCTGCTTTAGGCGGCATAAATGATGCTAAAAAGAAAAGTAGATGACTTTCTAATTGGATGGAAAAAAACCAAAAATCATAACCCGTTGATCATTTACGGGGCTAGGCAGATAGGGAAAACGACCTCGATTGAAAGTTTTGGAAAAACATATAAACATTTCATCGAGATTAATTTCATCGAGAATCCTGAATACAAACAGGTTTTCTCTTCTTTCGCCGTGGATGAAATCATCAAGAAGATCTCTTTTATCAACCCGCAGTTTGTCTTTGAGCCCAATAACACATTGATATTCTTCGATGAAATTCAGGAATTCATGGAGGCGACGACCTCACTCAAATTCTTCAAGCTCGATGGGCGATACGATGTTATTTGCTCCGGATCGGCTTTGGGAGTCAATATGTCGCAAGTATCCAGCGTATCCGTAGGCTTCAAAGACGAATATTTGATGTATCCGTTGGATTTCGAGGAATTTTTATGGGCTCTCGGATACAAAGACGATCTTATCGACCATCTTTTGAATTGCATGAAAAAAGCCGAAAAAATCGATGATCTCTATTTTGCGAGGCTGAACGATTTATATAGAGATTTCATTGTTTTGGGCGGATATCCGAAGATCGTCGCCGCTTATTTCGAAAACGGGGGCAATTTCACCAATTGCCTAGATATGCAGAAGAGGCTTTATGGCGACTATGTCGATGATATCTCTAAGTATTTGGACGGAATAGATATCGCCAGAGCCCAGCGCGTTTTCAAATCGATACCTTCGCAGCTAGCAAAAGACAATCACAAATTCCAGCTGAATAAATTAGGGCACGGCGCTAGATTCAACGAATACTACGGAGTAGCTGAATGGCTCAAGAATTCGGGAAGCGTGATATTAGCCAATAATTGCGCACTGTCTTTGCCGCTTAAAGGGAATGAAGAGATCGACAATTTCAGAATGTATTATTGCGACACGGCTTTATTATTGGCATCGCTTGACGAAGAGAGCCAACTCGACATGCGAAAAAACAATAACTTATCCATTTATAATGGGGCGATTTACGAATCGATAATCGCATCCTCATTGTTGAAGCAAGGCTATGACTTGCGCTTTTACCGGAGCAAAGACTCAACGGTGGAGCTCGATTTCATTATCCGATACAAAAGCGAGATATTGCCTTTGGAAATCAAAGCAAAACAGGGGCGAGCCGTTTCCTTGAACGCGGCGATAAGGAAAGAGAACGCATTCGTTAAGCATGGGATCAAGTTCGCGAACGGGAATATCGGCTATACCGATAATGTCCTTACTTTGCCCCATTTTACATCGTTTTTGCTGAAACGCTTCCTAGGCGACAACAATCTGTTTTGACGGTTTTATGCACAATAAAAAACCAGTGAAAACGGAAAATTATCCATAAGTCGTCAATCGTGAGCGCGTTTGCGGGAATAGACGAGTTTATATCGATTCAAGACACCTTCCTCTTTTGTCTCGCCGCAATTTTGTGAATCTTCTTTTTGAAAGAGACAACGCTGAGCCAAACTCGACAAAAACCACAGTACTGATAAAAATGTCGAATGTAAATGCGAACAAAGCTCTTTTACGCTATAATGAGCTCCATAAAAGACCTTATGTCTATGGTGAACGGAGAATTTGGATGTTCAAGCGAGATTCGTATCTGAAGCGATTGATCGACAAACAAAACAATCATTTAGTCAAAGTCATCACAGGGATCAGAAGATGCGGCAAATCTTATTTGCTAAACAATATTTTCTATAGCTATTTGACGAAAGTCGAAAATGTCCCAGTTGACCACATCATCACCTTTGCTTTCGATAACGATGAAGATATTGCCTTGCTTGACAAATACTTACCAGATCAAGAGACGACAATCGAAAAAAGCAAACAAAAAATGGTGAATGATAGGAAATTCCTCTTATATGTCAAAGACTTGATTTTGGATGATGGCCAATATTACTTCCTATTGGATGAGATACAAAACTTAAATGATTTCGTGCGGGTTTTGAACGCTTTCCTAAGACACGAAAATTACGATGTATACGTAACTGGGAGCAACTCCAGATTTTTGTCGAGCGAAGTGGATACGGAATTTGGCGGCAGAGGGGACAGGATACATTTATTGCCTCTGACCTTTTCCGAATTTTTATCCGGCGGGGACTATGATCTTAATAGAGGTCTGCAAATTTATGAAAGATATGGCGGGATACCGCTTGTTCAGTTGCAAAAAAACGATGAGGAAAAAGCCAAACAGACAACCTCGATCCTGAATGAAACGTATATCAAAGACGTGAAAGACAGACACCCAAACGCAAATATCAATAACTTGAACGATACCTTGAATGTGATAGCCTCGATGATATCGACTCCGATAAATCCAACGAAAATCGAAAAAACTTTCAAGGGCCTCTATAACGTTGATATCGCCAATGACACGATAAACAATTACTTTTCTTGGTTCGAAGAAGCATATCTGCTCAACAAATCACTTAGATATGACGTCAAGGGGCGTCATTATATCGGGACGCCTTATAAAATATATTTCGAGGATGTCGGCATCCGCAATGCCGCCTTGAATTTCCGCGATGTTGATGAGACCGATCTTATCGAGAATATCGTTTACAATGAGCTGAGGTATCGTGGATTCAATGTCGATGTCGGGGTTGTCCCCGCCAGAAAGAAAACCGACAGGAAAGACAAAAACGGCGCTTATATATATGAAAGCGTCGACAGGGAATGCGATTTCATCGCCAATAAAGGCGATAAAACATATTACATTCAGGTTGCGCTCGCGATAGATAACGAAAAGAAGAAAGAACAAGAATATGAATCCCTCAGAAACATACCTGATTCATTCAAAAAAGTGATTGTCGTCAAAAACGAAGGGCTGCATTTTCGAACCAAAGAGGGCTTTTTGAGGATAAACCTTTTGGATTTTTTGATGAATGCCGATTCGTTGGATTGGTAGAAACCGCATTTTGAAAAAGAGCCATTTTGTTTTCTATGAACAAACTGGCGAAACGGTGAAGGGATTTTGGGGTAGCAAGAAAA
>CAVHTL010000116.1:0-3125 GCA_963638955.1 bacterium
AATGCATTTCTTATCGTCTATATGCCCTAAATGAGGATTTTGCCTCAAGCGGGGTCAAAGACGAAGAAAACTTCATTAAGAGCTACCTCATCGCGGAAGGCAGCCCGAATGCTGATAGCTTCTCCCTCGATTTGAGCGCGTGTAGCTACCCAAGCGGAGAAGCGGTGGAAATCAAACCCACCATCACCTATCAGATCTTCGGGAACTTTGAGGACGCCAGAGAAAGAAGCAAGAACAAGTGCGTCTCGTTCGAGAAGATATACGACAGCGATAAATTCATCGACGAATACACCTATTCCGGCTCCGATTTGGGGGTGAGCTACTCCAAGAGCAAAACAGAATGGAAGATATGGAGTCCAGTCTCCACTTACGCCGAGATCAAGGTCTTCGATACGGGCACCCCAAAAGCGCTCGATACGACGGGGAAGGGCTTTTTCAACGATTTCCCGATTGCCACGATCGCTTGCTCGTATGCGGGAAACGGGGTGTATAAAGCCAGTTATAACGGGAATCTTGAAGGCAAATACTACACTTATCGCCTATATTATAGTGGCGGCTATATCGATACTGGCGACCCATACGCGAAAGCGTGTGGGGTGAACGGCGCCCGTTCCGCGATCGTTGATTTTAGCAAGAGCAGTGTTTCGGGATGGGATGAACTCGAATTCGAGGATATCTCTTCGCCCACTGAGCTCAGTGTCTATGAAGTGCATATAAGGGATTTGACCTCGCACTCGACTTGGAAGAGCAACAAGGGCAAGGAAAGAGGCACATATGCGGCATTTCACGAATCCGGCACCGTCTATAACGGGGTGAGCACGGGCTTCGATCACATCAAGGAGATGGGGGTCAATGCCGTGCAAATCTTACCTTTCTTTGACCAAGATAACGACGAGAGAACGATAACTCTCCCCGATGGCTCGCTTGAAAAGCCAGCCTATAACTGGGGATATAACCCGTCCTTCTACAACTGCCTTGAGGGCTCTTATAGCAGCGATCCTTACGTCGCTAGAACGCGCATCGATGAATTCAAGGCGCTTGTCAAAGATTACGCCGATGCCGGAATAAGAATTATCATGGATGTGGTGTATAACCACGTCTCAAGTGCCTCTTCTCATCCCTGGACCGCCATTTGCCCGCGTTACTTCTTCCGTTACGACGAAGAAGGGTATCTTATCGATGACACAGGATGCGCGAATACGGTGAATTCCTCGCGCCTTATGGCCCATAACTACATCGTCGAATCGGTGAAGTGGTGGGCAAGCGAATACAAGATCAAGGGCTTCAGGTTCGATCTTATGGGGTGTTTAGAGACCGATACGATGAGGGCGGTCAAAGACGCTTTATACTCTATTGATCCCTCAATCGTCGTATACGGAGAAGGCTGGACTGGGGCATCTAGCCACGCATCTAGCCCCGCGGATACCTTTAACGCCTATTCGAAGCTTGCCGATAACGGCAAAGGGGCAATCGGATTATTCAATGACTGCTACCGCGACGGCATGAAAGGGAATACGACTTATGCGGATGTGACCCCATCTGGCGGATTCATGGATTCCTATTCGCCGAGCGAAGAGCAGATCTGGAACGCCGCGACCGGGATGATCGGCGAGAACAGATGGAAGAAAAATAGCGGCGTCCCTACGCCCGCCTCCATGAGCGTGAATTATCTGTCTTGTCACGACAATTACACGCTTTTCGATCAGTTCAATTATCTTCTCAACGGAGCGAAAAACTGCCTAAAAGAGAATGAAAACGCCAAAGATGCCGCTTTAGCGTCCACCGCGAATTCTTTTATGTGCGAAGGCATAGGCTTCATCCAAGGGGGCGAGGAATTCTTCAGGAGCAAGATCATAAGCAAAGACAATCCGATGTTCGATGAATTCCTCGCATCTTACAAAAAAGCGAGCAACGGGTCCAATGAATGGATCGAAGGGGATGGAATCAAGATCGACGAGGACAATTGGCTCGTCCGCAATAGCTACAAATATGGGGATGAGGTGAACGCTTTCGACTACTCGAAGAAAGTCGATAACATTTCCTATTGCAAGAAATTCGAAGAAATCATCAAGCTCCGGAATGAATCGATGGGCTCTTATCTCTCCAAGAGCCAAGAAGAGATAGACGGAGGCGGTATCACCTGTTTAGGCGGTGGAGCGATAGGAGGGGCTTTCTCTTCTTCTTCCGCTCGCCGCATCGTGCTCACAAGCGGCAGAAAGGCTGGCGATGTGAATAACATCCCCGCCTCTTATCTAGGCGAATACAAAGTGGTTTATTGCTCCTCCTCCCGTTTGGAGGTCGGCAGCTCATACTCGGTAAATGCGACGAGCGGTCTATCTAACGCCTTTGAGACCCTCGTCTTGGAGAAATAAAAAAAGGAACAAAGGAGGTAATTATTGCCATGAAAAAGAAAAAGATTCCTTTCTTGCTCATTCTCTCTTCCTCATCATTGCTGTTTTCTTGCGCTGAGACGCCTGATATCAGCATCCCTTCTAGCGAAAGCCCTTCATCTTCTTCCGAGAGCAAGCCTAACTCGTCTAGCAGTAGTGCTTCTTCTTCTTCTTCCTCTTCTAGCTCCTCTTCTTCCGTAAGCGCGAGCGAGAGTCAAGCTAGTTCTACCCTTATCCATACGATCAGTTTCAACACGATGGGCGGTTCCTCGATTGATCCGATCCAAGTCGAAGACGGGAAGAAAGCCGATAAACCGGCTGATCCAACGAAAGATAACTATTCTTTCGCTGGCTGGTATCTGACCGATAAATACGTTACCGAATTCTCTTTCGATACGCTTATCAAATGCGATTACACGCTTTTCGCTAAATGGAGCGATGGCTCTTCAGGCGGAGATTCGACTGGCGGAGATGATGTTACTGGCCTAGCTTATTACCTCGTCGGCTCATTCGTCGGCGATGGGAGCTTTACTAAAGAAACCGCGCTCAAGCTCGACTCTAACCCTAATAGCCCGAATGATTTGGGGATGAAAGCAGACGTAGAGATACCTGCTGGCGGCTCTTTCAAGGTCACGAACTTCGAAAACGATGGGTGGTATGGGTATCATGACGGCTTATCGTCTTTAGCGAGCGCTGACACCGATAACAACATCGTCGTCAAAGAGGCAGGAACAT
>CAVHTL010000117.1:0-2453 GCA_963638955.1 bacterium
CTCATATACTTTTTCGAAGCCGAAAACCAAGAGGTATCTCAACAAATCCATGTTTGTTAATCATATAGGCGCTTTCGTAGATTTAGGGACACAACGGATTCCACATGTGTGGAAAATGGAGATATAAAATACGCAGCTGATTAGAATTCTATTTAGTTAAAAATCTAAATACGAAAAACACTAAATAGGAGCGTGTCCGGAAAAGCGCCTTTGAGATGAAGATGGCTTTTTTCCTTAAAACCCAAGAGCAATCACCGAAGGTCTTCCTGAGCCACCGCGACAACCCCAAGATATCGGCTCGTGATGTAGTTAGCGACTTCTTCTGAAAGAAGAGCTTCCGTCAAAACGTCGATCTTCTCTTTATAGGCCTCATCGTTTTTGTATTTATTCACGCTCGCGGCCACCACATTGGCGTTTTTCTTCTTCAGCTCGTCGCTTTCCACTGGCAAAGAATCGTCGGCCTTGAGTTTGCCAGTGAGTGCGCTATTGGTGGGCAAAACGGCGTAATCGTAATCGCTTAAGGAAGCAACGAGCAGACTCTCGTCGATCGGGGTGATGAAAGACGGGATGTTCTTCGGGGCCCCGGATTCATCCACTTCGTAGCTATCGATGACGCCAGAAGAGACAAGAAGATCAAGAGCCCTGATTTCGTTTGACACGTCATTGCAGATCTCGTAGGTGCTGTTTCTTTTTTCCGAGGCAAAATCGCTCGCCTTCTTTTTCCCAGGATATATGCGGAGCGGCTCAAAATGCACCGTGGCCGTTGGGAAAAGCTTCGTATAAGAATAAGATGTAGCGTTATATGTGGCCGCTCCCGAATCGTATTGCTGCAAGTAGGGACGATGCTGGAAATAATTCGCATCGTAATCGCCGTTACTGACGGCATCGTTTTGAAGCGTCCAGTCTAAGGTTTTCACTTCTAGGGTATAGCCTTCTTTTTCGACTAAAGGCTTGACGGCGTTATTGAGGATCTCAGCGTGCGGGATCTCGCTTGCGGCCACGCTTATGACTTTCTCGTTGCTATTTGAGCAAGAAAAAAGGGCGAATAAGGGAAGGGCGAAGAATAATTTTAATGGTTTTTTCATTGTTTTTACCTCTATTTGAGTTTCTTTCTTTTGTCTATTTTTTTCGCGAGCAATAAGCCTATTTCCTGGATCAAAGTGGTGAGAGACACCACGATCGCGATCATGATCCAGAAGGCGGGAGAGGATAAGAAGTCACTGGTGTTTTTCGTGTAATATCTCCATATCTCGCTTACAAGCCCTCCTGCGCCGATATTATAAGCAAAGGAGGTGTAACCAAGCACATTCACAAGCGTGATCGCTAGCCCAAGGAGCAAGGAGCTTCTAGCCTCCACCACCATCACCCGGAAGATGATGTCAATGTCGCTCGCGCCGAGCGATTTGGCGGCTTCAATCACCCCGTTATCGACATCGAGGAGAGACTGTTCAACGCTTCTAGCGACAAAGGCGAAGGAAGAGAAGAAAAGCGGGATAATCATGGCGTACCACACCCCCGTCCCTTTGCCTAATATAGCCCTATTGAGGGGGAGAAGGATGACGGTGAGGATAAGGCAAGGGACGCTCCGGAGGAAATTGACGAGAATGCCAAGGGTCATATTGATTGCCTTATTCGGATGCAATCCGTTTTTGCCAGTCACTTTTAGAACCACGCCAAGGGGCACCCCCACTAGATAAGCAAGGAAAGTCGAGATGAAGGTCATCAAGAGCGTTTCATAGGTTATTTTCCAGAAATCAATGTTCATCGCTGACCTCCTCGTAGGAGATATTCTTGAAGGCGAGGTATTTCTCGAGCTTCTCCACCGCTTTCTTGTCTTTCGGGCATTTGATGATCATCTGCCCGTAGATTTTATCGTTCATGAGCTTCGTCGAGGCGTAGACCACGGACAAAGACAATGAGCACTTCATGACGATATCGGAGAGCAGCGGCTCATCAGTATTCCCGTCAAATAGGATCCGAATCATCTTGCTTTCGTCATAAGCGGTATTGAGAGAAGAGGAATAGACGAGCTTTTTCGTCACTTCGCTCTTTGGGCTCAAGAAGACATCCTCGATATTCCCTTTTTCCACGATTTTCGCGTGGTCTAGAATCGCCACTTTGTTGCAGACGCTTTCGATGACGTTTAGCTGATGGGAGATGAGGATTATCGATAAGCCGTATTCTTCATTGAGCGACTTGAGGAGAGAGAGGATCGAATTGGTGTTCTCGTTATCTAAGGCCGAAGTCGCCTCATCAGATAAAAGAATCTGCGGCTTCAAGGCCAGCACTCTAGCGATAGCCACTCTTTGCTTCTGCCCGCCCGAGAGCTCGCTTGGGTAGGAGCGGAGCTTATCCGCTAAACCGACCCGCTTCAAAGCGTCGAGCGCGATAGGCTCGATTTCCTTTTTCGGGTAATGGTTCACGATGAGGCCGAGCTTCACGTTATCGAGGAC
>CAVHTL010000117.1:2463-3125 GCA_963638955.1 bacterium
ATCGAGGACCGTCTTTTGCTCAAGAAGGTTGAAGGATTGGAAGATCATCCCGATTTTCGCTCTTTCCGCCCTTTTGATCGATTTAGAAGGCGAGCAAAGCGTTTTGCCTTCGTAAAGGATCTCTCCATCATCGAATTTCTCGAGCGAGTTGATGCAGCGCACGAGCGTCGATTTCCCCGCCCCCGATAAGCCGAGGATGCCGTATATATCGCCTTGCTCTATATCGAGATTGATATCGTCAAGAACCTTGTAAGGGCCGAAGGATTTACTTAAATGTTTGATTTCTAATAAGGCCATTTTCTCCTTTCAAGGACAGAAAAACCCGTCCTTTCTTCTATCGAAGGACGGGCATAAAGCCGTGGTACCACCTTCATTCGCGCCCCGCTCACGCGGATGCGCCTTATTAGGTTCAAGCAAACCCTCTCGCTATAACGGGCGATCCCGGGAAGGGCTACTATCTTTCGCCCTTTCAGCTCCAAGGCCATGTTCGTTCCCTTTCCCCAACCTCGCTTCCACCGTCCGGGGCTCTCTATTTGGCTAGAGGGAATTACTCTTCCTTTTCTTTGCCGATGGGACTGATTTTAAGGGGCAAGAAGCAAATTTCAATCACAATTTTCTCTTTTTGACGCGCAAGGAATAAAAAGGTCAGCTTGAACGAGCTG
>CAVHTL010000118.1:0-2880 GCA_963638955.1 bacterium
CTCCGAGTCCACCCGCAAGGCAGAGGAAGAAAAGGAGAAGGCTGTTCTCCAGCAAGCGGAATTGGCGAAAAAACTCGCCGCTTACGAAAAAAGAGAGAGCGATTTATCGAAACGCGAGGCGAGCTTTTTAATGGATGTAGAAAAGAAAAAAGAAGATCTTTTATCATCTTACGAAAAGGAGATGGAGGATATCCTCAAATCCGTGCAGCGGAACGAGGTCAAGATGCATGAAGTAATCTCGGCAAGGAGCAAACTAGCCTCTCTCCGCGAGAAAGAGGAAGAAGAGGAACGCTACACGGGCGAAGTCAAAGTCGGCGATTACGTGAATATCCCTAGCGCCTTCGTCTCTGGGCGCCTAAGCGAGATAAGCGGGAACAAGGTGACTATCGTCACGAAAGAAGGGCTCTCTTTCCATACGAAGAAAGACAAAGTCATCGCCATTGAAGCCCCGAAAGAGGAGAAGAGGAAAGAGACTTCCTCATTGAAGCTCGATGAGCTCTCTCTCCAAAAAGGAACGCCCCTTGAGCTCAATCTGATCGGGCAGCACGTGGATGAGGCTAAACTGAGTCTCGAGAAATACCTCGATTCATGCAGGTACAAAGGCCTTAAGCGCGTGAGGATAATCCATGGCTGGGGATCAGGGGCCCTCCGACGCCTAGTGCAGGAATATTGCTCCTCCCACAAAGAATTCATTTTGCGTTACGAAGGGGCGGACGGGAGCGAAGGCGGGGGTGGGGCGACCATCGTCTATCTCAAATGAAGGAATTGAGCGAAAAACTGAAAGCCAGGATTGACCTTTTGCCCGAGACGCCCGGCGTTTACGAGATGAAGGATATAGACGGAAACATCATCTATATCGGCAAAGCCAAGAATCTCAAAAAGCGGGTGAGCCAGTATTTTTTTAGACCCCAATACGGCAAAGTCGAGGCGATGGTATCGCACGTCGACGATTTCGATTTCATCATCGTCAACACCGACAAAGAGGCCTTTATCCTCGAGATGAACCTCATTAAGACCTTTTATCCGCGTTACAACATCATGCTCACCGACGATAGCCATTATCCCTATATCGCGGTGAAAAAGAAGGATGGGCAGCTCAAAATCAGCCGCAACTGTCTCGACAAGCGCTTTTATTATTATGGCCCCTTCCCTTCTAGCGGAGAGGCCTACAAGACGATAAATCTCCTCTCTTCCCTCTACCCGACGAGAAAATGCAAGACGATGGGGCATAAAGCGTGTTTGTATTACGAACTCGGCCAGTGCCTTGCTCCCTGCGAAAGAGAAATCGATGAGGCCGCCTCTCTTTCTCTTTACGAAAAAATCAGGCGCTTTCTCGATGGCGATATTTCGGAAGCCAAAAAGATGCTTGAAGAGAAAATCGAGAAGGCGAGCGAAGAAGAACGCTACGAAGACGCGAAATACTATTACGACACACTTCTTGCGATCAAAAGCGCGGTGAGCAAGCAAAACGTCGAGAATAGCCTTGATAAGGTAAGCCGCGACGCCATAGGCTTCTCGGAGCGAGAAGGGTATCTTTCTATCGCGATTCTCTCATACCGCAAAGGCGCGCTCCTTGGCAAAAAGAGTATGGTCGTGCCTTCTTTTGGCGAGGTAGCCGAGCAAATGGGAGAACTCCTTGAGCCTTATTACCTAGACCATGAGCTTCCAAAAGAGATCGCGATCAATCTCCCCTCTTTCGACGAGGAATTCCTCACTCTTTTCCCCGAAAGCAAAATAGTGCACCCCAAAGAAGGGAGGCTTTTGGAGCAAATAGACCTCGCGACAATGAACGCCAGAGAAGCGCTCGATGCGCATTTTGCAAGCGCTCGGCTAGAAGACGACAAAGTATCGCTTCTCGAAGAACTCGGCGCGCTTTTGTCGATAAAGCCCCCGATGAGGATCGAGCTATTCGACAATTCGCATTTGGAGGGGTCTAACGCCGTAGGGGCGGAAGTGTGCTTCATCAACGGGTCCCCGTGCAAGAAGATGTATCGGAAATATCGCCTTTCTCCGGAAAACGCCGGCGATGATTTCCATTCGATGGAAGAGGTAACTTATCGCCGCTACAAGCGTCTTAAAGACGAAGGCTTATCGATGCCTGACCTGCTTCTTGTCGATGGGGGCTACACCCAGGTTGAAGCCGCAAGTGGCGCCCTAAAGAAAGCCGATGTGTCTTTCCCCGTTTTCGGGATTTACAAAAACGAGAAGCATCAGACCGAGGGCATCATCGATATAGACAAGAATCTCTATCCTCTCTCCAAAGGCTCTCCTCTCTTCTTCTTGCTTATGAGGATGCAAGACGAGGTGCATCGCTTCGCCATATCTTTCCATAAAGAAAGGCGAAGGAAAAACATGTGCAAGAGCTTATTCGACGATATCGAGGGAATCGGGGAGAAAAGGAAAGAGATGCTCAGAAAGCATTACCCGACGCTCGAGAGCTTAAAAAAGGCAAGCGTCGAGGAATTGAGCCAGTTATTGCCTAACGAAGTGGCCAAAAGGCTATACGAGAGAATAAAGGAAGGGGAAAAGCGATGATCGAGGATAGTTATTTCAAAGAAGTGGCCGAAGAGATAATCTCTAGCGAAATCTACGCGCGGATGAAAGATTACTGCGCCCATGGCTCAGTAAGCGTCTACGAGCACTCTCTCTTGGTGACCGAATACGCCTATCTCTACGCCAAAAAGAAAGGACTCGATATCGATTATAGGAGCCTTATCCGCGGGGCGCTCCTCCACGATTTCTATCTCTACGACTGGCATAAGAGCGGAGAGGGGCATAAGCTGCACGGCTTCCGTCACCCCTTCTTTGCCTATCACAATGCCAAAGAGCATTTCGCCATCAATAAGAAAGAAGCGAATATCATCAAATCCCATATGTTCC
>CAVHTL010000119.1:0-2874 GCA_963638955.1 bacterium
ATCCCTCGCTCAATGAAGGATTTAAGCATGTTTTTGACTCCGAGCTTATAGGCGTAATCCATGTAACGCTGCTTGCTCTTGCTCGAGGAAGATATCTCTTCCTTAAGGGTGAGATTCTTAAGTGAGATCACCACCCCAAAGGGATAGCAGCCTTCGCTATGCGTGAGAGAAAGAAGCCTTCTCTTCTCTTTCTTCCCTATCTTCGAGGCTTTTATCTCCTCATCGCGAGGGAAGTTAAGCTCTTTCCTTATCTCCCTTTCTAGCGATAGATAACGTCTACTAACCTCGTCTTTCTTGGGCTTGGAGAGGAAAATCACCCCGCCATAGACGAAATAATCGTTATGCAGGTAATCGAAGGTCCCGGATTCGTCTGAATATATATAAACTTCCATAAGAGAGTGAAGGAAAACCGCCGAAGCGGTCCCCAGTGGACGGCGACTCAATTAGAGCGCTTAAGATATATCTCGTTTCCCACCGGTGCGCGGGTAATCCCGCATCTTCATGGTAAAAAGGCTTTCCTCTCCGTCAAGGGAGAGAAAGAAAAAACCTCCCGAATCAGGAGGTTTCCTCTTCTTTAGTGGCGTCCGCCTTTGTGATCGCCTCTATGTCCGCCATGGAAGGAGCCGTTTCCTTTCCCTCCCATTTTTCCGCTTCTTTCGGGGCGTTCGACGTAATCAGCCGGTTTATCGAGGAATTCGCGGTGCGAGACCTTGACTTTGCCTTCCTCTATTCCGATGACAACGACCTTGAGCTTGTCGCCGACTTTGACGACTTTGCTCGCGTCTTCGACGTATTTCCAGTCAAGGCGCGAAACGTGGCAAAGCCCATCGGTGTCGCCGAAGAGATTCACGAAGGCGCCGTAATTCTCGACGCGGTTGACCGTTCCTTCGTAGATTTCGCCAATCTTGGCTTCTCTTACGATATTCTCGATCATCTCTTTGGCTTTATTGATCATATCGCGCTTCACGTGATAAATCGTCACATCGCCGCTGTCCTCGACATCGATCTTGACGTTGTCGCACTTGGCGATGATGTCATTGATGACTTTTCCGCCCGTTCCGATGACGTCTCTGATCTTGTCTGGGTCGATCGTGAAGTGAGTCATCTTCGGCGCGTATTCGCTCACTTCCTCTCTCGGGGCTGGGATCGCAGCCTTGAGAACGTCTCTGATTTCAGCGCGCGCTTTATTGGCTTGGGCGAGAGCTTCGCTTAGGACCTCGCGCGTGACGCCGTGGATCTTGATATCCATTTGAAGAGCCGTGAGCCCTTTTTCGGTGCCAGCGCACTTGAAGTCCATGTCGCCGAAGTGGTCCTCTAGACCTTGGATATCGGTGAGGATGGTATAAGGATGCTTGCCGTCGAATGGGCCAGAGCTTATTAAGCCCATCGCGATGCCGCTGACGATGCCTTTGATCGGGACGCCAGCTGCCATTAAGCTCATGCAGCCTGCGCAGATCGAGGCCTGGGAGCTAGAGCCGTTGCTTTCGACTACATCAGCCACCGTGCGGATGGTGTAGGGGAATTCCTCAACGCTTGGAAGAACGTAAGAGAGAGCTCTCTCTCCTAAAGCGCCATGGCCGACTTCGCGTCTGCCTGGGCTTCCCATGCGTCCGATCTCGCCAACGCTGTAAGGCGGGAAATTGTATTGATGCATGAATCTCTTCTCGCTCTCGCCAGAGAGATTGTCGATGAGCTGGGCGTCGCTGAGCGGGCCGAGAGTCGTCGTGGAGATGACTTGGGTCTGACCACGGGTGAACATCGCGCTACCATGGGCGCGTGGAAGCAAATCGACTTGGGCGTCAAGCGGGCGGATCTCGTCCACTTTGCGGCCATCGGGTCTAATCTTCTCCTCGGTGATGAGGCGTCTCACTTCATTGGCGACCATGCCTTCGAGGATGTCATTCACCATCATCATGGTCTTCGCGTGGATTTTCTCGTTGTCGTATTTCCGCGAATCGTAGTCATCGAGGATCTCGTTTTTGAGCGCATCGATGGCATCTTGTCTCTCGAGCTTATCGAAGATTGAGATGGCTTTGACCATCTTCGCGCCGATTCTCTCCTCGATGTCTTTTTTGACTTCCGGATCAGGGGCATAGAGATTGATTTCGCGTTTCTTGTGCCCGATTTCCTCGATTATGGTTTTTTGGAAGGCGCAGAGCTTTTTGATGGCTTCATGCCCAAACATGATGGCATCGAGCATCGTCTCTTCATCCACTTCGTCAGCCCCAGCTTCCACCATCATGATGGCATCGCTTGTGCCAGCCACGGTGAGATTGATATCGCTCTTGACTTTTTCTTCGACGGTCGGATCGATGATGAATTTGCCGTCGACTCTTCCAACGATTACCCCAGCCACTGGTCCGTCAAAGGGGATGTCGCTGATGCATAACGCTAGGGAGCTCCCTAGCATCGCCGTCATCTCTGGGGTGTAATCAGGATCGCAGCTCATGACGGTGTTGACGAGCTGCACTTCGTTTCTGAAGCCTTCCGCGAAAAGCGGGCGGATCGGCCTATCGATGAGACGGGCGCTTAAGATGCCGTGCTCATCGGGTCTGCCTTCCCTACGAAGGAAGGACTGCGGGATTTTCCCGATGGCGTATTGTTTCTCGATGTAGTCGACGGTGAGAGGGAAGAAATCCCCTTCTTTTGGGTTATCGGAGCAGCAGGCGGTCGATAAAACGACGGTGTCTCCGAAGCGGATGAAGGTCGCCCCATCGGCTTGTTTGGCGATCTCTCCGGTCTCGACGATGATTTTTCTTCCTTCAAAGTCGAGTTCGAATGTCTTTTTCATTTTTCCTTTTTCCTTTTTTAACGGCAGTATCTTAACACATCCTTTTCTCCTCTAGTGAAAAAGTTGCTCGTTCCCCCTTACTC
>CAVHTL010000120.1:0-2837 GCA_963638955.1 bacterium
AGTCAGTATTGAGCGGCTTTCCACGCAGAGGGAGAATGGCTTGATGGATCCTATCGCGCCCGTTTTTGGCGCTGCCTCCAGCGGAGTTTCCCTCGACGATGAATAGCTCGTTTTGGGCATAATCCTTCGATTGGGCCTGGGCCAATTTGTCGGATATGATGTAATCCTGGGCCTTCTTTTTGCTTGAATTCCCTCTAGCGGCATCGCGCGCTTTTCGCGCCGCTTCCCTAGCTTCTTTCGCCGCCTGGCATTTCTTGATGAGGTTGATGGCGAATTCCTTATGCTCGGTTATGTAATAAGTGAATTGGTCGCAGGTGAAGGAACTGCAGGCTTGAAAGGCGTCGGGCGTGCCGAGCTTTCCTTTGGTCTGCCCCTCGTATTCGAGCTTGTTCTCGGGGATTTTGACGGCGATGACATAAGTCAAGCCTTCGCGAAGATCGTTGCCGTCAATCCGGTCTTTGTCTTTGATGACGCCTGTGGAAATCCCCCAGTCGTTGATGGCTTTGGTGAGGCCGCTTTTGAAGCCGTCTTCATGGGTGCCGCCAGCTGCGGTCCTGACACCGTTAGCGTAGCTAAGCGGGTGATCGCTATAATCGCTTTGGCACCACTGCATCGCGATTTCGATCTTGATTGGCGAATTCTTGTCCTCGAAATCGATGATGTCTCCTAGAGGGGTCTTGTTCGAAGTCAAGTTCTCGACGTATTCCCGCAACCCGTTCTCGTAATAGAATTCATGGCTCAATCCAGTGCGTTCGTCTTTGAGGATGAAGCGCACTTTTTTGCAAAGGAAAGCGTCTTCCTGCAAATGGTTGTAGATCGTTTCCCATTTGAATTCGGTGGTCGAGAAAATCTTGCCATCCGGCTTAAAGCGTATCGATGAGCCGTGCCTTTTGGTGTCGCCGATTCTTTCTAGTGGCGTCTCTAGCTCGCCGCCGTTATGAAAACGGATGTGATACATCCCGCCCTCGCGGCAAACCGTGATATCGAGCCATTCGGACAAGGCATTGGTGACCGTGGCCCCGACGCCGTGGAGACCAGCGGAGGTCGAGTAGACTTTGCTATTGAATTTCCCGCCGCTGTGGAGGGTTGTGAAAATGAGCTGAACGGCAGGCATGTGGCTTGCTTCGTGCGTGTCGACAGGGAGCCCACGCCCCTCATCGTCGACTTGAACCGAGCCGTCTTTATGAATCGTCACGGTGATTTTGCTTCCAAAGCCGTTGGCGGCCTCATCGACCGCGTTATCGACAATCTCCCACACCAAATGATGCAGGCCGGTGGCGTTAGTGGAGCCGATATACATGCCAGGCCTTTTCCTGACTCCCTCCATCTCGCTCAATAGCTCGATGTCTTTCGCGCGATAATCTCGCTCAGCTTTCTCAAAATCAACCATGATGACGTGTCCAAAAATATCCTTAGGCATTATACGCTTTTCTTGACTTATTGCCACCCTATTAATTTATTAATAGAGCGTTTCGGGCCGTGGATACGGCGTTTTTAATCGTCCCCTTTTCGTTGCAAGTAAAGACTGCCTAAACCATAATTGTGCCGCGAAAGAGAAAGAGAAATGAATGCGTTTTGGAATATATTGACCGCCTTATCGCTTGCTCTATTCGGGTATTTGATAGGTTCCATACCAAATGGAGTGATCATCGGGAAGCTATTCTTCAACAAAGACCCTCGAGACGAGGGGTCGCACGGCTCAGGCGGCACGAATTCATCGCGCGTCCTCGGCAAAAAAGTCGGCGTCGTCGTAATAATTCTCGATATCTTGAAGACGGTCGTAGTTTTATGGGCCGCCTACGCGATAGTGGCCTTTTCGCCCCTAAAAGAGGTCATCAGTTTATGGGATGAAGGCATATTCTACGTCTGGCTCGCGGTTTTCTTTTCCGCCATCGGGCACTGCTATCCCGTCTATATAGGCTTCAAGGGAGGAAAGGCCGTTGCATGCTTCATGGGAAGCACGGGCGGAGCCTCTTATCTCCTCTTCCTCTTGGATTTCATCGTCTTCTTCTCGGTCTATAAAATCGGCAAAAAGAGGAATATCGTCTCCTTTGCAAGCATCATCTCTTGTCTCATATTGACTCTCATTACGTGGATTCTTGTTATCGTCGACGGTTATGGATGCGATCTCTCCTTTCTTTCTTATAACGCCGGCCTCGCTTTGGTTATATCTCCCTCCTGGGAAGAAGGTTTGTTCACGACTCTTATCGCCTTTCTCCTCATTTTCCGCCACCGGGAAAACATAGAGAGGCTTAAGGGCAATACAGAAAAAGCCTACAATTTATTTGGTAAATAATTAGTAGATATTAAGTAAATTCAGTATTATTAATTTATTTCGATTAAACCTAGCTTATTTTGAAAATAAATCTCTTGCATTGATTCTAGTGATTACAAAAAGAAAAGCGGCCTTTGAAGGCCGCTTTTTTCGCTTGCTTCCCTTATTGATTGTCCATGTTCTTGCGAACGGAATTCATCACGGCGCGAATCTGGGCTTCCGATGGCTTCCGCCCCATTTGCATGTACATCGCGCGAATCATGTTCTCGTTGATCGGGGGGTTCTTCTTGAGTTGGCTCTTGATGAGGGCTCTAGCGCCGAAGAAGCCGCCGACTAGTCCAATCACCAAGGCGGCGATCACTAACCCGAACCAGCTTGGATCCCAAACCATTATTAGGCTCTCCCGTCGTATTTGCCAGTCGCTGTATCAACAGAGATTTTATCGCCTGGGTTGATGAAGAGAGGGACGCGGATTTTCATGCCGGTCTCCAATGTCGCGTCTTTGCTCCCGCCGTTAGTGATGGTATCCCCTCTCACCCCTGGCTCGCAGTCGGTCACGGTG
>CAVHTL010000121.1:0-2835 GCA_963638955.1 bacterium
CTTCCAAGTTACCCCTTGTTCACAAAAGATCCGTTTTTTTCGATTTGGTCAAACGACGAATTTCTTACGACCCCCGTGACCGATTGGCGTAATGCCCAGCGTGACCTACGAGGTTATTTGGTAGTCGACGGGATAACCTATCGCTTTCTAGGCATTGACCCGCGCTACAACGCTTTAAACGAAACCGATGTGTCTGTCGAACTGATGGCCACCAATTACGTTTTTGAACAAGACGATTATTCTTTTCGCGTTTCGTTTGTTTCGCCGCTGCCTTTAGACGACGAGATGATTCTAGGAACCCCTGTTTGCTATTTGGCCTATTCCTTCGAATCGAAGTCTAAACATAACATACGGGTGCTCTTGTGCTTGGGCGAGAATCTGGTCTACGAAAAGAAAAACACCGTTCGTGCTGACACTATTTCAAACGAGAACTGCTCGATTTCTTATATTGGCCGCGATTCTTATAACGTTTTGTCGCAAAGCGTTGATTTGGACGGTCCGGACGGGGGATTTTATTATCTTGCTGGATCCAACTCCGCACATTTGCCTATCGATTCGCTAATTCCGGAAAGGAACATCGAGAAGCTATATGCCCTTGATAAGGAAATGAGCATAGTAGTCTATGACGATTATGCAAACGCGAGCAGCGCAGCTGGGCATTTCACAATAGGCAGAGACGGTATCGTTGACATTCTTTATTATGGCGAGCCCCTTAGGAGCGTTTGTTTCAAGGAGCATCCGTCTTTTATTGCCGCAATGGACTCGGCACACAAAAACGTCGAAGCGGTCTTACATAAAATCCACAATTTTGAAGACCTAGTCAAAAAAGATGCTAAAGGTTACCCTGATGAGTATTGGCACATTCTCGTTGCAAGTTACCGTCAATCGGTCTCCGGTCATAAACTAGTCATTGATGATAAAGGAAGGACGCTCTTCTTGAGCAAAGAAAACGGATCAGATGGTTGCATAGCGACAGTTGATGTGACCTTCCCATCATCCCCGTTGTATGCGCTATATAACCCAAAGCTTCTCGAAGGAATGCTTATACCGGTAATGGATTTGGCTGAGTTTCCATCTTGGGATCTTCCTTACGCTCCGCACGATTGCGGTGTCTATCCCTTCTGCTTGGGCCAGTTTTACGGCGTCAAAACTTGCCCTGAATTAGGCTATTTAAGCGCCACATCTTCCGTTTTGCCCCCTTTTTATGCCTATCCGTCAATGAAGGCCATAACAGACGATAAGCGACAAATGCCAGTGGAAGAATGTGGAAATTTGCTAATACTGTCATTGCTCTTAAGCATCACATCAAGCGACGATTCTTTCGTTAGACGTTATGAAGCAACGCTACAAAAATGGTGTGATTACCTCATAAAACAGCCGCCGTTGCCGACCAATCAGCTTTGCACCGATGATTTTGCGGGGCCGAGCGATAAAAACGTCAACTTAGCCATCAAAATGGCGATTGGAATCGCTTGTTTTGGCAAAATTGAAGACAGGCTAGGAAAAGACGGCACCCCTTATCTTGAGAACGCTGAAGAGCGCGCTAAGAAAATCGAGAGCCTAAGCTTAGGTGACTATATTCCAATGAGCGGCGAGGATAAAGACAAACGCTACTCGCTTAAATATAACCTATATATAGACAAGCTTATCGGCACCGATTTGTTCAAAAAAGAAACGTATGCAAAAGAGCTAGACGAATACGAAACGAAATTCCTTGAGTTTGGCTTGCCATTAGACTCCCGTTCCTCTTGGGCCAAAGCCGATTGGCAGATTTGGATCAGCTCTTTGGCCAAAAAAGAGAGTAAAAGCCGCTATTATTCAACAATTGTCAAATACCTCAAGGAAAGCGCCATGCGCGTTCCTTTTGGCGACTGGCTTGACGCTAGAGAGGGGAATCCGGCTAGATATGGCGAACATCAAGAACTTTATTTCGTGAATCGCACAGTTGTCGGCGGCGCTTTTGCCCCGATTTTATTGGATAAACTTCATAAAGGAAAAGGAGAATAAAAATGAAGAAAAGCATCAAAGCCACATTGCCGTTAGTGACCGTCTTGACGCTCCCTTTTTTAAGCGCCTGCGTTCAACGGGGAGATGACGTAGAAATCAAAACCGATATGACTCAGCTTTATGTCGCCAATTTCGATGGTGGGGTCGGAAGCGATTGGCTTACGCCTCTCATCAAAGCGTTTGAAGAAAGCGAAAAAGAGAATTCTTATGAGGAAGGCAAAAAAGGCGTACAAGTTCTTCTTTCTAAAACGAAAGAAAACGGACGAACGATGGCAAGCACCTTTAGGGGCAGCGCAATCGATGTCCTCTTCAACGAATACATTCCATACAACAGCTATGTGTCAAAAGGCGATTTCTTAGCCATTGATGACGTAATCAACGACGTAAACCCTAACGACAACAAGAAGATTGGCGACAAAATGAGCGACGAACAGAAGACGGCGCTCACCGCTTATGATGGGCACTATTATGGTATCCCACATTACGAGGTGTTTTGCGGCGTTGTGTACGACAAAGACCTATTTACCGAAGAAAAACTTTATTTTTCGGATGAAGAAGACAACGGAAACAACGGCTTCATCATAACCGCTTCCGAAAAACGATCCACTGGGCCGGACGGTGTTTATGGCACGGAAGACGACGGGCTCCCGTCTTCATACGAGGAGTTCTACGCTCTTTGCGATTTTATGATTTCCAAAGGAATCACCCCATTTATCTGGACGGGGCAATACGCTGCCGACTACACTTTCTATCTTTTGGAATCTCTGGCACAGACTTACGCTGGCAAAAAAGAGTATTCATACAACTACACATACGATTCTGGAAGCG
>CAVHTL010000122.1:0-2800 GCA_963638955.1 bacterium
GAGGTGGCTTGGATTTTGCTTGGCTCAGCTTCTTGCGATGAACTCTTGTTGATGTAGATTTGGTAATCGGAGCCTAAGCGAATATCGTAATATCCTGAAGCACCGGAATTGACGATGATGTTATCGTCGCTGTTATTGGTGAAAGAGGAATAAGCGCCGCTATAGGTGGAATTGATTTTTGAATAGCCATACCACGATTGACCAGAAGTTCCACCATCGATGTAATAGCAGCTGATTTTGAATGAATTGTTACCCTCTAGATATACGTGTTTAGCGATCCCCAAATCAGCGGAATTATCTATGTTCGTGCTCATCCTGACGCCGGAGGTCTTATCCCATGTAGAGGTAACTCCATCAGCTTTTGCGGCGATATCACCGATGATGTAATAATCGGTTGGGGTGACTACTCCGCTATAGAAAGAGCAATACGGCAAAGCAGTATCGCTAGCGTCAAAGGCATTGCCTTCATCAACAAGCGACAAGGAATAGGTCAAAGATGATGAGTAATTCGATTTATCAGTGGCATCAAAAGAAAGGCTGAAATCACCGGTGATGCCGAGATTAAATTCGCTAGAACTATACAATTCCTTGCCGAAGCTATCGGTGATTTTGTAAGAATAAGTAGAAGCTTCATTGACATTGATAGAGGCAGTATAAACGCCATCGTTATTATCATCGATAAGCCCTTGATAATTCTGATCGCCGAAAAACACATAATAGGAAGCATCGCCCAATTTGATCCCGCTGATGCCAATCCCAATGGAAGAGGCATTATTGAGAATATAAGGGGAGGAGAAGGCGTGATTGATAGACACGGCCAAAAAAGAGGCAAACAAAAGAGAGGAAGAAAGAATCAAACGTTTCCGCTTTGCTTTCATCTTAGATACACTCCTTTCTTTTGTTTGCTGCTTTTCGTCACGCTGTAGCGCTTATGTGTTGTTTGGCATCTTGCTTTCGAAATGCAGAGTCTGCGGACGCTCCTCTTTCTATAAGAGAGCACGCAATACTGCTTTTTGCTTGTCGCTGAGCAAGAAGGCTGCTCTATAAGAGAGATTGATCCGCCATCATCAATCCTTGATGCAGAGGCCAAATCGTTCGTATCGATTGGGCCATCTTTCGCTGATTCATCTTCCGTTAGGCCTTTCTCGCCCCGCTTATCGAGAAAAGAGAAGAGGAAGCAAAGGAAAGACACAACGAAGACCGCTAAAAAGATGCCAAGGAGGAAATAGACGCTTTGCATGAAGAGGACGAATTCCCCGATCTTCGGTATGACGTTGATGACCTTGCCCCTAAAAGAGGAATAGGCAAAAGGGGCATCATCGAGGTTATTCGAGTCGCCTCTAGTGACGAGATATTGGACGCCATCGCTTTCGTATTTATCGACGACGCGGTGACAAATGAGCCCCGCTTCTTCAACGTGCAAGACGACATCGTATATCTCTATTTCCTCATAGCTCACGACTTTCGCGGTGATCACATCGTATTTCGCAATCTGGGAAAGCGAGTCGTCTAAATACGTATTCTCCGGATTGCGATAGGCCATCGACTCGCTCACGATGACCGATGTCCGATAGCCAAAATACGAGCACCCGTAATTCGTGTGCGAGTCGATGATGTTGCAAATGGAAGTAGAAACGCAAAAGAGGGCAAGGACCCATAGAATCACCTCGCCGATGAGCGAAAAGAAATTGCGTTTCTTTTTCTTCTTTTCTTCCATAAATATGCCATGAATGCGGAGCCTAGATGAGTAGGCCCCGCAGTGATGAAGTATTGAAATGTCGATTGATGATATGGCTAACGCCTACATTAAGCTTTTTCTTTCGCCTTGCTTGAAGCCCAGAAGCCAACATCAGACGTAGCGTTACGAATGTAATAGACGTCGTAGGTGTAAGAATCCTTTGTCAATATGGCATTGCCGTTATCGTCTTTGTAGACTCCAGACGTTTCACCATTCGCACCCTTCTTAGGATTGCGGCAAGAAATCCATTTATCTGTTAGATTGGTATTCGCGTCATAGACTTTCATTTCGTCAAAGCCATCAACGCCTTCATACATCCACTCAATAAGATTGCCGTCAATATTTGCTTTGTTGACATTGGGGACCATGCGATAATCGCTGGAATCTTTCCAAGCGGTTTTGTTGCCTCTCACATAAACGCCTGGCTTCATTTGATTATCAACATCGGCTCTGCCATCAGCAGCGTCATAATCGCCCCATGAAAGCGTCACCTTGAATGGAGTGTCCATTTCAGCGATATCGAGGAAATCGGTGGCTGTGATGGCGTTCGAGAAATCCAAATTGATCACGCACCATTGACCACTTTCTTCAATGGCGGTGTCAATGTAATGGGTTACTTTGCTGAAATCGCCATCATCGACAGTCGTCCCTTTCTCGAATGTAACCGCTGGATAAGAGATACTATTAGTGTCATAGCCTTCGGTAAAGAAATTACCGGACTTGTATTTGGTGAAATAAGTATCTTGTTCAGATGTTGTTTGAGTGTCGCCGTCACCCGAAGTAACAGTCGCTTTCTTATATCCTTGCAATTTTGCGGTGGCCCTGACATCGCCTTTAGCGAGAATAGCGGTATTAATTTCAACATCGACCTTAAGGGTGCCGAGAGCGTATTTTTGCTTGGCGCCGTCGCTGAGAGTTTCATCGTAAGAGAAGCCCAAAGGCGCCTTAATGAATACGTTATTGACAGTAGGCGTCAATTTTAAATCCGCATCAGCGATTTTGCTTCCACTGCCATCTTTGAACTTTGTCTGGCATACCTCATCCGAGAAAATGCCAAAATCG
>CAVHTL010000123.1:0-2785 GCA_963638955.1 bacterium
CCGGTCAACAATTTGATTTTAGAGTTCTTCATATTTCACTTTTTCTTTTTGATTACCAATAAAGCGCGAGTCAACGAAAGACGATTGGCTCACGCTTGATTCATAATTGTTTTTTTGATTGATTACGCCTCATCTATAACAGCGGCGACAACCTCAAGCTTCATATACCAACTCTCTGGCGCATCCAATTCGCCAGTGTCTTCGGATTCGTTGGCCTCAGTAGAATTGCCAAGCAACGCTTTATAACCTTCGAAAGTGCTTGGGCATTTCCCATCAACCCATTTAAGAGCCGGAAGAGTAAAGGCCTGTCCGCTAGTCCATGTATTCATGTAATACTCTTCTTTAACATTAGTAGTATCTTGGAATGTGATCAAATCGTGTAAACCTACAGTCTCTTGGTTACCACCCTGAACATAGCAGGTGTAAGCATAGGTTATTTTTTTACCAGTGGGCACAGAAAGATTGGTAGGTGGTGCATAAGTGGCAGTAACCTCATTTTTGCCATCGAGGTAATAAACGCTGTCCTTATCTAAGACGATTTTGATATCGCTGGTATCGCTAAGAGTAATGGTCCCAGCGCTTGCGTAGCTCGCGATCTTGACGCCGATGTTGGCGCTTGCCGTCGCGCTTCCGGCGTAGACCCAGGCCGCCGATGCGGTCCCGACCAAGGCCAAGCAGGCGGCCCCGGTCAATAATTTGATTTTCGAATTTCTCATTCGTTTCTCCTTTTTTCCTCAATTGAGTGGATGAACGCAGTCACTTGAGACCCCAGAAGCGGTCCTTGTCCCGATGCCTTCTATATCGAAGCGCGGACGATGGATTGCTTCCCTTATGGCGATGCTTGCGGGCTCCTCTTCGGATGCGGATCCGGGATCGGATTCGCTACCGCCCGCGAAATTGTCGTACGGCGCGATCTTCGCCGCTACCTCAACCTCGCTGCTAGCCTCGCTTGACAATACGAATGCGGCTACTGCGGAAGAGGATACCAAGCAAAGCGATAGCAAGCTCACCAATAGGGGTTTCTTCATGCTGCCTTCCCTTCCGAGCGGTAGCATAATCAAAAAAAACAAGTGCAAGTTGACGGTGATTAAGCAAGCACAAGGGAAAACAGAAGAGAGTCTGTCGAATCGTTGCCTTTTTTCCCTCCATAAGAAAAGCCACCGTTATTTCGGCGGCGAATCAGTCATTTTGCTCTCGTTTTATATTGAAAGGCATCGATTCTTATTTCGATGCATAATTCGGAGCTTCGACAGCGATCCTCACATCGTGCGGATGGCTCTCTTTCAAGCCGTTGTCGGTGATGCGGACGAAACGCGATTTGGCCGCTAAAACGGAAAGGTCTTTTGCCCCGCAATATCCCATGCCGCTTCTTACCCCGCCCATAAGCTGATAGACGACTTCCTCAACGCTCCCTTTGATGGGGAGGATGCCTTCGATTCCCTCGGGGACGAGCTTCTCTTTCTTCTTCGTCTCGCCTTGGAAATAACGGTCGGCCGAGCCTCTTTGCATGGCGGCAAGTGAGCCCATGCCAACGTATGTTTTATACATTTTGCCGTTGATCTCTTTCTTTTCGCCCGGGGCTTCTTCCGTGGCGGCAAGCAAAGAGCCGAGCATCACGGTGTCGGCGCCAAGAGCGAGGGCTTTGACGATATCCCCGGAATATTTGATGCCGCCATCGGCGATGACTTTGACTTCGCTCCCCTTCAAGGCATTGACGACCTCATCGACGGCGCTAGCCTGGGGATATCCAACCCCCGCAACGATGCGCGTAGTGCAGATAGAGCCTGGGCCGATGCCGACTTTCACCGCGTCTGCCCCAGCTTCCTTTAAGGCAATCGCAGCTTCCGCGGTCACGATATTGCCGACGATCAAAGGGATCGATGGATAATTGGTTTTTATGAGTTTGGCGGTCGCGATGACGTTCTCGCTATGGCCGTGCGCCGAATCGAGCGTCAAAACGTCTACTCCCGCCTCAATGAGGGCTTTCGCGCGAGTAAGCGCTTCTTTGTTCGCCCCTATCGCCCCTCCAACTAGGAGCTTGCCGTTTTCATCAGTTGCGGCAAAGGGAGAAGAAGCATCGGCTTCTTTGACCTTTTTCACTTCTTCCGCCTGTCTTTCGATCGATAGATTCTTGTGGATGATGGCAATGCCGCCGACTCGCGCCAAAGCGATTGCTAGCTTACTCTCGCTGACCGTATCCATCGCCGCAGCCACAAGCGGGATATTGAGATGTATGTCTTTCGTTAGATAAGTGTCAGTCTTCGTCTCGCTAGGGACGAGGGAGGAATGCTGCGGGATGAGGAGAAGGTCGTCATAAGTGAGGCCTAAGGGTATGGAAGTCAACTTCATTTGTCTCTCCGTTAATTTGTGTTTAAAAGAATGTAACGCAGTCTCCTTCATTATTCCATCCATTCCTTTTCAAAGCGCTTTCTTGAAAGAGAAAGAAAAAAGGCTCTCAACGAGCCTGCTTGTATCTGATCTTGTAATAAGAGAAGCCGTATTTCCGGCACATGAGCTTGTAGTAGCTCTTGTTGAGCCGCGGCTTCTTGCCCTCGATATACATCCTCTCGAAATCGTGTTTGAGCGAGACCACTTTCGCGTAATCCTCCGCCCACATCTTGCGGTTTTTCTTCGCTTTCCTCTCCGCGTGAGCGGCAGAGACAAGAGCAAAGAAGGAAGGAAGGAAGAAGAGAAGCCCAAGTGCGCTTAAGATAACGGCTCCGAAGAAGGAGACGTTCTTCATTATCCCTAAGCTTCCTGAGGTGGATGAAGTTATGCTTGAAGA
>CAVHTL010000124.1:0-2761 GCA_963638955.1 bacterium
CATAAGCGTCTTTATCCCCTTCGTTCAGGAAGTAATTCGTTACCCGAATATTGTCTATGCGATACGAGGAGAAAAAAGAGAAGACGATCTCAATATCCTCTTTCGGGTTATACGAGCTCAAATACGGTTCAACCTCATTTGGCGAATAATCGACGAGATTGCTCGCATCGGTGCCTGAAAAAGATTGGTGATTGTTTGGCTCAAGGTAGGAAAGATAGTTGCCTCTTTCGCCTTGCTTGACGAAAAAGCTTATTTTGCTTTTATCCGGCTCTTTTCCCTCGATTATGGCGTAGCTATTGTGGAGCATGAGCCATGGGGAAAGCCTTGAGTCCTCTTTTGAGCGCCCGTTATAGAAAGTGTCCCCGAAAACGCAGAGAGTACGCACTTTTGCGGCGTCTTTTTCCCGATTCCCGAAAAGATTGAAGGTGAATAAGCCGTCTCCCCCCATCCATCCTTCTGTGTTAACGAACAAATCGTCATAGGTTTTATCCGGAGTAGCGATGTATCCTTCCCCTTCCTTGAACGAAGAAAGCTCTCCGCCTTCGACTTTGAGGTAGCGGCAGACAAGATTTCTCAAATCGATTTTCCCGTCTTTGATGATGACTTCTTCCTCAAAGTAGCGAACGTTATCAAGAGAAAATGAAAGCGAGCGGACAGCGCCATTTACCATCGCTTCGGAAAGAATGACTGTTTTTCCGAAATCGATGATTCCTTCGTGTTTAGCAAACGGCAAAGGCATCTTAACGCTCCCTTACAATGCGACTACCTGTGTCTTTGTCAAAAAGAGAGTACTTGCTCATGTCTAAGTAGAAAGTCGCTCTCCCTCCTTGACGGTATGGCGATTTATGCGGAACTTTGGCCACGATTCTCACGCCATTATCATTGAGATAATGGATGGTTTCAAAACCAAGCAGCTCGACAATATCGATATCGGCTTCTAAACCGACCGCCATCTTGCTTTTCACATCGCCTTTTTCGATATAGAAATCCTCAGGGCGGAGTCCAAAGGCCACTTCTTTCCCCTCATACTCCTTATAGAAAGATAGATGCTCTTTCGGGAGCGGGATTTTCTTTCCGGAGGCGAAAGTCAAAACGCCGTCTAGAAGAGTGGCTGGGATGATATTCATCGCCGGAGCCCCAATGAAGGTCGAGACGAAAATATTCGCTGGGTAATCGTAAATCTCTTCCGGCGTCGCGATTTGCTGCACGACCCCAAGATTCATGACGACTATTTTATCCGCCATCGTCATCGCTTCGGTCTGATCGTGAGTGACGTAAATCGTCGTGGCGCCGACTTCGCGATGGATTCTGGTGATTTCCTCGCGCATTGAGATGCGAAGTTTGGCATCGAGATTGCTTAGAGGCTCATCCATGAGGAAAACGTTCGGGCGGCGAACGATCGCTCTTCCTAGCGCAACGCGCTGCTTCTGTCCGCCGGACAACTGAGCCGGCCTTCTTTTGAGCAGCTCTTCATCAAAGCCGAGGATCTTCATGACCTCATTCACGCGAGCGCGCTGCTCATCTTTCTTTATATGCTGGAATTTGAGCCCATAGACCATATTGTCATAGACGGTCATGTGGGGATAAAGGGCATAGTTTTGGAAAACCATCGCGATATTCCGATCGCGCGGTTCCAAATCATTGACCACGAGACCATTGATGATTATCTCGCCAGTTGTGATTTCCTCTAGACCAGCAAGCATTCTCAATGAGGTTGTTTTCCCGCAACCCGATGGGCCAACAAAAACAACGAATTCGTTCTTCTCGCAGGAAAGATTCAAATCCTTGACTGCCTCAAAACCGTTGGGATATGTTTTCCCGACATGTTTAAATTCCAAATATGCCATGTAAGCGTTTTCCTCGCATGGCTGAATTGTAGTATCAGTAATATTAATGTGTCAATCTCAAATATTACTTTTATAATACATTTATACTTTTTGAATCGAATTTACTTCGACTTCGTAAGAATATTTATCCGGATTGTAGAAGTTGTAGGTAAGCTCCACGAGCTCGCCTTTTGAATCGTATCCGCGCCTGATTCTCTTTAGATAGATTCCGTCTTCCTCTTGATTCAGCAAAATCTGAATCTGCGCATCGCTTTTTCCAGCGGAGAGCACTTCCTCGAAGCGTGAGAAATATAAGCCTTTGCTAATAAGGAAAGAATAGAGGGAACCATAAAGGAAATCCCTGGTAGATGGCAAATCAAAAGGCAAATGAAGCCAAGTGTCGCTATAAACGATCGGGTCCTGCTCTGTTCCGCGCACGCGTTTCAAATTGAATAGTTTTGTGCCGACTTCGCACTTCATGGAAGCCGCTAACTCCTCATCGGCGTAAGCAATTGTTAAGGAAGAACGAATTGTTGAGACGTTCGTTCCATATTCTTTCATTTCGCTCGTGAAAGATTCGACTTGCGTGAACAAGCAAAGATCATCGCGACGATGGTTTATTTTCGTGCCGAAACCTGCCTTAGAGAAAACATAGTTCTCGTTTTTGAGCTCTTCGAGAGTCTTTCTGATCGTGACGCGGGAGACGCCGTATTTTTTGCAAAGGTCGCTTTCCGAAGGAAGCATGTCCACTTTTGCGTATTCCCCGTCTTCGATGTTATTGATCAAATCCTCTTTTATCTGCAAATATTTCGGTAAATTGTTATCTGCCATGCGGTAAACCCTTGCTGAATTTAGCATTTATCTTGCTTTTATTCAATACATTAATGAAACATTTGCTCTTTTCTTTAATACAATTCATCGTTTTTATTTTCATA
>CAVHTL010000125.1:0-426 GCA_963638955.1 bacterium
CTCGCATAATAAAAAAGACAACTGCTTGTTGGCTTATTTCCTTTTTCTTTTGCTTTTCCTCTCCTTTTTCTCCACGTATCTTTTCTCTGTCTCTATTGGCGGAGGGAATATCTCTAGTTTTGCCAATCCTCTTGAATTTTCCTTCGCTCCTACATGTGTCTTCTTTGATGCCGTAAGGTGGGGCGAATGGGTTTTGATTGGCCAAAAGCCGTATTATGAAGCTGATTTTGAGACGGTCATGCGTTTCCTTCTCTACTTCACGAGCGTCATTATCGGCGTCTTTGGCTTCCTTTATGCTTATTTTGGCAAAGAGAGAAGCGGAGAGGCTGCCTCGATAAATGGCGGCTATAACGCCTTGACGGTGTCTTTGCCGCACATCACTTTCTTCTTTCTCGGCTTATTGGTGAGCATCGACTGGTCTTCCGG
>CAVHTL010000125.1:436-2750 GCA_963638955.1 bacterium
GTCTTCCGGAAGAGCCTATAGCTCTTTTTATCTAGGGCCCATCACCCTTTCTTTGGCTTATCTTCTTTCCTATTACTTCCTTTTGGCTTACTACTACAAAAAACTTAGGATTGCGAAGAGGGATTTATGCATTTATATCGCTGTAGTGATTTGTTTTGTGGTTTTCTCGACTTTGACTTTCTTTCTGCCTTTATAGCGAATAGCCAAGGAACAATCGCTCATAAAATGACGAATATAGGTCATTAACCTCTCGCCTCCTCTTTGTTAAGAGGCGGAATTATACGATAATAGAGTCATGAAGAAGAAACGCGTCATCTATTATAGCGATCTCGAAAATGACGATTTCGCCCGCAATCAGAACATCAAAAAGAAACCTCTCCCGGAGAATTTCAAATACCTCAGGAAAAAGAATTATCTTTTCCGCGTATCCGGTTGGCTCATATATCGCCTTGCCCTTCCCTTCGTTTGGCTCTACGCCAAGATCATCTGGGGACAAAAAGTCGTTGGCAAGAAGAGATTAAAAAAAGCGCATCTTCGTGGCGGCTACTTCCTATATGGCAATCACACCCAGGAAGCTGATGGGGTGATCCCTCACGCGAGCATTTCCTCGCCCAAAAGGACTTTCACGGTCTGCTCGCAAGATACCGTCAATATCATGGGCATAAGGAACCTCGTGATGATGCTCGGGGCTTTGCCAGTGCCCAATAACCCTCTTGAGGCGCAGCGCTTTTTGGAGGCTATCGAATACCATTATAGGAGAGGTGGCGTAATCCTCATTTACCCTGAAGCCCATATTTGGCCGTATACGACGATCATCAGGGATTTTCCTGACGCGAGCTTTTCTTATCCAGCTCAGCTCAATGCGCCAGTGGTGGCTTTCTGCAACACTTATAAGCAAAGAAAGCTCTTCCGGAATCTGCCACCGAAGATCGTCACGCATATCAGCGCCCCGATTTACCCAGACACCTCTTTGCCTCTTCGCGAAAGAGCGCACGATCTCCGGGAGCAAGTCCATAATTTCATGGTCGATACCTCGGGTTCATTGGACAATTACGAATACGTGCGTTACGTCTATCGCCCAAAGAAAAAAGAAGAAAAATAGGGTTGCATATCTTTTCAAGAGAAGGCGGTTATCGTTTATAATTGAGTCAATCTTTTTAGGAGGAATTAATCAATGGAATTAAAAGGATCGAAGACCGAAGCCAACTTGCTTGCAGCCTTTGCTGGCGAAAGCCAAGCCCGCAACAAATACACCTATTTCGCGAGCAAAGCCAAGAAAGAGGGATATGAGCAGATTGCCGCTCTTTTCTTGGAGACGGCAGATAACGAGAAAGAGCACGCGAAGATGTGGTTCAAATATCTTGAAGGCGGAGCCATCAAAAGCACTCTCGAGAACCTAGAAGAGGCAGCGAATGGCGAAAATTACGAGTGGACCGACATGTATCCGGAATTCGCGAAAGTGGCAGATGAAGAAGGTTTCAAGGAGATCGCCGCCAAATTCCGCATGGTGGCCTCAATCGAAAAACACCACGAAGAGCGCTACAAGAAACTCTTGGAGAAAGTCAAAGGAGGGAAAGTGTTCGTCAGCGAAGACGTGGCCGTTTGGAAATGCCGCAACTGCGGGCACATCGTCGTCGGCAAATTCGCACCGGAACTTTGCCCAGTCTGCGCCCACCCGAAATCATATTTCGAGCTGAACGCGACCAATTATTAATTCTAAGAAGCAACAGCAAGGGAGAACCGATATTCGTCGGCTCTCCCTCTTTTTTTCGCTAGATAAAACGCGCAATTTCGCCCTTGCAATGAATCTTCCACTTGTGGATAATATCTAGGCGCCTAGTTGGATCATTGGTGTAGCGGTCTAACATGTCTCCCTGTCACGGAGAAGATCACGAGTTCGAATCTCGTATGGTCCGCCAATTAGCGTTCTTCCCTTTTTAAGGGGATGGCCCGGTAGCTCAGATGGTAGTAGCAAAGGACTGAAAATCCTTGTGTCGCCGGTTCGATCCCGGCTTGGGCCACCATTCTCCAAATGCAGGCTTGGCGAGTATCGTCAGGCCTTTTTTATTGGGGCTCTCCAGAGGATGGGGACAGGTAAGCGTAAAAGATGTAAGTGTAAAAGATTTCCACAATCGACTTCCTGGACGGATTCCCGAACAATTTAGCCAGGAGGTTCGAACGGGACAAAATTTACGCTTACAGACGAACCGTCGAAAGCGATAAAGGGACACGGATGAAAGTATCTCCGTCTGAAAGGGCTTTAGCCCTTGTTTTTTTTTTTTCGTATAGGATAGCCGCGAATGCAGCCGCAACG
>CAVHTL010000126.1:0-2750 GCA_963638955.1 bacterium
GAGGCAGCACGGCCCTCCGATGCAGCCGTTTTGGCAGGCCATTCCTTCGATGAAGTTGAACGATCTATTCGGATTCTTCGCCTGCTTCAAGGCAAGGATGCATTGATCAAGCCCTTGGGCGATGTTGCTTTTGACTTCAAACGGGCTCTCTCGCTCTTTCAAAGCCTCTTTCACCGCTTCCGATAACCCGCCGCTTCGAGCGAATATCCGCCCGAAATAGGAGGCATGGTCGAGCTCGCTGTCTTCAAGGGAAGCAATATCGATGCCTTCGGCGTCGAATAGGGCTTGCAGCTCCTCAAAAGTGATGACGCAGTCGACATACTTCGCGCTTTCATCGTTACTCATTTCCATCTTCTTGGAAATGCAGGGGCCCACGAAGCAGCATTTGGCCCCCTTATCGATATGCTTGATGAATTTGGCGATCTTAGCCATCGGCGAGAGATTGCTTGAGATGTGATCTGCTAACTCAGGGAACGATGTTTTCACTAGCCGCACGAAAGCTGGGCAGCAAGATGAGGTGAGGAAGCCCTTCTCCTCAAGTTCTTTGCTCTCTTCGTAGCTTACGATATCCGCCCCCAAAGCGGCCTCCACGACGTCATAGAATCCGAGTTTCTTGATGCCGGTGATGACTTGATAAAGGCGCGCGTAATGGAATTGGCTCATGATGGATGGAGCCACGATCATATAGACGTGGCTCTCTTTGTCTTTGAGCAAATCCAAGCAATTCAAGACGAAGCTCTTGTCCATGATGGCGCCGAAAGGGCAAGCATAGCTACATGCCCCGCACCGCGTGCATTTGCTTTCATCGATTGAGGCGATGTCGTCTTCATCGGCGCTGACGGCCTTGATTTTGCAGGCGCTTTCGCAAGGGCGCTTGTAATTGAGGATAGAGCCATAAGGGCAAGCTTTCGCGCATAAGCCGCAGTTGACGCATTTGTTTTTGTCAATCACCGCGTGAAGCCCCTCGAAATGGATGGCGTTCATATGGCAAGCCTGGAAGCAGCGATGGGCCAAACAGCCTCGGCAGGCATCGCTCACCCGATATCCGCCGATTGGGCATTCATTGCATGCTGGGGTTATGACCTCAAGGATATTAGGATTGCTCTTGTCTCCGCCCATCGCGAGCTTGATTCGCTCTTTGGCGATTTCTCTTTCTTTGTATATGCAGCATCTCATCGTGGCTTTCGGTCCTGGAGAGATGAGCAAGGGTATCTTGTCGATATCTTCTTCCAGCGTCCCTTTCAGATAGCTTTTGATGACTTCGACGAGAACATGGTTCTTGAGCGCTTGCACCTGCGTATCGAATTTGTTTGCCATATTTTTGCCCTCTTTTCTTTCTTCGATATTATATCGGCTCATGAAGCTTCCTGTATCAAGGATCTAACTCGCTTTATTGACTTAGGTCACTATATGACAAGAAAGTTTTCCTTCCTAAGCTATCCTCCTTAAAGGCGAGCAAACTTCCGGAAAAGCTTCCCTATTCTCTATTTAGAGACTGGAAGCCCGCATATAACGCTTTAAGCAACATGGGGCAATGTTAATAAATTAGGGATCATCGACGCTTTTCCTGGTTCGCTGTCGAGAAGGAAAATCGCCGCCATTATTGACGGCGATTCCTCTCTATTTATTTAGTTGCCCTTATAGGCATCGAGCATTATCTGCTCCATGTCTTTGACAAGCGGCACGCGCGGATTGGCGGGCGTGCACTGGTCTTCGTAGGCCAAATAGGCGATGGTCTCGAGATTGTCCTTCCAAGCTTTCTCGTCAGGAACTATAGAAGCGAAATTCATGTCGATGCCGATGGTTTTGCCAAGATCCATGACGGCTTTGGATAGCTTCTTCGTGCCTTCCTCTGGCGTTTTGGCCTCGATTCCGATCATGCGGCAGATTTCCATGTACTTCTTGTCGCACTGATATTCCTCGTATTTTGGCCAGACTGATAGCTTCGTGGGCACGCTTCCGTTGTATTTGATGACGTGCGGGAGGAGAATCGCGCAGGTCTGCCCGTGAACGAGATGATATTCGGCGCCGATTTTGTGAGCCAAGGCGTGGGTCAATCCCAAGAAAGCATTCGCGAAGGCCATGCCGGCGATCGTCGCCGCATTGTGCATCTTCTCTCTCGCCTTGAGGTCATGCTTTCCGTCTTTGACGGCGCGCGGGAGATACTCGAAGACGAGCTTGATGGCTTCTAGGGCAAGGCCATCGGTGTAATCGCTAGCCATGACCGAGGTATAGGCTTCAATGGCGTGAGTGAGCACGTCCATCCCGGTATAGGCGGTTGACTTCGCTGGGAGATTGGTCGTGAATTCCGGATCGACGATCGCGATTGACGGGGTCAAGCTGTAGTCGGTAAGCGGGTATTTCTTGAGGTTTTCCTTATCGCTTATGACGGCGAATGGGGAGACTTCTGAGCCCGTGCCGGAAGTGGTTGGGATGCAGATGAGCTTGCTCTTTCTGCCTAGTTCAGGATATTTGAAGGCGCGCTTCCTTATGTCCATGAACTTCTGCTTGAGGTCATCGAAATTCACTTCGGGGTGCTCGTAGAAGATCCACATGGCTTTCGCCGCATCGATCGGAGAGCCGCCTCCCAAGGCGATGATGGTGTCTGGATGGAAACTGTTCATGAGCTCAACGCCTTTTTGGACGGTCTTGATATCTGGATCAGGCTCGACCTCGGCGAAGAGCTGATAAGTGACCGGATTCCTTCTTTGCATGAGCTCATCGATTATTCTATGGAGGAAACCCAGCTC
>CAVHTL010000127.1:0-2678 GCA_963638955.1 bacterium
GCCTCTTGTTCTTCTCGCCGAGCTCCATCTGCATCGCCAGGAACTTCGCCTCGAGTTTCTCGTTCTTCCTCAGCAGCTTGAGGTAGAGATCGTACAGCTCTTCCTTCGATACCTCGTTGATCCCGACTGCCTTTTTCATGTTGATATTATAGCAAAAAAGCCCGAATATATCGAGCTTTTTCTCATATTTAATACAAGTTTTTCGCCTCTTTTCCGAAGGGTTTTCCGGCGCGTTCGAGCCTCTTGAATTCGATCCCTTTCAGCAGCCAGTTTATCTGCGCTTTGTTGATTTCGCAGGCCTCCGCGACGCTGTTCGGCCAGGGGAACCTGGTCTCGTCCAGTGAGCGGATGTACACCCATACCCCCGTGGAATCCTTCTCGTAGATCTTGATCAGCTCGTTCTTCCTGTTGCAGAAGAGGAAGAGCTCATGCGATCCCTCGCCCGCGTGGATCCTCCCTGCGAGCAGCGCCAGCGAATGCCTTCCCTTCCTCAAATCGGTGCTGCCCGGGAAAAGGTAGATATGGTCTATGGATTCCAGGTCAATCATTGCTGATTATCCTCATGACGGCATCCAGCTTCGATATGTGGCAGATGATCGAGTAGCCGTTCTTGAAGATCCTGACCGTCTCGTTGCTCGTCTGGATCATGGACATCTCGGTCGCCTCTTTCTTCATCGGGGCGGTTATGTCGACGTATTCCCCGTCGACGCTCTCCACGCCTTTGACCTCCCAGTCCTTCATGACGATGTGGCCGTACTTGCATACCCACCCCCACAAGGTGGACTTCGCGACCTTATATTCGTCGCAGATGTCCTTCCGTTGACGACCGTTGAAATACTGCTTCACCAGGTCTATCTTGAATTCTTCCAAATACTTGTTGCAGAACACATTCGAACCTCCTGGCTAAATTGTTCGGAAATCCGTCCAGGAAGTCGATTGTGGAAATCTTTTACGCTTACATTAAAGGCGCCTCCGTTAGAATTAAAAGATCCAAAAATCATTAATCTCCGCAAAAAGCCAACGCTTTCTGCGTTTTTGCGTTATTTTGTCTCAAATTCTTTGGCTACTTCCTTAAGCAATGAGCGTATCGGCAGATGCTGCGGACAAGACAGTTCGCATTTACCGCATTTGATGCAGTCGCTGGCTTTGCCATTGCTTTTCGTATAAACGCTCTCATAGTAATAAGAAGAACTCCAATCTTTGTAGAGTTTGTGAGTGTTCATACAACTGAATAAACTTGGTATCGCAATCCTTTTTGGGCATCCATCCACACAATATCGACACCCTGTGCAAGGAATCAAGTGCTTTGAAGCGAAAGCCTTTCGTACATCATCAATTGCTTTCATTTCACGCTGATCAAGCTTCTTGAAGTCACTCATAAAAGATAAGTTATCTTCCATTTGGGGTAAATTGCTCATGCCAGATAGAACCATCATTACACTCTCAAAACCGGCGGCGAAGCGAATGGCATAACTAGCGGCGCTGCCATTATGAAGTTCCTCGATAAAGCCTTTTGCATCGTCAGGTAAAGACGCTAAGCTTCCGCCTTTTACTGGTTCCATGACGATAACCGGTTTATCGTGCTTTACGCATACTTCATAGCAAAGCCTCGATTGGATTGCTGGGTCTTCGAAATCCAAGTAATTGAGTTGAATTTGGACCGCTTCGATTTCCGGATATTCGGTCAAAATCTCGTCCAGGACCTCGGCTTTATCGTGAAAAGAAAGGCCAACATGTTTCACTTTGCCTTCTTTTTTAAGCTTAAAAGCGGTCTCATAGGCATGACAACGTTTGTATTTCTCGAAATTTCCTTTATTTTGCGCATGCATCAAATAGAGGTCGAAATAGTCTAAGCCCGTCGATTTCAATTGCTCATTGAACAAAGGAATTATCTCCTCCTCTTTGCTGAAACAGCTATCCGACAATTTATCGACAAAGAAAAAACTTGAGCGAGGATAACGTTTCACTAAACAGTCGCGGAGAGCAGTCTCGCTTTGACCCTCAAGATAGACTCTAGCGGTATCGAAGTAATTGAACCCGCTGCCCATGAAGAAATCTATCATTTTGCTGAATTCTTCATAGTCAACTTTCCCCTCTTTCAAAGGAAGCCTCATACAACCGAAGCCGAAATTCTTCTTTATCTCTTCAAAACCTTTCATCTCAAATCCTTTCAAATTCCTTCAAATAGTCAAACGGTGTTTTTTCGCTGCTCTTTCAAAAAAGGGTCCCTTCGTGTTTCCTCTCAATATGGGAGGTGGGGCTCTTGGTCAAACCGTCAGGATTCCCATTCATGATGGGCTTTCAACACAGGCTATCTCCAGTCAGGGCTCCTATTACGAAATGTAGGGGAACAATTTGGGACCCGCGCTCAAATGAGCATCTATATTATATAGCGATTTTTCGCCTTTCACCCACCGCTTATTCTCATGGCAAATAACCACTTGCTCCTTGTTATCTTGCGCGCGCGTGAGAAAATAAGCGCAAGAAGAGAGAGAACCATGAAACATAACCTTTACTTTGAAGCATTGCGACCATACCTAGAAAAGAGAAGAAGACTCCGTTATCTCATCAACCTCGTTTATTATGATTTGGCTACCGCCGCCCCCAGCAAGTCAATCGAAGATCAATCAAATCTTCTCGCCTTTTACGATTCCTCTTTAGCCGCCATGGCTCAAGAA
>CAVHTL010000128.1:0-2655 GCA_963638955.1 bacterium
GCATATAATGGCCTTGGATCCTATTTGGTATTTGGTTTTGTCTAGCTGCTTGAAGCCTTTGACGGCGTTGCTATTGAACCTCATTCCGGATTTGCACTCAATTCTATGCAGCTTGCCGTTATCGATGATAATCAAATCTATTTCATTCATGTTGCTGTCTCGATAATAGTAAAAATTCGGTTCTTTTCCGTTATTGATAAACGTTTTCCTGAGTTCGTTGATAATGTAAGTTTCCATGAATCTTCCAGAGAACGTGCTGGCTTTCAATATGTCTCCAGAGTTAAGTTTCGCCAAATAACAGGCTAGGCCGGTATCGGAAAAATACAATTTGGGTCTTTTCACGATCCTTTTGGCAATCGACGATTCGTTATAGGGCTCCAACAAGTAAACGATATCGCCAGCCATCAGCACGCTGAGCCAAGATACGACGGTCTTTCTATCCACTCCGACGATTTTGGAAAGATTGTCATATATTAGTTCCTCTCCCGTAAGAGAAGCCAATAGTTCCATGAATTGCCTAAATAGAAATTTGTCCTTGACGTTTATTATCTCGGAGGCATCTCTCTCGATATATGTCTCCACGTAATCCGAATAGAATTTTTGAAAATCAAGAAGCTTATTGCTGTAGAGCTCAGGAAAAGAACCTTTCACTATATTCTCATACGCTTCAATTGGCGTTAAAGGATTATCGGAAGCCCTTGCATTGATGCGTGATAAATCGAAGTCGAATATAGGCTCATCCCGTCTCAGTATCTCGCTTCTAGATAGAGGAGTCATGCGGATTATCGATATTCTGCCCGCGAGAGACTGGCTGACGTTATTCATCAATTTATACATTTGGGAGCCGGTCAAAATATACATGCCGTAGTTTTTCTCGTTTGACCTTTTTTCTTTGTTCACGACTTCCTCGATGGCGTCAAACAACTCTGGTGCGCGTTGCACTTCATCTATGATGAGGGGCCAAGGATGAAGGGACAAAAATAAGTCTGGGTCTTTTTTGGCTAGTTCCCTCTCTCTGGAATTGTCGAGAGAGACATAAGCGAATTGCTTGCTCTCGCTATAAAGCAAGGCCAAAGTGGATTTGCCAACTTGCCTCGCCCCCGTGATCAAGGTAACGGGCCTTGATTTAACGCTCTTATCAATTTCTTTGAATACAGTGCGATTTATTATTGCGCCACCTCCTTCATTTTCGACATAGTAAATTAGTATTTTCGGGATTTTAATTCCCGTTTTGCATAATGATGATTTCTCAACGCACGCATCTATTTAGGAAACCTAGGTGCATGAATAGAGGCTGATTATGCTTAAAAAGTCAGGCATTGTCGTAATTTTGATAACATGTCCACTTGAATTTATAGAACATGTCCACTAAGAGGCGGGCATGTTGGTGGACATGTTAATGCCGCGGGAAAAAGAGATGAGACACAGAATAAGCAGCGAACATCATCTATCCTAGCTCCCCATGCTTCAAAGGAAAAGAAACCCACCATATTCGACAAAAATCAAAGCCTTCGAGAAATGTCGAATAGACTTTATCGTCGGAAAAACGCTTGGCACGTAAACCAATTATCAAATTAATCTTTCAAAGAAGTAATCGGAATTACATATACTCCATCTTCACGTTTATATTGCGCATTGCTAACTCCGCAAATAACCGCTTTTAAAATTGGGGGTTTCCCACCATTTTTAACTATGTTATTGCATACCTTGTTAAGATTAGAGGCTCCTTCTTCTACTCTATTTGCGGCAAGCTTTATTTCGAAAGCGCACCAATTGCCATCATCGAGTTCGATAATTGCGTCAATTTCTTGATCTTTGTAATTTTGATAATGATATAGCTTCCCGCCGATTCCCATCGCATAAACCGATAAATCCCTTTCGACCAATGCTTCAAACAATAAACCGAACATATTTAAATCGTTTAACAGCTTCTTTTCATTCAAATCTAAAATCGCACACACTAAAGAAGGATCGCAAAAATGTCTTTTCGATGCTCCTTTTACCCTTAATCTTGACCTCGGATTAGGATCGTAAGGAGGCTGATTATTAAACAAAAACATCCGATCGAATTCGTCCATATAACGGATAACCGTGTCTTTGGAAATAGCCTTTTCATCCGTTTCTGAAATATCGTTGGAAATCTTGGAATAGCTTACTGTAGTGGTTTCGTTTCTAGCCAAAGATTTCAATATGTGCCCAATTTTAAATTTGGAGAATCTTTTGCCTTCTTCATCAGTTAAATCGCTATTCAGAATGGCTTCTACATAGGATTTAGGAGTAATTGTCGGCTTTTTGGAATTAATGTTTTTTGGCCATCCTCCGCGAACGATTAAATACGCTAATTTTTCCAAAGATGTTTCTTCAACCAAAGAATCTTCAAATTTCCCATTAACCAAGTCTAAAAGAGACACATCGCCAGTTGAATCACTAGATTCATACAATGACATCGTATTCATTCTGACGCTGACAATTCTCCCTGCGCCAGAGTGCAAAATCCCCTTGGTTTTCGGGGTAGATGAGCCTGTTAATATGAGTTTTCCGTATTCGTTATTCTTATCAACGAATGCTCGCGCAGCGTCCCATAAAGAAGGGACTTCCTGCCATTCATCGATCATTCTGGGCTTTTTGCCATTTAAAACTAAACTGGGATTAATG
>CAVHTL010000129.1:0-2651 GCA_963638955.1 bacterium
GGGATGGGTCGGAAGCCTTCATCGGTTCCGTACACAAAATTCTACAGTGGCCTCTATGATCAAAAGGAAAACACGGATTTCTCCATGCCGTTTTCTAATTGTTTCCAACCGTCGATACGCATACAGGTATTCAAACCCGATTGTTCATAAACATATATGTTCGACTAAAATAGCATTGAACTGTTATTTTGGTCGGAAATTTGTAGTAATATATTGTCGGGGTTGAATCATATGGAATACTTTAGAACAATAGAAAAAAAGCTTAATGAAATAAAAAACGAATACGCAGTCATAACCATTTATGGCGCTAGGCAAGTCGGAAAAACAACAACTGCTAGTAAAGTCTTTGGAAAAGAAATGACTGTTGTTTCCTTAGATGGTTTAGAAAACAGAACCTTAGCAAATAAAAACCCAAAGCTCTTTTTAGAAGCGCACCCTTGGCCAATTATTATCGACGAGATACAAAAAGCTGCGCCTCTTTTAGACGCAATCAAAGAAGTTGTAGATAAGCAAAAGAACAAATGCTTGCAAAACAATGTGAGAGTGCCGCTCATGTATGTCCTAACTGGTTCTAATCAATTTGAATTACAAAGCATAGTGTCTGAATCACTAGCAGGGCGTACTGCTATATTAAATATGGCCTCGTTAGCGAATAACGAATTGGAAGAAATAGACGGAAACATATTTAACCCTGATTTAGATTGCTTGAAAGCGAAATACGATAAAACGAAAGGCAGAAATCTTTATCGTACTCGCAAGGAAATCTTTGAAAGAATTTATAAAGGTGGAATGCCTGAATATGTTGCCAAAAGCTTAAATAGAGATACTTTCTTTGCCTCTTATATTGCCACATATATCGAAAAAGACGTGAAAAAGATAATTAATGTAAATAAAGAAGGCGACTTCTTGAGATTTCTAGATTATATGGCGTTGCGAACCGCTCAACAGATTAATTATGATGATATTTCTAGAAATATAGGAATAGATGTAAGAACTGTTAAAAACTGGATATCTATTTTGATAACCTCTGGAATTGCCGTTTTGTTAGAGCCATACGCTAAAAACATGTCTGATAGAATAACCAAAGCTCCCAAGTTTTATTTTATGGATACTGGGCTATGCGCATACTTATGTAAATGGCCGAATGCTGAAATGCTTGAAAATGGTGTGATGAATGGTGCTTTCTATGAAACCTATGCCGTCAGTGAAATAATTAAAAGTTATATTAATGCTGGCATAGATTATAGAAGAAGCTTTTATTATTACCGAGACAAAGATAAAAAAGAAGCCGATTTGATTATTGATTACGTCGACCATATAACCCCGATCGAAATTAAAAAAGGCATCAATCCTGTAAGTAGTAATTTTAACTTTAATTTCTTGAAAAAATATGGAAAGCCAATCTCTAAAGGAATTGTGATTGATTCAAGAGATGATTTGTTCCCGATAAATGCAGATAACTGGTATTGTCCAATTTACATGATCGGCATTTAAAAATCCCCTTGGGCAAAACCATTGGGGATATTTCATTCTAAATGGCGGAGGAATGGGGATTCGAACCCCAGCTACCGGTTAAGATACTACGAGCTTTCCAAGCCCGCCCCTTCAACCACTTGGGTATTCCTCCATTTGACGCTACAAAAGCGCAAGTGAAATTATAGAGATGTCAATGCCCTTTTGCAATTGCTTATTCCGCTCTCTTGAACCATAATTTCGCCATGGTCGAAATCAAGGTATCTTCTTTAGAAGACGGGCAGAAAATCGAGAAATTTGTCAAGAAGTCGCTCTCAGAAGCCCCTTTGGGCTTTATCTATAAGGCCTTCAGGAAAAAAGACATCAAGATCAATGGCCACTGGGTCAAGAAAGACGCGGTAGTTAAAGCCGGCGATATCGTGAGGATATACGTCACCGACGAACAGTTGAAGGATTTCTCTAAGCCAAAGGAGGCTATCAAACAGCCTTTCCCTTACGAGATAGTGTATGAGGACGATAATATCCTCATCGTCAATAAACCATCCGGCATCTTGGTATACGGGGACGAAAAAGAAAAGCGCAATACCATCACCCGCTACGTACATAATTACCTTTATTACAAAGGCGAATATGATCCTGCTCATTCCTCCTTCACCCCTTCTCCCGCCCATAGGCTAGACAGAAACACGAGCGGGCTAGTCCTCTTTGGCAAGAAAGATGCGGCCCTAAAAGAGCTTGAGGCGCTTTTCAAGGAGAGAAAAGACATCTCAAAAAAGTATTTGGCTCTAGTTGCAGGAAGTGTTACTGGAGAAGGGGAAGTGGACGCGCCGCTTCTTAAGGACGAGAAAAGCGGCATGGTGAAAGTAGCATCTGTGTCTATGGGTGCGAAAAGTGCGAAAACGCTTTACCGCCCCTTAGAGCACTTCCCCGATTCCACCTTAATGGAACTTGATCTCTTGACGGGGCGTACCCATCAGATAAGAGTGCATATGGCCTACATTCATCATCCTTTGCTAGGGGATGCGAAATACGGGGATTTCGCCTTGAACAAAATTTATAAGGATAAATATGCGTTATCTTCGCAATTCCTTCATGCTTATAGTTTCGAATTCGGGAAAATAGACGGGGTTTTGGCGTATTTATCAGGCCGAAAATTCGAGGCCGCTCTCCCCAAGGAC
>CAVHTL010000130.1:0-2552 GCA_963638955.1 bacterium
AGAAAGCATCTTAATGTAATTTTCAAACGCGCCTTCTTCTTTGTTTTTGACTTTCTCATAGATGAGCATCGAAGAAGTGAAGCTCGTCGCGTATTGATAGACGTAGAAAGGCGTATAGAAAAGATGCGGGATATAGGCCCAGACAAGGGGTTTCACTTTCTCTTCCGAGATATCGATCCCGTAATAGGTCTTGTATAGCGAGATCATCTCATTCGAGAGCACCTCGTGATTGATGGGTTCTCCCTTCTCGACCTTTTTGGAAATCTCGTATTCGTATTGAGCAAAAAGAGTCTGGCGGTAGAAAGTCGAGGCGATCTCGTCAATCGCTTTCTGAAGGAGAGCGATTTTGCTGTTTCGATCAAGCGTTCCGCTTTTCAAAAGATAATCGAGGAGATTGTGCTCATTGAAGGTCGAGGCTATCTCAGCGACGAATATCGTATAGCCTTGCTTCAATAATGGTTGTGATTCATCGCTATAAAGGGTGTGGACGCTGTGGCCAGATTCATGAGCCAAAGTGAAGACATCGTCGAGGGTTCCATTAAAATTCAAAAGGATGAAGGGATGGACGCCGTTCCCGCCAGTGGAATAGGCTCCGCTCCTTTTGCCGATGGAAGGATAGACATCGACATATCCTTCTTTCGTGACTTCGCGCGCCTTCCTTTGGTAATCCTCGCTATAAGAGGAGATGGACTTATAGAAGAGGTCTAAGGCCTCTTCGTAACTGTATTTCTTATCGCTTTTCGCTAATTGCACGAATCTATCGTAAGAGCGATGCTTCTCGAGCCCGAGATATTTGGCCCTGATCCGATAATACTTATGGAGCGGGGCGGCAGAAGAAGAGGCCACCTCGATGAGGTTATGGAAGACATCTTCAGAGATATCGTTCCCGTATAGATGCTCTTCGAGGATCGAACTATATCCTCGCGCCTTCATCGTCGCGAGTTCCCCTTGGAGAGTGGCGTTATAGATTTCGCCAAAGGTGTTCTTGTGCTCGTCGAATTCTTTGTAAAGCGCCTCGAAAATGGCTTTTCTATCCTCTTGTTTATCGCACTCTTCGACCAAAGATACCCAGTTGCTTTGACTGACAGAGACCTTCTTTCCGTTAGAGAGAGTGGCTTCATGCTCTTTCCCGTCCGCCACCGCGAGCATCGAATAAAGGTCGCTCCCTTTGTTCGACAAAGGGGCGTAGGCGCTCAAAAGCTTCTCTTTGTCGGATGAAAGGATGTGATCGGCGTCGCGGAAAAGGCGCGTGAAGGAGAAATCGAACTGCTCGTATTCTGGATTCTTCTTCAAAAAGGAGGCCACGTAATCTTTGCCCAAAGCGAGAATCTCGGGATCGATGAAAGAGGCGGCAGAGGCAAATTCCTGATAGGCGAGCTCGATTCTGCTCAATGCCTCCCCGTTTTTGACGTTTCTCTTGTCGAGGTCGCTTCTCATCGAGGCGTAAACAAAAGCGCGCGAGACGTTTTTCTCCACGTCGAGCGTGAGCTCGAGGTATTCTTTGAATCCCTCTTCCGTCCCAAGCTTCCCTTTTAAGGCAGCCACTTTCGGAGTGAGAGTCGTTTTGAGGCGCTTGATCTCGTTTTCGAATTCCTCATCCGAAGCGTATACGTTCCTTAAATCCCAATTTTCGTTCATATTTGCAGTTACCTTTCTAATCATTTTGATTATGCCACCGTTTCTCTTCTTTTTCTTCTTTCGCGCTCATAAAGAGAAAGTTTTCGCCATAAGGGCGCGTAGAGCGGAATAATCGGCGTTTTTTCCGCTGTAAAAGACAGCGATATCAGGAAAAAGGGCGGCTTCTTTTTTACCGAGATTCATCTCTTTTTGCCCCACCGTGTCGCATTTGGTGTAGACCAAAATGAGCGGAATGGATAAGGAGCGGATGTAGGTTAGTAGCTCCTCTTCCTCTTCTTTTATCCCTCTTCTTATATCGATGAGGAGGACGGCTCCCGCAAGCGAGAGGTTATTCTCGAAATAGGTCTCCATCATATCGGAGAAAGCCTGATCTTTCTTGTTGCCGTATGATGTATAGCCGTACCCTGGCGAATCCACGATGTAGAAGCGGTTATCGATAAGAAAATAGTTGAGTAGCTGCGTCTTGCCGGCTTTTTTGGAGCTGAAGGCGATTTTCTGGCTCAAAAGGGAATTGATGAGGGTGCTTTTCCCGACGTTGCTTTTGCCAAGGAATACGACCTCTTTGTATTTATCCTTCATCCTCCCTTCTTTGCTAGGCAAGGAGATGATGAATTTGGCGTTCCGGAAATTGATTTTGCTCATGCTCGAATTATACGTTCGTGATAAAGAAAAGCCTAGATTTCTCTAGGCAAATTCTTTTGATTTTGAATTCTCTCCGCCCGATTTAAGGGAGGCGAGACGAAGAATCGTTATCTTGCTTCTCCCTCAAGATGCCTTTTCCTCTTTGATTGGTTTTGGCTTTTCTAGTAGCGCTAGCTTCAAGGCATCGTCGACCTTTTCCATATAGACGATCTTAAGATCCCTCTTCACTTCCTCCGGAAGCTCAGAGACGTCTTTCTTGTTCTCTTTCGGGA
>CAVHTL010000131.1:0-2495 GCA_963638955.1 bacterium
GCATAAAGCTCAACGGCGTGCTTTCCTTCTTTACTCCCCGTATTGGTGACGGTGACAGTGACTTCAGCCGTTCTATGATCGCCAGAGATATCGACTTTATCGAGAGTCTCTGAAAAGGAGGTATAGCTTAAGCCGTAGCCGAATGGGTAAACGACTTCCTGGTCGTAATTCCATTCGCCAGTGCCTGTCCCCAAGATGCCTTTGCCAGTCGTGTAGGTGCCTTCTTTCGCCGTTTTGGCACTTGCGAGTCCCGCCAAGACGTCGGCGTATCTCGTCTCGTAATAACGGTAGCCAGTGTAGATGCCTTCGGCGTTGATGAGATAGGAATTGAGGTTTTCCCCAGCTTCTATCGTCGCTTCATCCCATTTGCACATGTCGCCGAAATTTTGCATTGCCGGGGCGGCTTTGCCGTTGGAGATATAGATTTCGCCTAGTCGGCCCGATGGATTGATCTTGCCTTGGAGCATGTTCGCCACGGCCCTGAACCCATACGATCCGGGAAAGCCGATCCAAGCGATCGCGCTTATCGCATCATCGTCTTTGAGCTCTTTGATCTCCATCACGTTCGTGGTATTGAGGAGCACGATGACTTTTTTCGAGGCGGCTTTCGCTTCTTCTATCATCTCCTTCTCTTCTTTGGAAAGAGAGAGGATGTTGCCGTTTGTGGTTTCGCTTAGGCAGTTCTCCTGCCCTGGGCGATAGTTTTTCGATTCTCCGCCTGGGCGTCCCACGATGACGATAGAAGCATCGGAATACGATGCATCGTCTTTCTTGTAGTCAGGATCGATCGCGGCCATTTCCTCCGATCCTAGCTCATAAACATCATCGGTACCGGAGATTTCGGTGTATTGAGGCGGCGTCGCGCCGAAGCTTTTCCCGCCCCAAGAGAGACCGTTACAATATTGCTCGTAGACCGCTTTCCGCCTCATATTGAGGTTTAAGCCCTCTTCGCTGAAGCACTCGGTGATGGTATTGCCGTTATCGACGGTGGCTTTATCGGCGATGGAGCCACCGCTATTGCCATAGATCGGCGCATAGCTCCTTAAGCCAAAGAGCGATACTTTCGGTTTTTCCGAAAGCGGGAGGCAATTGTCTTTGTTCTTGAGAAGGACGATGGACTCTGCCGCTTCTTGTAGAGCGAGTTCCTTATAGCCTTCGATCGCCTCTTTCGCGTTTTTGTATTTCGACACGTAGGACCAGCTATTTTCCGAGCCTTCCTTCTTTTCCGTCACGGTCTTGCTTGAGATGGTGCCCCAGGTTTGATCCATGCCCTGCGGGTACTTCTCGAAGATCATGCCCATGACAGTCGAAGACGACAGCAACAAAACGCTGAAAGCCGTCAGTCCTCTGAAAACATTTGTTTTTCTAGGCATATTGCCCTCCTATTGAGTTTGGGTCGAAATGACTCCAAGCTCGGCTATTGTAAGCACTTACATGAAAGAAAAAGGGCCTGATTGACCGATTTTGCATGCTTTTATGACATTTTCGGTAAGCGCTTACTTCTTGAGCGGGAAAAGGAGAGACACCTTGAATTTGCGGCCTTTTTGCTCAAAAGAGAAGGTCCCGCCGTATTTTTGGGCGATGTATTTTATCGATTTGCTGCCATATCCATGGTAAATCTGGTTTTTCTTGCTCGAAATAGGGAGGCCGTTTGAGAGAAAACGCACTTCTTCGCTCACGTAATTCTCCTCGACAAGAGAAAGAAAAGAGCCTTTTTTGGAGGCCAATAGCTTAATGAGGCGATATTCCCCTTCTTCTTTCATAGCCGCCTCTAAAGCGTTATCGATGATGTTCCCGAATAGAGACGACAAATCGCTCGCGCTCATGAAAGAGAAGGCGCTCCCATCGATGATGTAGGTGAAAGTAACGCCCTCTTCGGTGGCAAGAAGCGATTTCTGGGTGAGAATGACGTCAAGCGCCTCATTGCCCGTTTTGGCGTAATCGCCGTATATGTCGATAGCCTTCTCAAGCTCTTGGAGGCTTGTTTCCCTTTCTTCATCTTTCAAAAGGCGGAGCAATGATATCTGGTGCTTCATATCATGGAATTTGACGTTTAATATCTCTTGCTCTTTTTTCGCCACTTCCGATTGATGAGCCTGAAGCTCAAGGAGGGAGGCAAGCGTTTCCTTCTCGTCCTCGAGCCGTTTGGCTTTGGCTCCCGCTTCATGGGCAATCGGGACGACGAATTCAAGAGAGATGCCTAGAAGCATCAAAATGATGGTGTATATGCGCGGGATAAGGCTCCAGGGCTTCACGTATTGGCTCAAGACGGCGGCAATGGCGATGATGAAACTCCCGAAAACGAGGCTTAAGGCATCTTTCCTTTGCCATCTATACGGCCTTTTGAGGTGATAGACGAGCAAGAAAAAAGCGCAGTAGACGAATAGATAAACGGAAACGAAGGAGAAACAGACGGCGATGAAAGGCCAAGAGGATGCATTATTCGGCATCAAATCGTAGAAGAGACCCAAAGCGTTCCAGGCAATGTGCTGAAC
>CAVHTL010000132.1:0-2407 GCA_963638955.1 bacterium
TGCTTGATTGTCGCTATTGAGAAAGGCACGGCTACAGAATATTTGATGTCAATCAGAACAACTGTTTCTGAACTAAATTTCAAAGGGTGCAGATTCTATTACTCGAATGAAGAGACATATTCAGAAGAAGATGAGGTTCCTGCTGAATACGTTAAGTATGTTAGCGAGGGTTATCTAGATAACCTGAAGATTAGCTAATTTAGTCTTCATTCATTTCGCAACGTCAATAAACGCCCATGCTAGCGATAGCGTGGGCGTTTTAATAGCCTATCTTCTTCAAACAAATATATGGGTGAAAGGCTTATCGATCAGAAAGATTCTTCGCTTGAGGAGGATGTTTTGGAAGGATCCTACAAAACGGAGCGGATCCGGCGCTTTGAATAGGAGATGCTATCTAGTTGCGGCAAAATCGCCTCTCAAATTGCTCGTCAAGTAGGTTAAGCAGTCCTTTTTAAGGTCGAAAAGCTTTGTCTTCGATTGCGATTCCTCGCTTGAAAGCAGGCCATAGGAGACATATTTGTTAAGGACTTTTAAGGCAGCTTGCTTTGACATCTCGCTCTTCGTGAATTTCAAGAAATCGCGGTAGGTGAACTTCCCTTTGTAGGAAAGAAGTATTTTCTTGAAATACGCAAACTCGCTTTCCGTCCACGTTATCCCCTTGTTTTGGAGATTTTGGGAGATGATTTCCAAATTCTTGTAGCAAAGGCAATAATCGATGGAAGTCGCATATATGTATTCGAGGAAATAGGTCAGATCGTTACGGGCGTCTCTGCTATTTTCGAGAGCGGAATAGTAGCCTTTCTTTTTTAAGTCGATGCCTTCGGAAATTAATAGCGGGCAAATATTGTCGCTTAATAACTCTATCCAGAGCGACACCATCCTTGCGGTCCTCCCGTTGTAATCGAAATACGGGTGGACGTATAACGTGTAATAATGGGCTATATGAGGCAAATAGTGCTTTAGTTTCGGGTTTTTCAAATTGCTGTTTACAAAGACGAATAAAGAGTCCATGCATTGTTTGATCGTCTGATGCGGACAGCCGTTATAACCGTCGATTTCTACTTCGTCATGACGATAAAGATGATCCTTCAGCAATTTGTCCTCCTCGTCTAGGCAATTTTCGCTTAGCAAAGCATATAGATGCGCAAGATTGCTTTCCTCAAAGGATGGCTTCTTCAATATAAAATCAAAACCACGTGACATATTTTTGATGATCACGTCATTATGGCTTGCTGGTTCTGCGTCTTTTTGGACGAGTTCGATTATTCTCTTTCGGGTGCTAGGAACGTTCTCGATTGAGAGGGACCCCTCGATTTCAGAATAAAGGAGGGAATGGATCATCGCTTCTTTCGTGAGAGGGGAGAAATCATCGCTGGAGGCAAGCCCGTATAGACATCCTCGCAAAGAAGAAAGCTCATCGGTGATGAGATAGAAAAGGGGTTTGGCATCAAAGGCAAAGAGATCTAGCTTAACGAAGCGCTCGTCATTGCCTTCGTTTGCTTTGTCAACCTTTCTTTTGGCAAGTTCCCGTAGCTCAATGCTGGAAAGGAACGTTTTGGCTCGCGTCCCATAACGGAGCTCGCGCTCGTCGTAATAAGTATCCTCCAGCTGTCTAAGGATAATCTCGTCATATTTGTCCATGAGGATATCGTAAACCATTTTGTAAACCTCATCAAGAAAAGGTGTAAACCAAAGAGTAACCTTATTTCTCATCCTCTGAGGCTTTGGTTAATTCGTAATAGGGAGAACCGTTAAAAACAGTGTTGTTCAAGGTTATTGCGCGGTTCAGACCTGGTCTCCGAATAGCAAAATCCTTTTTGAAAATTGCATTCTTAATGGCGTTAATCAATGGGCAGGCAAAGACAGTAACGATTTTGCCGTGATTGTTGTCTATGGGCCCGCAGTCAATTCGGAACTCACGTTTAATCATTGTCAGATTGTAGCTATTGAGAATAGCACCGCATCCGAATATTTTGTTTCGAACCGTTCGCAAGGTGCCAAATACACATTCGAAGGATGCCAGTTTTACCATAAAGATACGCAAATCCCTTCCGATCTCGTCTCTCTTTATCCATACTTACAAACTGGATACCTGTGCACTTTCGTTTTGAAATAAACGATTTTAATCGATTCGACTTAAGAGCGGCTCATCAGCCGCTCTTTTGTTTTCTTCGAACAAATATATGGGCGAAAGGCTTATCGATCAAAAAGATTCCTCGCTTATATAGTATTTTTTGCCCTTTGTCTTTTTATCGTTCGTTTTGACATAGCCCAAAGATAAAAGCTCACTCATTATTTGGCTCGTTACGGTGCTCTTTTTATCAATGAGGGAAACTAATGCGGATATCGTTAAGCCGTCATCTTCGCTTTCTAAGGCTGAAAGGATTTTGAGCTTCTCCTCTCTATA
>CAVHTL010000133.1:0-2393 GCA_963638955.1 bacterium
CTCGAATAGAGCTTGAGGATGGTTTGCCCGATGTTCTGGGTGGACCTCTTTCTGCAATCGAAAAGGCTAGTCTCGAATTCCGAGTTCCTTGAAGGCGCCATGTGCCTTCTATGGCGATCAAAAGGTCAACAGCCCAAAAATATAAATATTTTTTCAAAATACCGAATTTAAATCTTTCAATACACCGAATTTAAATCTTTCAAAATTCCGGGAAATATAAGAGATTAGTTATAGAGGACCCGATAGCCATGCATAAATACATAAGAAGAACGATTGAGCTTTATTTAACAAGGAAGTTAAAGTCGTCAGGTTGCGTTTTGGTGAGCGGTCCTAAGTTTTGCGGCAAAACCACCATGTGCGAGCATTACGCTAAGTCTGTTACGTCATTAAAAACCGACAACGCGATTAAACTAGCCCTTGCTGATCCTAAGTCTACATTGCTAGGCGCAAAGCCGCATCTGATTGACGAATGGCAAAAAGCTCCTGAGATATGGAACGTCATTAGAGCCGATTTGGATAAGGAATACGAATTCGGGAAATATATCTTGACGGGGAGCACAACTCCCTTAAACCCTGAGAAAATTCAACATTCTGGTGCGGGAAGAATCAGCACATTGGTTCTAAAGCCGTTTACCTTGTGGGAATCTGGCGAATCAACGGGAGAGATATCTTTAAGCGATTTGTGGAGTGATTTGCGCTTTAAGACTATATACGAAAGCGATGATTCCATCGATTTGGGCAAAATCGCCCACTTGATTTGCCGAGGCGGTTGGCCGATTTCGGTCATGGCTGATGAAGAGTCTTCAATTGACGTAACAACCAACTATTATGACGGGCTTTTTACCATCGAAAATGAGAGCGACGAATTCGCCGGATTGCTGAAGAACAGAAATATCGATTTGCTGCAGCTTATACTTAAGTCCTACGCAAGGAATATTTCTAGTGAAGCCAAAAAAAGTTCGATGATTAAGGAGATATTGGAATCTGGCTCTAGACTCTCCTTGGACGAAGAAACGTTCGATAGCTACGTCAAGCTGTTGAAGGACCTATATATAGTGTTTGATATGCCAGCATGGAATTTGAACCTAAGGACATCAGTGGCGGTAAGAACGGCGCCAACTCATCATTTCATTGATACCTCAATGGCGACCTCGGCACTCGGAATTTTGCCATCCGATTTATTGAACGATCTGAATTCCTTCGGTTTGTTTTTCGAAGATTTGGCCATTAGGGATTTGTCGGTGTATGCCGAAGCGATCGGTGGCAAATTGAGACATTATCGAGATAGTTCTGGACAAGAAGTCGACGCCATTATCGAAACTCGCAATGGAGATTATTGCGCCATTGAAATCAAAATCTACAGCGAGCAAGGAATCAAGGACGCAACCAAGTCCTTGAATAGATTCAAATCAAAACTTTTGAAAAGCGATAATAGATTGCCAAAATTCATGATGATTCTGACGAGTCACGGCAACTGTTATAAAACGGAAGATGGGATTTTTGTCGTCCCGATTTCAGTATTGAAGGATTGATTCGATTTTGGGCTACAAATCCAAATGAAACGTCTTGTTTAAACGTTAAATAAAGGGTTAAGCAATGATAAAAATCTATCGTGATGGCGGAGTGAAATATAGAATTACCTCATATGAAGAGAAAAGAATCCTATAGCCCAATCAAGGCAAGACAAATCGAGCTACTCAAAAAATATTACGAAGTCGATGAGAAGAAGAAAGTCGTCAAAATAACTCTAGCGTACGAAAAAGCGAGCCAGTTATTCGTTGACGACTATTCCTCCGAAGAGCATCCGGAATTCAATGGGGAAATATTGAAAAGAGTAGGCGATATCATTTCGAGAGTGCCATCCGGTTACAAAATCGATCTTGGTTTCGCGATTGATGATTATGAAGGTTATGACCCCAAAAGGCTGCTTGAGTCCTTCAACGATGCGGTGGAGATGAGCCATTACAGCGTTCTAGGAGAAGGGAAGAAGGACGGATTGCGCATCGCTCTTCTTTTGGTGGCTGGCATCGCATCGCTCATCTTCATGATTGCCGGCAGCCACAATGGCTGGTTCGGGGATGAGACGATGAGTGATTTGTTGACCGAGGTCATTGACATCGTCGGCTGGGTCTTTATATGGGAAGCCGTTTCCATCATGTTCCTTTCGCCAAGCGAAGAAAGAAAACGCACAATGAGGCTCAAAACGAGAGTCAATTCGATTTTCTTTGTGGATGGGGAAAGCGGAGAAAAATACGTCGAGGAAAAATGCGAACAAGTATTCAAACAGTGGGTGGAGGAAAGCAAACTCAAAAAGCTTTCCAAGGAGCTCCTTTTAATTTCCGGGAGCGGATTCCTCGCCATTGCCTTTTCCACGCTTATCTCGAGCATCGCCG
>CAVHTL010000134.1:0-1061 GCA_963638955.1 bacterium
GCCTATCATAATGCCAAAAAGCATTTCGCCATCAATAAGAAAGAAGCGAATATCATCAAATCCCATATGTTCCCGCTCGTCTTCTGGAGCTTCCCTAACTGCAAAGAGAGCTGGATCGTGATAAAAAGCGATAGGCACTGCGCCTATTGCGAGACGATGAAAAAGCAAGAAATGATTCTAGAAGGGCTTCTATGAAAAAAACCGGTTTGATATTCGACGTTGACGGCACCTTGTGGGATGCCAGAGAAGAAGTGGCTGCCTCATGGAGTGAGGTCACAAGAAAGCATAATCTAGGAAGCGTATCGGTGGACGATATGAGCAAGACGATGGGGCTCCCGATGAGCATGATCGCCGATGCTCTTTTTCCTCAACTTGAGCCTGCTTCTCGCCTCGATCTGCTCAATGAATGCACCGAGAATGAACTGATATACCTCCGAAAGCATCCAGGAAAGACGTACGAAAGAGAAGAGGAGACGCTCAAATATCTGAAAGAATGCGGCTTCCCGCTTTTGATACTCTCCAATGCGCAGCCTGGATATATCGAGACTTTCCTCGATAGCTGCGATCTCAGCGCCTATTTCATCGATCACATCTGCTGGGGCGATACGGGATATCAAAAAGCCGAGAACATGAAGCTTATCGCGAAAAGGAACGCCCTTGATGATTTTATCTATATCGGGGATACGGAAATGGACGAAATAGAGGCGAACAAAGCCGGGGCGAGATTCATCTTTGCTTCATACGGCTTTGGGAAGAGCAAGGCTCCGTTTATGTCCTTGAAGAGCTTCTCCGATCTCCTCCTTTTGCCTTCTTCTCTCCATAAGTGAGGAAACTATTTCCTAAAAATGGAGAAAGAGAGTATATTATTGCCGTTGCGCCCGTAGCTCAGCCGGATAGAGCAACAGCCTTCTAAGCTGTGGGTCAGCCGTTCGAGTCGGCTCGGGCGCGCCATTAAAAGACAATAGGATTGATACAAAGGCAATTTAGACCTAAATCAATCCTTTTTTCTTCGTGTGCTGATTGATTTTACCCATTTTAATGTCCAGACGACTTCATATTCC
>CAVHTL010000134.1:1090-1639 GCA_963638955.1 bacterium
TCATATTCCTCTTCACAAGCTCTTCAAAACTTCATTTTGTGTTTATTTTGTTGCTTTCATAGGCCAATTTTGGCTTTAACAAGCACACGGGTTTTCGAGGGTGGGTGCAACAAGCACACCGAAAATGAGGGGTGGATGCAAGGTTTAGCCGTGTGCTGGTTAATGTTGAGAAAAATCAATGGAAATAATGCTCTCAATCGCTTGTGTAAGATTACAAAGTATATAAAATAAGAAAAGTAAGATAAAAAGAGGATTAATCATGTCAAATGATATTGGCGCGGATTTAACGAAAATCTTGAACTTGATTGAGAGCCATCGCCAAAATGCATATCGCAAAATCAACGAAGAATTGGTGACTATGTATTATGAAATAGGCGAGTATTTGTCGAAAGAAGTTTCGGAAAAAGAATGGGGTTCCAAAGTTATAGAACAAATCGCTCAAGAAATTAAGGACGTTTATCCAACCTTAAAAGGCTTCAGTGAGGCCACTGAAGAATTTTGTGTACGGAACCGACGAAGGCTTCCGACCCATCTCTAATATCTTAGCAC
>CAVHTL010000134.1:1649-2383 GCA_963638955.1 bacterium
GCTAACAATAATTGGGGCGATAAAACAATAGAAACAATCGCAAACGGAATTACTAGCGCTTATCCAAATATAAAAGGATTCACGCGAGCAAACCTTTATAGAATGATTCAATTTTATGAAACATATAAAGATTACGAAATTGTCGCACCACTGGTGAGACAAATTAGCTGGACAAATAATTTGATCATTTTTTCTCATAAATCTACCATTGAGGAAAAAGAATTTTATATCCGCTTATGCATTAAAAATAATTACTCAAAAAGAGAGTTGGAGCGCCAAATAGAAAGTCATTATTTCGAAAGGTACTCGCTCTCGAATGGAAATGCTACGAAAAGTTTGGAACCCATTGCCGGAGAAGATGATTATCCTAATACAAGAATATTGGACCAGTATTCCTTGGAATTTCTTGATCTTCCTAACAACTACAAAGAGAAAGATTTGCAAAACGCGATTATCGACAACATCAAAGACTTCATATTGGAGATTGGTAAAGACTTTTCCTTTATAGGCAAGGAATATAGAGTTTCTATCGGGAACGAAGACTTTTACATTGACTTGCTATTTTATAACAGAACATGCTCATGCTTGGTTCCGTTCGAATTAAAAATAGGCAAATTCAAAGCCGAATATGTTTCAAAAATGGATTTGTATCTTGAAGCCTTGGACCGATGTGTGAAAAAGGATAACGAGAATCCATCTGTAGGAATAATCCTCTGCTCGGAAAAAGACGATGC
>CAVHTL010000135.1:0-2374 GCA_963638955.1 bacterium
ATATAACCCTCAAAGAGACGAACGGCAACTCCATGGTTATCGCCACTCCCTTCAAGAAGAAAGCCCATTTCTACTACAACCAGAAAATCAACAACCTGAAGGCGCATGGCTACGTGAAGCTCGGGGACGAATATTTCGATTTCTCGAATGGTTGCTACGGCGTGCTTGACTGGGGGAGAGGTGTTTGGACATATAGCAATACTTGGTACTGGAGTTCCTTATCCGGAAAAATCAATGAGGATATCATCGGATGGAATCTCGGATATGGGTTTGGGGACACTTCCAAAGCAAGCGAGAACATGCTTTTCGTCAACGATAAGGCGTATAAGCTCGATGATGTCACTTTCCTTATCCCGAAGAAGAAAAACAAAGACGATTATCTTTCCCCTTGGACTTTAATCTCTTCCAAAGGGGATATAAATCTATCTTTCATCCCGATCCTCGATAGGCATGGGGGAGCCAATCTCCTCCTCATGAAAAGCGATCAGCACCAGGTATTCGGGAAATGGAATGGCTATTTTTTAGTCGATGATAAGCGGATTGAAATCGTCGATAAGGTCGGTTTCGCGGAGAAAGTCTCCAATCGCTGGTAAGATAAGCGAAGGTGGTTTTGCAAGTTTTAGATAATTCATTCACTGTTTTCTTGCGTCTTTTAAACAAGCGATACTTCTCGTATTCTGCGGTTTTTGGCACTTTGGAACTTCTCGTATTCTGCGGTTTTTGGCACTTTGGAACTTCTCGTATTACGTAAAAAATGTTAAAATTCATCCGAGAGGAACTTAATAATGCGGCTTAAAAGAAAAATATACGACAAACTGATAGCTTGGAAGAATGACGGCGTGAAATCGGCACTCATGATCGAAGGGGCGAGGCGCATTGGGAAAACGAGCATCGCCAAATGGTTCGGCGAAGAAAATTACAAATCGTCCGTCGTTATAGATTTCGCGAGGGCGAGCAGCAAATTCAAAAGGGATTTCGATGAATATATAGGCAATCTCGATCTCCTCTTTCAAACCATATCGCTTGAATATAACGTAAAACTCTATCCCCATGAGAGTTTGTTGATTTTCGATGAAGTGCAAAAATACCCGCGGGCTAGAGAAGCCATCAAATATCTTATCGAAGATGGTCGCTTCGACTATATTGAGACCGGTTCTCTCATTTCGATCAAAGAGAACGTGCAAGGCATTCTGATTCCTTCGGAAGAGAGAAAAATCAAAATGTATCCGCTCGATTTCGAAGAATTCCTTTGGGCCGCGAAAGAAGAAACGCTCTCCGAGCATATCAAGGAATGCATCAAATCGCTCAAGCCGCTCGATAATCGTTATCACAAAAAAGCGATGAGGCTATTCACTGAATACATGCTCGTGGGAGGGATGCCACAGAGCGTCGTGGCCTATTTTGAAAATGGACGAGATTTTGACGCCTCAGACAGAGAAAAAAGACTCATACTTTCACTGTACAAAGACGATATCGCCAAAGCAAATGAGAAATACCGTCTGAAAATCAGCACCCTATTCGATAACATACCCGGATATCTTTCGACTCACGAAAAAGAGGTGACTCTATCGAAAGCCGATAAAAAAGGCCGCTTTGTCGATTACGAGCAAAGCTTCTTTTGGCTATCTGATTCAATGATCTGCAACAATTGCTATAAATGCAATGATCCCCACGTTGGCTTTGCCCTCAATAAAAACGAAAGCAAGATAAAATGCTATATGGGCGACACTGGTTTATTGGTGAGCCTTGCTTTCAATGAGAGCGAACTTGCAAAGAACCATTTATATAAGGATATATTGGATGGCAAACTTTCTTTAAACAAAGGGATGCTATATGAAAATATGATTGCCCAGATGATTGTCTCCACCGGGAGACCGCTTTATTTTTACTCAGATTATTGCCTTGGGAGCAAAAGCAATTCGATCGAAATAGATTTTTTGATATCGAACGATGTCAAAACCCATCTCAAAGTCAATCCGATTGAGGTCAAATCGGCAAAAAACTACACCAAAGTATCCTTCGACGCTTTCAAAAAGAAGTTTGGAAAGAACATCGATAAAGGTTATGTAGTTCACCCTAAGCAATTGATGGTGCTAGAGAAAGAATGCCGTCTTCCGCCTTATTCATTCTTTTACCTTCTTAGCCAAACGAATGATTGAAATATAGGCACGCAAATAGCGTATAAAAGTAAGCGACTCTTTTGGTTTTCTCTTTCTATTGGGTTTGTATCTTGTCTTGTTGTCTCGCTAATTACGATCTTCAGCTGATACGAAAGCAAATCTCTGCTCTCGTTTATGTCGCAATCTTTTATCAATCCTCGAGGCCACTGTAGAATTTTGTGTACGGAACCGATGAAGGCTTCCGACCCATCCCT
>CAVHTL010000136.1:0-2364 GCA_963638955.1 bacterium
GTCACAAGGATGATGGCGAAGAAAGCGATTGAGACAATCGTGGCGATGAAAGTCGCCCCGAAGCTTGGATGGAGGTTCCAATCCCAGAAATCGTAGAGCGTCTCCACCGTTGCGGAGACATCGGTGTAGAAAGAGAAATTGACGTCATACCCTTCCTCTCCCATGTCTTTGTAGCTTGAGGCATTGAGGATATTCATGTAATAGAAAGCGGCTTTATAGGCGGCTCCGGCTTTTGAGGAATCGTAGCCTTCGCTCGTGATGGCTGCGCTAGAGGGGATCATCTGGAATTCGGTGTAATTGTCATCAACGTCCTTCTCTTCGAACCATGCCTCGGTCCCGCCTTCGGCGAAAATCAGGCGCTTGGCGACATTCGCGTCGTAATCGCTGTTCGAGCTTTGGGCTTTCGAATAGACATCGCCTTCTTGCTTATTCGCCCAGAGGACGAGGTAGCAGCTTTGGGCTTCCGTGCTCTCGGATTCATTCGCCTCTTTGGTGTTTTCTTTGCAGTATTTGACAAGCGAGTTGAAAGCTCCTTCTTCTCCGCGCAGATCGTCGTTTTCCTTTAACGGCACCACGACCGCCGGCACAGAGCCTGAATTGGTGCTGATATATTCGATGCGGGCGCTATTTTCCTGGAACGGATTTTCCCAAAGATCGCTACGGATGCTCTCATAATCCTCAGTGTCGTCGATTGAGGCACCGACCGTGAAAGAGCCGCCGCTATAAGCGAGATAGTTCTCGATATAGGTATATTCGGTCTCGTCGTTTTTCGGGCTTCTGATTTTCACGCGGATTGTGTCATACCCTTCTTTGACCACTTCCGCCTCAACGCCCCAGTTCTTTAACCGCGCTTCCATCTCATCGCCGACCAAACTCACGGCCTCAGGGTCATCTTCGCCGATGTAATCATCGGTTTGGACCCCGTTAGAGGTCGAATCGGCTTTCGAGATTTTGAAGACCAGATCGCGCCCTGAGCCATAGGTGAGATCGGTGTCGAGTCCGACAACGGTCGGGCCAAGCAAGGCGGCAGCAGACAGAATCAAACTGCCTGTGAACAAACAATATCCAATTTTACGACGCATATGCGGGAGATTCCTCCTTTGTTGCACTCGCGAAAACAGTCGCGAATACGCAACGAATACAATACAACAACGCTCTCTTTAACGAAAGAACTTTCTTCTTAAGAAGAAGACAAGAAGGGAATCTATCGCCGCTTTGGAAAGCGATTTGAATGAAAAAGGCACCCATTTCGATGGGCGCCTTTATCTTTCTTTGCTTCAGAAGAGCGTTCCTTGATGGGCTATTTGCAGATGCTTATAAGCCTTTTCGGTGGCAATGCGCCCACGCGGAGTCCTGTTCACTAACCCGCTCATCACTAGATACGGCTCATAGACATCTTCGAGATTCGTGATCTCTTCTCCGATCGCGCTGGCTATCGATTCTAGGCCAACCGGCCCCCCATGGAAGCGGTCGATGATTGTGAAAAGGTATTTGATATCCACTTCATCTAACCCCATCTCATCGATCTTCAAGGCGGTCAAGGATGATAGAGCAATCTCTTTGTCGATTTCTTTCTTCTCATTGTAATCGGCGAAATCGCGCACCCTCTTGTAGAGCCTATTGGCAATACGCGGGGTGCCGCGGCTCCGAGAGGAAAGAAGGTCGCGCGCTTCCTCATTGATTGGCATATTGTACACTTTGGAAGTCCGCTCGATGATTTTGCCTAATTCCTCTTTTTTATAGAAGTCGATTTTGGCCGATATCCCAAAGCGCGAACGCAGCGGGTTCGAGAGATCTCCAGCCCGGGTCGTCGCCCCCACCAAAGTGAAGGGAGGGAGAGGGAGATTGATGGCTTTCGAGACGCCATCTCTATTAATGAGGATAGAGAGGTTGAAATCCTCCATCGCTCCATAAAGCACTTCTTCCACTACGCGCGGAAGGCGGTGAATCTCGTCGATGAAAAGCACATCGCCCGGCTCGAGTTCGCTCAAAATCGCAGCCAAATCCCCCGCTCTTTCGATCGCTGGCCCGTTGACTGTGCGGATTTTTCCGCCCATCTCATTCGCGATTACGTAAGCCATCGTCGTTTTGCCTAAGCCGGGTGGGCCATATAGCAAAACATGGTCGAGGGTTTCGTTTCTTTTTTTGGCGGCGCCGATGAAGATGCGAAGATTCTTCTTGAGCTCCTCTTGCCCGACGTAATCGTCAAGCGTATTGGGACGGAGAGCGATTTCGCTGCTTTCTTCGTTTTCTTCTTTGTGAGCGTCGAGCAGTCTCTCTTCTTTCATTTGCTCCCCTTTCCTAATTGACGCAGGCATAGGCGGAGGATGGCTTCATCGTTTTGCCCTTTCGTCTCTATCTTGC
>CAVHTL010000137.1:0-2363 GCA_963638955.1 bacterium
TCTCTTCATCAAATCCGTATTTCTTTAGGACTTCCTCCGCTTTCCCGCTTGCCCCGAACTCATTCACCCCGTAGACGTGATCGCAATATTTATAGTAGCTATTCGCGCTCCCCATCTCTAACCCTACCCGCTTCTCGCGGCTCAAGGCGAGGATAGAGGATTTGTAAGTCGCGCTTTGCTTTTCGAAAATATCGAATGACGGGATGCTTATGACGTCGATTTTGATTCCTTCTTTCTCTAAAATCTCGCTTGTCTTTAAGGCCAGAGAGACCTCTGAGCCTGAGGCATAGAGGGCCAAATCGGCGGTGTCGAATCTCTTGATGTAGTAAGCGCCTTTTTTGACGCCGTCTTCGCTCGAAGTGGGTAACAAAGTCAGATTCTGCCTGCTTAGGATGAGGCAAGTCGGTGTAAAAAGGCTATGCAAGGCAAGATCCCAAGATGCGTAGGTCTCTTTCGCATCCGCTGGCCGAATTATGGACAAATTTGGCTGGGCGCGAAGGGAATCGAGCTGCTCAATCGGCTGATGTGTTGGCCCATCTTCCCCCACGGCAAGCGAATCATGAGTCAAAACGTAGATAGCGGGCAATCGTTCCAAAGATGCCATTCTGATGGCAGCGCGCATATAGTCCACGAAGACGAAGAAGGAACCCACGTAAGTGCGTAGCCCTCCATGCAAGAGCATCCCGTTTTGGATCGAAGCCATCGCAAATTCCCTGATCCCGAAATTGATGTTTCTTGCCTCGCGGTGAATAGGAGAGAAAGAAGGGTCACCGGGAATCGATGTTTTGGTGCTTCCCGCCACATCGGCGCTCCCTCCCATGAGAAAAGGGATTCTCTTATTGAGGTCGACGATGATCTTCCCGCTCGTTGAGCGGCTGGCTTCGGTTTTTATATCCTCGGGGGCTGATATCTTTACGTCTTTCACTTCGCCCTTGAGCGCTTTTTCGAAACGAGCGTATTCTTCAGGGTATTCGTCTTTATAGGCGCGGAGCCCTTTCCGGTATTTCCTTGAGGCTTTCCTCCCGCGTTTGAGGAAGGTTTCCTCGAGTCTCGCATATACCTTTTCATCGACCTCGAAAGGCGCTTTTTCGTAATGGAGGAAGTTCTTTGTCTCTTCCATCATCTCTTCGCTTAATGGCGCCCCATGGCATTTGGAACTCCCTTCTAACGGCGAGCCGTAGCCGATTTTGGTGTGGACGATGATGAGAGTCGGTTTCCCGCATGGTTTCTTGGCTTTTTTGATGGCGGAAGAAATCTCGTCGAGGTTATTGCCGTCTTTTACTTCGAGCGTCCGCCAGCCGCTTGCCTCAAAGCGCTTTTTCGTATCATCCGATAAAGACAATGAGGTCGGACCGTCGAGCGTTGCCCCGTTCTCATCGTAAATGAGAATGAGTTTCTCGAGTTTTTGGAGGCCGGCGAAGCTTATCACTTCTTGGGATAAGCCTTCCTCCAAGCAGCCATCCCCGCATAAAGCGAAGGTGTAATGGGAACAGAGCCTTTCCCCTTCTTTGTATTGGGCGCGAAGGGCTTCTTCGGCTAGAGCAAATCCAACGGCTTGGCCAATGCCTTGTCCGAGCGGGCCGCTCGTGGCTTCAATCCCAGGGGTATGGCCGTATTCCGGGTGCCCTGGCGTTTTTGAGCCGAGCTGGCGGAAATTCTTAAGATCCTCCATCGATATGTCGTAACGACAAAGATGGAGAAGGGCGTAAAGGAGAGCGCTGTTATGCCCTGAGCTCAAGATAAAGCGGTCGCGCGAAAAAAAATCGCTCCGAGCTGGATCGGCATTAAGATAATCGCGATACAAGACGTAAAGAGAAGGAGCGATATCAAGGGCCATCCCAGGGTGCCCCGAACTAGCCTTATGCGTCATATCCAACACAAGAGCGCGAAGCGTGTTGACGGATAGATTATCGATTTCATCATAATGCTTAGGGTAGGCCATAATGTTGCTCCTTTGGTGGCTATTTAGTTATTATTTAGTAATTACATTATACTAAGTATAATGATTACTCCTTCCGGATTTCGATTCCTACATCTTCTAACGCTGTTTCGGAAACGCTTCCTGGGGCCTTTGACATCGGGTCAACGGCCTGGAGGTTTTTCGGGAAGGCTATGACATCGCGGATATTGTCGGTGCCGCAGCAAATCATCGCTAGTCTCTCTAGTCCGAAGGCTAGTCCGCCATGAGGCGGAACGCCGTATTTGAAAGCATCGATGAACCAGCCGAATTTGCGGGCGATGTCCTCTTCGCTCAAACCTAGCAAAGAGAAGATCTTCCACTGGGTGTCATGGTCATAGATGCGGAGAGTTCCTCCCCCAGCTTCGTACCCATTTATGATGATATCGTAGGCGTAAGCGAGGAC
>CAVHTL010000138.1:0-2294 GCA_963638955.1 bacterium
TGTAAAGCAAAGAATGGTGAATTGCCTTTTTTCTTTCTAACGAAAAAAAGAAAGATGCTCAACGCCATTTCTCTCTTGGCCTTCTTTGCGTAGAAATCCGCTCTCCGCTTATAGCATCGAGCGAAACTATATTGAAGGCAAATCCATATCCCGTCCTTATTGAAAAACAGGCCTTCTTCTTTCTTTAAGAGAAAACGCCGATGTTCTTGGGCATTTATCTCATTGGCCTTTCGCGATCAGGAAGGGTTGATGCCCTTACCCACTACATGCACATGATCATGTAAATTGGATAAAAGCTTAGTTTCCCGTCAGAGCGCAGTTTGGCATCATTCCCGAAAACATATCCCTTCTTAAGGGAATAGGGCTCCTTTAGGAGCTTCGGTATCGCTCTGAAATTGTTCTGATCGTTGCCAGATTTTATCTCGATGGGAAGGACTGAAAGAGAGTCGTAGTCATTCAAAAGAAAATCGACTTCGCCGACTTTTTTGCTGTCGAAATAAAAGAGGGTGTGCCCGTGAGATACGAGCTCTTCGGCGCAAGCAGTTTCATAGACGCTCCCGAGGTTTACGCTCTTATCGCCAGCAAGGACGGCATTCACGTTGTTTTTGAACAAAACGCTAGTGAGGATGCCTACGTCGTTATAGTAGAGTTTGATAAGGTTTTTGCTGGAGGAGTCGATGAGAGGGTATACGGGATTGCTGACGGCTTTCACTCCCAGCGAAATTCCGGATTCGAGAAGATAATCGAATTCCTCTGCGTATTTTTCATAACTCGCATTCGCCTTGTTTTCCACCTTGCTATAAAGAACACGTTTGACTTTATTGTCCATATAGGAAGGCAAGGAATCGTAAATCGCCCTTATTTTCAGTTTTCTCTCGTTTTCGTATTTGGCAGCGTCATCTTTATAGAAGGAATATATCTGGTTCTGTATTTCCCTCATCATTTCGATATTGCCGTTCAGAAACTCCTTCACGGAATCGGGGAGTCCTCCACACAGCAGATACTCCTTGAAGCGCCGAAGCATGATTTTGTGGACGGCCTCGCTTACTTGTTTTTTGTTTTTGAAGCAATCGGAAAGGTAATCAATGACCGATGCATCGGAGCCAGAAGCCAAAAGGAATTCCTTGAAATCCATCGGGTACATCTTTGTCTCAATCAAACTGCCAATCGGGATGAATTGGTGCTTTAAGGCGATTCCGAGGAGAGATCCGCTCGCGATGTAGCGGAATTTTCCATCGGCTTTAAGCGGCTTAAGCAAAGAGAGGAGGTGCGGATAAACCTGTATTTCGTCGATGAATATGATTGTATTTTCGATATCGCCGAGCTTCTTGCCGTATAAGGAACTGACGGCAAAATAGAAATCTTCTTTGCTGCTCACCGAAAGGAAGATTTTTTGGTTTTCAAAATCCTCCTGCATATTGATCTCGATATAATTGGCGAAGGCCTTGCTCGCCGTTTCCCGGATGATGAAACTCTTTCCGATTTGACGAGCCCCAGTAATGAGCATAATCGGAGAACTCGGGTTTTGATAATATCTTTCAAGCTTGCTTTCGATGCTTCTATGAAACATAGAAAATCCTCCATTGAGTGGTTTTCTAATAAAATATAAGGTCAAAAAGGTGGATTTCCAATACTTTTAATACCTTTTTCGGTGGTTTTCCAATAAAAAGAAGGCCGAAAAAAGTGGATTTCCAATATGAAGGCTTTTCAGACAAGGCTCACGCACCCTTATCGAAAATGAGCAAATTGCTTCTGGACAAACTGAAAATAATCCATCTAAAACAAAGAAATAAGAGCATGTGTTCCCTATTTGTTCCCGTGTGAGGGAACATGTGAAAGAAAATGGAGGGAACACATAAAAGCAATCATTTTCATTCGATGATGCCTAACTTATCTGTTTTTTGAAGAACTCTATAAGTTCCCAGTGCTTCATCCTTCTTGTTCCCTCACTGTTCCCTTCGGAGGGAACATGTGATTGAAATAGAAGGGAACACATAGTATATTTTGAAGCAAGCAAGAGGAGAAAGGCATATGGACACGAACACGATATTGACTATCCCAACGCTTGAAGACGAAGAGTGCGAATTCAAACTCAAACTCGAAGGGCAGAAAGAGAAAATCGAAAAATGGGCCAAGACAATCGTTGGTTTTGCCAATACGCATGGCGGGCATATGCTTGTGGGAATCGACAACGATCTAAATCGCGTAGGCTTAAGCAAAAAAGAGATAGATGAAACCAAGAATCTCGTCTTGACGACGATAAACCGCTACATCTTCCCGCACATCGATGTCTC
>CAVHTL010000139.1:0-2285 GCA_963638955.1 bacterium
AAACAAATAAAAAAGTTCCGATAAAACCTAAACATCCGGCTTTTTATTTTTAAATGTCGGTAATTTGTTATCGATTGTATTTACAAGATTAGGAAGGAGGTTTATCATTCTTCCGGTAAAGCGATACTGAAAGGAGCGAAAGTGAAAACATACAGCAAAAACCAGTTGCAACGCTACCCCATATACCTCAAGTACTTCAAGGAGGCTCTCTCTAACGGATTAGAGACCATCAGCTCCCCGAAAATCGCGAAAGAATTAGGTTACAGCGAGGAGCAGATAAGAAAAGACCTTCAGGCGATATCCGATGAAGCCGGACGCCCGAAGAAAGGAAGGGAACTGCGTAAGCTTATCGATACCTTGGAGACTTTCCTAGGCTACCGCGACACCACAAGCGCCGTCCTCATCGGGACGGGCCATTTAGGAGGGGCGCTTCTCCGTTATCCATCTTTCTCGGAGATGGGCTTCAAGATCGTCGCAGGGTTCGATGTCGACCCGAACAAAATCGGGAAAAGCATCGCCGATAAGACGATATATCCGATGGATGAGTTCGAGAAACTGCTTCCGGGATTCAAAAGCAAGATGGCGATCATCTGCGTCCCAGCCGAAGTGGCGCAGGAAGTGGTGGACAAAGCTATCTCTAACGGTATCCGGGGCATCTGGAATTTCGCCCCGACCCATATAAGCGTCAAGGAGGGGGTCGTCATCGAGAACGTGAATCTTGCGAGTTCCCTTGCCGTCTTGTCGCATCGATTGAATGAAGAATTAGCCAAGGAGGATAAATGATTATGGCTGCGGAAAAGATATTGACTGCCGAAGAAGAAGTGGACGAACTAGTCAAAAAAGGAGTGAAAGCCCTCGAGGAATTCGGGAGCTTCGACCAAGAGAAAATCGATTATATCGTCGCGAAAATGTCCGTGGCGGGGCTCGATCACCATGGCGATCTGGCCCGCAAAGCGATCGAGGAGACCAAACGCGGCGTTTTCGAAGACAAAGCCACGAAGAACCTTTTCGCCTGCGAATACGTCGTCAACAACATGCGCCACGCCAAAACCGTCGGTATCATCTCCAATGACCCAGTCACCGGCATCAGCGAAATCGCTGAGCCCTTGGGGGTAGTGGCTGGCATCACGCCAGTCACCAATCCGACTTCGACTGTCATCTTCAAATCGCTCATCTGCATGAAGACGAGAAATCCGATTATCTTCGCTTTCCACCCGAAGGCCCAGGAATGCTCGAAAGCCGCGGCGATCGTGATGAGGGATGCCGCCATCAAAGCCGGGGCGCCAGAAAACTGCATTCAATGGGTTGAGCATCCTTCAATGGAGGCAACAAGCGCCTTGATGCACCATAAAGACGTCGCCACCATTTTGGCTACCGGCGGCAATTCCATGGTCACGGCCGCTTATAGCTGCGGAAAGCCAGCGCTTGGAGTCGGGGCGGGCAACGTCCCTTGCTATATCGATAGAAGCTGCGACAAAGAAGAGACGGTCAATGACGTCGTCCTCTCGAAGAATTTCGACAATGGCATGATCTGCGCCTCGGAGTCGGCCGTATTCATCGATGAGCCGATTTACGATGAGATGAAATCCCTCTTCGCGCGTTACCATGTCTATTTTGCGAAACCCGATGAAGCCCGCAAACTCGAAAGATTCATGTTCGGGGTCGAGAAAGGCAAAGAAGGGGTTGAGAACGCAAGGCTAAACGCCGCAATCGCCGGCATGAGCGCCTCTTGGATCGCCGCTCAAAGCGGCTTCAAAGTGCCTGCAGACACTTCCATCATCGGCGTTGAGCTGGAATCAGTCGGGCCCGAAGAGCCTTTATCGAGAGAGAAACTATCGCCAGTCCTCGGTTTCTACAAAGTCAAAGACGCGGATGAAGGCTTCGCTTTATGCGAGAAGATGCTCCGCTTCGGTGGGCTTGGCCACACCGCGGAAATTCACTGCAAGGAACAAGAAATGGCCGATAGATTCGGCGATAAATGCGAAGCCATGCGCATCGTGTGGAATTCACCTTCGACTTTCGGCGGCTTAGGCAACGTCTATAACTCCTTTGAGCCCTCTCTTACTTTAGGGTGCGGATCATACGGCCATAACTCAGTGGGGGGCAACGTCAACGTCCATAACTTATTGAACGTCAAGAAAGTCGGAAAAAGGAGAAATACCATGCAGTGGTTCAAAGTGCCGCAAAAAATATATTTCGAGCGCAACAGCATCCAATATCTCCGCTCCGCGAAGGATCTGGAGAAAGTCTTCATCGTCACCGACCACTCGATGGTTGAGCTGGGT
>CAVHTL010000140.1:0-2250 GCA_963638955.1 bacterium
GCAATACGAGGAATCGACTTATCAAGTAGCCTCAATCCGCTTGGATGCCATCTTAAGCGAGGTATTCAATCTTTCGCGAGAAGAAAGCAAAACGGCCATCAATAAGGCTCTAGTGAAAATGAGTAAGCACGTTGATGCGAAAGCCGACACCGCACCCAAGGCGAATGAAGCCATATCCATGCGAGGCAAAGGAAAGTTTATCTACATTGGAGAAAACGGCAAAAGCAAGAAAGGGAAAACGATTATCCTTGTAAAAAAATCGCGATAGATACCTTTTAAATTCAACAAGCAATTAAAGGGTCAAGAAAAATCTAGCTGAAGATTGCTAAGAGATCGCATCTCTAGCGAAAAGGACAATATCGTCTATTCTAACGGCTTTTTGCGGAGTTTTTGTATAGAGCAAACGCTTCGTCGAAGATGGCCACGAATCCGCTTCTTTCGCTCTTCTTGAGCGTGACTTTGCTCACTAAGGCGGTTGGCTCGAGGATTTCATAAGCCAAAGCGAAAGGATTCTTTCCTTCAAAAGGGACGTCGACTTGAAGAAGGCTTCCCAAGATAATCATCTTGCAGTTGTTTCCAAGTCGCGTAACCGCGGTCTGAAGCTCATCCAAACTCATATTCTGTGCCTCATCGACAATGATGATCGCATCCTCGAAAGAGCGACCGCGCAAAAACTCGGGTGCAAGAGGGACGATATCAGTCGGAAGGTGAAGGTATTCAGGCGGCAAATCGCCATTGTCATCGGTTTTCTTTCTGGTGTTTTTATTCGCTATAGCAATATCATCTTTATCGCTCATATAGCCCATCAAATGGCGATAATTGTCGAGAAGTCCGCCTAAATAGGGAGCGTACTTATCTTCTTCCTTGCCTTTGAGATAACCCAAGCGATGCCCGATTTCGACTGGTTCGCGGATATAATATACGGTCTTGTAGCGTTTTTTCGCTCCACGGGCCCTCACTAGAGCAAGGCTAGCCGCTAAAGCGGTGAAGGTCTTGCCAGTCCCTGCCGCCCCTTCGCAAAAGATGACCGGGCGGCGGCGTGGATCGAGATTTATCTCGTGAATCAATTGACGCTGTTCCTCGTTTTCGGAAAAATCAACGCCGAATAAGATGTAATCCTTGCTCGTCATGGTCATATTATCACTTAAAGAACGCCTATCGAGAAGAGATAACTAACGATGAATCGATTCTGAATAAGCCGCCAAATAAGCGAATGAAGCGAAATACGTATCAAGAGCAAGGGTCTTATCTAGGTATAGTTTTGAAGTTTTCTCATCCTTCTCCGCTAAGCAATATAAATGCGCCCCGTAAGCGAAGATGCACCTTTGAATCTCATCTTCGCCATTCATTCTGGACTCGTCAATCGCTTTCTCTTTGAATGTTTTTAACGAGAAGAGATATCCCGTATGATGCCCAATTTCGATATCTTCATCGAAAAGCGCCAGAAACGACGAATAATCGTTCCCCATTCTAATTTCGCAAGCGATGAGCCAATATAGCGATCCGACATACATATCGCCATCATTCTTCGCTAAAGCGAGGCATTGGGCGAATATTTCCTTCCCTTTCGCAAATTCCTTTCGGCAGTAATAAACACAGCCAAGCATATATAGAGGATCGAGTTTATCTCTTGCTCGTTCTACGCACCAAAGGAATTCGTGAGCGGCTTTATCTAATTGAAATGTCGAGAAATAGCGCCCCGCGCATTTGCGGTGAGCTGAATAATCGTTAGGGCGCATCATCTTGCTCCGTTCATAGTAGATGAGCGCTTCGTGATAACGCATCTGATAGGCTAAAGCATCGCCTAAAGCCATGGCATTAGAAAAAGATTCCTCAAGAGCGTATTTCGCTCTGGCTTCTTTTGTGTCGGCATCATCTTCGATCCTCTTTTCATATCGCCCGCCGTTAACTAATTCATCAACGCAACTAGCCTTGATCGAACTGGCGAGTTTATGCTCGTGTCTATTATCAGCGTTCATAATTCTCACCTCTCGATGTGCTCTCCCTCACGATATTCCGCCGGAAGGAGAAATATTGGCTCACCATGCATAAGGATAGTTGGAGCAAGACTATCGCTAGACCAGGAGCGAGGAGCCAATTGTATTTTCCTAGCAAAATCGCCCCGTATTTGTAGGCATTTTGCATCATCACTCCCCAGGTGAGATCGTTTACGCTCCCCATGCCCAAGAAGCTCAAGGTCGATTCAACCATGATACAGCTCGCGACTGAAGGGATGAATTTGGCTTCCAC
>CAVHTL010000141.1:0-2205 GCA_963638955.1 bacterium
CCTCTATCAGGGAAGGCGAAACAAGAAAAATGAATGACGAATTCTCGGACGAGCTCATCTCAAGCGTCTTTAACGATTAAGGATTATGTTCATTTTTCTTTCTACCGTTTTTGCTTTGATGAAAGACGCAAGAACCCGTTATGACGGTTCGCCCTCTCTTCCTTACTATTCAGCTGAAGATTTCTCGCTTGAAGAATCGTCCTTTTCATTTCGCTCCAGCGGATATCGAATTTACGGTAGCCGTTACAAAAAGAAAGGGGTCAAGCCTAAAGCCTTGATTGTCTTCTTCCACGGAATCGGAGCTGGGAGAACAGCTTATATGAATCTGATCGCGAGGTTATGCGAAGACGGATATCTCGTCTATGCCTATGACAACCTCGGCTCGATGCAAAGCGAAGGAAGGGGATATATGGGCTTAGGGCAATCTGCACTTGAGCAGAAATCCTTCTTCCTTTTCTTGGATAAAGACGAAGAAGCGACAGGCCTAAAGCGTTTCACTCTCGGCCATTCCTGGGGAGGATACGCAGCATTGTTATCAATGCAAAAACAATATAACGTCGCAAAATCCGTCTCAATTTCCGGATTTTTGAGACCGGAGAGCGAAATATTGGCTCTCGTTCCGCATTATAAAAATCCGCTTGTCGCTTTTATCGGAAGACTCGCAATACGCGCTTATTACCTCAAAAAGAGGAACATCGACGCTTTAAGGATCATCAAAAAGAGCGAGGTTCCTCTTCTCTATATTCAGGAGAAAGGGGATGGAGTGGTGCCTTATAAAGTATCGGGGGAGATACTGAAAAAAGAGTGCGAGAAGCAAAAGAACGTTGAACTGATCATCACCGATGGCAAAGGCCATTCGCCATACATTACCGATCGGGCTGAGCGATACATAAACTCTTATTTGAAAGAGCATTTGGCTGACGCTAGCGAAGGCAAGCACGAACCTCTCGATATCGAAAAGGCGTGTGAAATCAACGAAGGCATCTATAAGAGAATTATCGACTTTTTGAGACGATAAGACTATAGTTATGGGGCTGCACTGATGGCGAAATGGTATACGCGCTGGTTTCAGGAGCCAGTCGGGCAACCGGTACGAGTTCAAGTCTCGTTCAGTGCACCAAAATGCGCCTGTAGCTCAGCCTGGATAGAGCGCAAGCCTCCGAAGCTTGAGGCCAGCGGTTCGAATCCGCTCGGGCGCGCCATAGTTAATGGTCTACTAGCCTTTGAGTTGCTAGTATTTGGCTTTTGCTCGGATTTATCCTCCGATGGATCGATTATAGACGAGACGTAAACGTGTTTGAACACGTCTATATAATTTCCATTTTTATGATGCACAAGATTCCTTGTCCCTGCGTCTTTTTTGACGGCTGCAAAGCCTCTATTTGTCGTTTAAAACTTTCCGCGAAACGGCTTATTTTATTGAAAAACTTTCCGCGAAACGGCTTATTTTATTGAAAAACTTTCCGCGAAAAATTAAAATAAGCGCATATTTACTATATTTTTTAAGGAATTGATGATGGAAAGAAAAATAGATACGACTTTAGATGGATGGCTACAGGACAAGAAACAAGCGATTCTTATTTATGGAGCTCGTCAAGTCGGGAAGACATTTTCGATTAGAGCTTGCTTCAAGCGCAATAACATCCCTTTTACGGAAATCAATTTTGCAACAGATAAGACGGCCCTAAATCTTTTTTCGACTTTGAAGAGCGTTGAGGATTTCTACATGAAATTGTCTTTGCTCTCGTCTAAAAAACTCATCCCTCTAAAATCAGCCGTTTTCCTTGACGAAATTCAGGAAATTTATAATTACCGAGAATCGCTGCTCAACGCCGATCCATCAACCTATTACGCGACAATAGATCCGCTTACTCTTATTAAGCCATTGGTCGAAGAAGGAAGATTCAGATATGCTCTATCTGGTTCCCTTCTTGGCATCAATCTCTCTTTGGTGAATTTGAATCCGACCGGGTATTTGGATACATACACGATGTATCCTCTTACTTTTGAGGAGTTCATCACTGCAAAAGGAGTCGGTAAAGAGGCGATTTCATATTTGCATGATAGTTTCAATGCAATAACCCCGGTCGAGGAAGCAGTCCATAAGAAGATGCTCTCTTTGTTAGATTCGTATTTGCTTGTTGGTGGGATGCCGGAGGCTGTGAGTTCCTTTTTATCATACGGGGACATCTCGAAGGTCAGGAC
>CAVHTL010000142.1:0-2152 GCA_963638955.1 bacterium
AAGGAGGCCTCATGCATTACGTACTCGACCGGTTTGCCGTTCTTTAGCTCTTCAAGCTGAGAAAGGAACATCTTTTCGTTTTTCATTTCTTTGTCGCGATTGAAGATGACGTCTATTTGCTCGTGAAACCCTTCATCGTGCGCGATAAGGCGGCGAATGTCGGCCCCCGAGACGTCATTTTCTTTCGCTAGGACGAGAGCTTTGTTATAAACCTCGCCGACTTTAGCCATTCCTTTGTTCCTCTTCTAGGAGTTTCTGCTCTTGATCGAAATGAATCAAAGCCGCGATGATGTCGTCGAGTTCGCCTTCCATTACGCGGTCGAGCGTATTGGTGGTAAAACCGATGCGATGATCGGTAACGCGATTCTGCGGATAATTGTAGGTGCGTATTTTTTCGGAACGTTCCCCGGTTCCGACTTTAAGTTTTCTTTCGCTGGCGCGGGCACTATCCTCTATTTCTTGATAGTAAGCCTTAACTTTCGCGCGAATCATGCGCATGCAAATCTCTTTGTTTTGAAGCTGTGCTTTCTCAGTTTGGCAAGATACGACGATGCCGGTCGGCAAATGGGTGACGCGCACCGCCGATTCCGTCTTGTTGACGTTCTGTCCTCCTGCCCCTTGGCTGCGATAAGTATCAACCTTCAAATCGGATGGATTTATCTCGACGTCGACTTCCTCTGCCTCGGGCATTACCAAAACGGTGGCGGTCGAAGTATGGATTCTGCCGCTTGCTTCCGTCTTTGGCACTCTTTGTACGCGATGGGCTCCGCTTTCGAATTTTAGTTTCGAATACACGTTTTCGCCTTTGACCATGAAGGAAACATAGGAGTAGCCTCCAGCCGCGCCTTCTTCTCCATCCAAATACTGGATTTTCCATCCTTCCTTTTCGCTGTAGCGGGAATACATTCTCAATAAATCGCCGGCGAAAATATTGGCTTCGTCTCCACCGACTGCGCCTCTGATTTCAACGATGATGTTTTTCGAGTCATTGGGGTCTTTTGGAAGAAGAAGCTCTCGCAAAGAGACCTCTATTGCATTCATTTTCTCTTCGCAGGCTTTCTTTTCCTCTTTTCCAAGTTCAGCGAGCTCTTCATCGCTACCATTAGCCATTTCATTCGCGTCTATCGCATCTTTTTCGAGTTTCAGATACAAACAATACGCTTCATATGCGTCTTTTAATGAAGCTTGTTCTTTTGATAAAGCGGTCAATTTTGGGACGTTATTGGAGAAGTCCTCAGTGCCTAGTTCTTCTTCGATTTCCTCAAAACGTTTTTTCGTCGTTTCGAGGCGTTTACGCATGCTATCTTCCATATCTCGTCCTCTTGCGGTGCGATTATAGCACTTGGCCTATGTTCTAACTAGTTAGAAAGAGGGCATGGGTTTATAATCGTTGCTATGGCATATCGTTCACTATATTTAAAATACCGCCCTCAGAAATTCGAAGAGGTCGCTGGCCAAAAAGCCATCGTCCAAACATTGCGCAACTCCTTATCGGCCAATAAAATCGGCCACGCATATCTTTTCGCCGGGCCGCGCGGAACCGGAAAGACCACCATGGCGAGGCTCTTTGCAAAGGCTTTGGATTGCGATGAAGGACTCGGGCATCAGTGCTGTGAATGCCAAAATTGCTTATCGATTGCCGACGGCTCCCATCCTGATGTCATCGAAATCGATGCGGCGAGCAATAACGGCGTTGATCAAGTACGCGAACTCATCGATAAAGTCAAATACGCCCCTATCAAAGGAAAATACAAAGTCTACATCATTGACGAAGTTCACATGATGACCCCTGGCGCTTTCAACGCTTTATTGAAGACGCTAGAAGAGCCGCCGGAAAACGTCATCTTTATCCTCTGCACTACCGAGCCCCACAAAGTCTTGCCGACCATTTTAAGCCGCTGCCAAAGATTCGATTTCGGCAAAATCTCCGAGAAAGACATGGGCAAAAAACTCAAAGATGTTCTTACTGAAGAAGGGGCTGAATTTGATGAAAGCGGCATTGAGTCCATCATTTCTCTCGCCGATGGAGGTATGCGCGACTCTTTGTCAATCATGGATCAGGTCCTCGCTTATAGCGGAAACCGTCTTTACGAGAAGGACGTTTTGGATTTATATGGTCTAGCCTCCAACGAAGAAAAAGTCTCTTTGCTTA
>CAVHTL010000143.1:0-2149 GCA_963638955.1 bacterium
CGATTGCCGCAGCCACCGCTCCAGCCGCCACCCTCATGGTCATAAAGCAATACAAAGCGAAAGGACCGGTAGTCGATACGCTTTTGCCAGTCGTGGCCTTGGACGATGCTTCTGCCCTCATCCTTTTCGCCATTCTCTTCCAAATCGCCAAAACCGTGGCTTTAGGAGGCAACTTCTCCATTTACGAGATGCTCGCAAAACCCTTGATTGAGATTCTTATCTCACTTGCCTTAGGCGCTGTCTTTGGATTTCTCATCTCTTTCTGCTGCCGTTATTTCAAAAGCAGAGCGAACCGCCTTACTTTCGTCATTTTCATCATCTTCGCGGCAATCGGTCTCTATTATTTGTTCAAGAGGCCGGAAATGGGATCTTTTGAGCTCTCGAGCCTTCTCACTTGCATGGTAGCTGGGGCAGTCTACTGCAATATGAGAGAAGATTCTTCCCTCGTTTTCTCCTTCATGGACCGTTTCACTTCCCCAATTTATATGCTCTTCTTCGTCTTGAGCGGAGCAAGTCTCGATTTAACGATTTTTGCAAGCAAGGATGGTTTATTGATTCTTCTTTCCGCTCTTGTCTACGCCACTTCGAGAGTAATCGGAAAATGGTTCGGGGCCTTCTTTGGGGCGGAAATCGGGAAAGCCGAGCCCACCGTCAAGAAATACCTTGGTTTCTGCTTGGTGCCGCAAGCTGGGGTGGCGATCGGTTTGGCCACCACCGCCGGAAGCGTCTTATCTTCCAATGGCTCCTCGATCGGCGCCCTCATCGTGGCAATAACTTTGACCTCCACTCTTATTTATGAGCTCACGGGCCCGTTTATCACAAAAGCCGCCCTCACGAAGGCTGGCGATATAGCGAGAGACTCCTAAAGAAAGGCTTTTTGCAGCGATATTGCTCTTATACGTGAAGGAAAGCTACTAGAGAACGCTATAACGATAAGATCACCAAGCAGTCGGCACCCCGTCTACGTAATGCCAATATTTTAACGTCGTATCGGTTGGCTCGCTTTCACTATAATAAAGCATTTTGAAATCGTGAAAATCGAAATAGAGTTGCTCTTTGCTCGTGCTGTCCAAGCCATTCCCGCCCATTCCGCTCTCGATTTCGACTTTATCCCAGCTTTCTTTGCTGCCATCGTAAAATACTTCGATATTTTCGTGGATGGATTTATTCAATTGGTAATCGAAGCCTTTCCAGTTCGTATCTACGAAGCATTTCTTTTTTATTTGCTTAAGAGAGCTAGGAAGAACGATTGAAGACAAGTATGAGCAACCCGAGAAGCATTCTTCCCCGAGTGTCTCAATTCCGTTTGGCACGATTAAGCTTTCTATTCCGGCATACTGGAACAGAAAATCGTTGAAATAGGTACTGTATAATTTTTCTCCGAAGACGACTTTTTTCAAAGATCTGGAGGAAAAAGCGCGAGAGGCAAATGGCTTAGGGACCAAATCGCCGTAACCATCTCTTCCCATACATCCATATGAAGCGACTTCCACTTCTTCCACCCCGCCAATGAAGGCGTGATGGTTGATAATGACACCATCAGAGAGCTTCAATGATTTGATCCCGGAATCAATGAACATATAAGGCGCGCATTCTTTTATTTTCTCGCTGTTTATGGTGCTCAATGCGCTGCACCCAGAGAATTGATTCCCGGCGGCGTAAGAATAAGGAGCAATGGTTTCCGCCGTTAAATCGATGGATGATAAGGAAGAGCAGTTCTTAAAGCATTCGTCTTTCAAATAAATCGAAGATGCGTTAGTAGGAAAAGCAAAGTTTTCCAAAGAAAGGCAATCAGAAAACGATTTATAACCAAGAGAAAAATAGGATTCATCATCCAAGGTGAAAACCGCGCTTTTCAAATCAGAGCACCCGGAAAAAGCGCCTTCGTCGACACTCCTAATATTGTTGAATGTCGCATTGACCAATTTGCTGTTTTCGAAAGCGTATTTCGGAATCGATGTCATCGATGAATTTTCGCTTATTTCGATATGGGTCAAGCCGGTATTGGCGAAAGAAGAAATATCGAATTTGGATATGGGCCCATCGAAGCCGGTGAAATTCACGCAATTCTCGAATCCGCATGTGTCAACCTCCAACTTCTCGTTGACGCCGGTGATTTCCTCAATGTAGGCATTGTCCTCCATATTGA
>CAVHTL010000144.1:0-2132 GCA_963638955.1 bacterium
CTCTCTGGATGGAATCGCTTCAACTCTCGAAATGGGATGACGCATACACCCCTTCCTCCTAGCTCGTGTCGCCCGTGACTCAGTAACGAAGGAAGTTAATAGAAACGGCCTTCAAAAAAAAGAAAGAGCCCAGGTTTTTAGCCTGGGCCCTTATTACTATTTACTTTACCAGCAATTGTGGAAGGTGATAGGACCGGTCTGCTGATAGAGGCTCATATATGGGTAGCGGTAGTAGACCGCGTTAGCGACCGTATGCTCGCAATCGTACATGTAAGTGCTTTGATACGCCCCGTCAAGCTGCACGTTGTTGCCGTTTTTGACGCCGAAGCAGAGATAGTAGTTCTTGTCGTTGCCGTGTAGCTCCGTGTAATCGACTCCGCCGTACCACGTATGGTAAGTGGCGACCGTGAAGGCATTGCTCCGCTTATAGTTGCCGTAGTTGTCGTAATAGGCGATGGAATAGTCTTTGTCATCGTACTTCCAGCCGTATTTATCGACGTACATGTTCCCGGCGAATAAGCCAGCGGCCTTATCGTAGAGATCAGGGTTATTGCACCAGAAGCCGGCGGAAGCGAGGTAGTCTTTGAGGGTATAGGATGAAGTGCAGTAGTCGCCTGCGAAGGAGCGGAAGTCCTTGGAGACGGCTTCAAGGATATCGTTATTCGGCTGATAGGCGAAGGTGACTTGGAGGTTGCCTTGCTTCCCATAGCTATTGGAGTAGGCCAATATCAAGCCTTGCCTTGAATCCCCGTATCCTCTATCGTTGAGGTCGTAGGTAAGAGTAGCCATCCTCGTGCTGTAATACTTATTGGTGGCGATGTATTTGTTTATCCCCATCCACTGCCACTCGTTGCGGATATAGTCGATTTCCTTGAGCTTCGCGGCGAAGAGGGTGTTGACCTCGTTCACGGCATCGGCCATGTCGTTCATCATAAGCTCATAGGTCTTTTTCATGCCTTCGCCGACTTCTTGAGATCTGTAGTAGATTTGGAATTTCGCCAAATTGGACAAGAGGATGAGGGCGCTGTCGATATAGGCGATGAAGTTCTTGACGTTCTTGTAGTATTGGATCGTCCATTTGTCGCTCAGCCCGATCGTGTGATCGTAATAATAGAAGATGTTCTTCGTGCCATCTGCCGAATTCGGCTTGATGACTCTTTTGGCAAGGGTTGTGACGTAGGTAGCGAAAGGCGAGGCATCGATGAAGAGGTCTTTCACCCCGTCGTTATATACCTTGAGCCGCTCTTTCTCAGCCTCTTCTTCAGAAATAGATGGATCGCACTCGATATCGGCGAGATAGCTCAAGCTGCCGGTGACGTAATTGACGTATTTGAAGTTGGCCTCGTATAGGAGATCGAGCACTTTCGAGAGAACATCCTCTGAATGGTACTGTTCCTGCTTATAGGCGATGGCGTCGACTTTCTCTTCGATGATGTTGAGCTGAGTCTGGATCTTCTCAAGCGTTTTGGTCGTCGCATCGCGCAAGTCAAGACCGCATTCCTTTAATAAGTTCAAAGCAATCGATTTGGCGTAGACCGAGATGCCTCCGCTGATGGCTTCCCCGCCTTTGGAGATGATGAGATCGATGAAGGTGTCGACCAAGGATTGATCGGTAGGTTCCGAGTTTAGCCTCGCCTTCCCTTCGCTTGTGAAGCGGGCCTCGCGGATATTTTCCCCGTACACTATCGGGGTAGAGGCGTTGGAAGAGGAAGTTTCCCCGTTCCCGCACCCGGCGGCGCATAGTGCGCTAGCGCCTAGAAGCATGGTGAGAATGGATTTTTTGAATTTCATGGATTAACCTCCCCAAGAGTTACTTTTTAATACTTTTTGTATCTCTTGTGCCCATATAGTAACACATTATTTGTTTTTGTATCAACAATTTTTATAAAAGTTACATTTTTACCTATTTATCGTTATTTTTAGTGATGGACATGGAATCAAGATATCGACGTTATTTCGATAATCGCTCCCTTTTCACTCGAAAAGCACTCAAAAACCTTTCTCTTTGAAAATCGAGAAGAGAAGATCGCTCCTCGATCGATGCCTATTTAGCCATAAGAAAGCAAAGGAGCCCTTTTTATATAAGGAATATAAAGAAAGAGAGGCCTATGTCTCTTTCCTTTTGCTCTCTA
>CAVHTL010000145.1:0-2117 GCA_963638955.1 bacterium
GCGGTCACGCCGATATCGCTTAATATCGCTTTGCCTTCAAAATCGATGAGCGCGAGATAAAAGAGATCGTTTACCGTGAGATATTCATGGACTTGAATCTCCGCTACATCGTTGACGCGCTGATAAATCTCATAATGCTTCTTTATCTCTTCCAAAGCCTCAAGGAATCCCATACCTAAATGCTTCACCCTAAAAAGATTGGAGTCAACAAAGAATAGACGTCTTTTTCTCTTTTCTCGTCTCTTTTCAATCTGCTTAAGTCACAAGATAAAGCGATGAATAAGCGGGGAACAAATATCCGCTCGACGAGCATAAGAGACCTTCATCCCCCAAAAATAAAGCCCCTCGATCGCTCGAGGGGCGTTTTTATAGTAATGGTCGGGATACTCAGATTCGAACTGAGGGTCTTCTGCTCCCAAAGCAGACGCGGTAACCAAGCTGCGCTATATCCCGAGCGCTCGAATATTATGCGTATCGAAGAAGGCAAATACAAGCGCGAATTTGCGACAGCAGAAAGAAAAAAACTGCCGAGTCGCTTCGGCAGTCGGTTTCCTTTGGCGCGCCAGACAAGATTCGAACTCGTGACCCACAGATTCGTAGTCTGTTACTCTATCCAGCTGAGCTACTGGCGCATCTAGGCCTTTAAGGCAAGCAATACTATAGTCATCGCTTTTCGATTAATCAACTATAGAATTGGAGCTTCCGGGCGGAATCGAACCGCCGGTCAAGGATTTGCAGTCCCACGCCTTACCGCTTGGCTACGGAAGCAGCGAAACGGATTATATCACCCCAAAACTCCTCAAGCAATTATTTGCTTTCAAAACGGTCGCGTTTTCGCGAATCTGCGAAGGCAAAGAAAAGCCCCGCTCTACCAGCATATACATCGAGCAGAACGAGGCAGATTGTTGCGCGAGTAGCCTAGTAAAAGAAAGGCCTAGACGCTCATTTTGGAAAGCTCTTCACGCTCTTTCCTGCGGTTTTTGCGGAGCTTTTTGCTTGTGTAGTGGATAAAGAAATATGCAGTCGCGGCCACTAAAGCGATAGATAGCTCCACGATGAGGAGCACTATCACCGCCGTTGGGACGCTTCCGCTTTTCACGCTCTCCCACATCTTGAGAACGTAGCTGTTGTTCTCGCCGTAGTCTTCCATGATGCAGAGCTTCGAAAGCTGCTCTTTCGGAGGGTATTGGGCATAAAAATCGCGCCCAACCACCACCGTTTCCGTTTCTCCGGAAAGATTTTTGCCAGTCACCTCTTCATAGGAATCGCTATAGAAATAAGAGGAGGATTCGGGATAGTCTTCGCTTAAAGAGCCGTCGAAGAAATAGGAGAGATCGACTTTACTCCATCCTTCTTCTTCGGCGATATCTTCGTAAGAGCGGACTTCCCCATCTATGAGAGCCTCTTCAAAAGAGCTTCCGCTCATATCGTTATCGCCGAAATCGACGGTGTGCATCTCTCCCTCTATCTCGACTTCTTTGATCCCTTCTCCGTTTTTGTAGACCTTTTCTTCGTCTTCATCGTAGTAATAATCGTCAGCTGTCTCATCATAGGCATAGATATAGTAGGAACGCGGATCGTACCACTGCCTCACTAGCTCAAGTATGTCATCGCCGGCGATGAAAGGGGTGTAGCCGATATAGTCCATATTCTCCGCCGCAATGGAGGGAGAGGAGATAAAATCGATGAATTTCTGGGCGTATTCCTGGTTTTTGCAAGTCGAAGGCAATACCCAGCCATCAAACCAGATATTACCGCCCGTCGCGGGCAAAGAATAATAAAGCTCAGTCCCAAGTTCCTCGGCCGTCTCGATCGAATAGACCGCATCCCCGCTCCAGGCGATGCCGATGCCGCTCAATTTCCCGTCGAGTATGTCGCTTTTGCCGCTGTCAACCTCCAAACCGTAGGAGTTCGCGCGGAGAGAGACCAAATCGGTTTCGATGGCCTCGATTATCGAAGAGGCCGTCTCATTCCCTTCATACCCGTATCGCTTCAAAAGGGCGTTGAATTCATCAACGTGGGTGATGTTATTGAAGACGATCGAAAGATCATTATGGTATTGATCTTCATTTATCGTCCCGCTTTCAAAATCCTCAAGAAGCTTATTGCAGAGCTCA
>CAVHTL010000146.1:0-2096 GCA_963638955.1 bacterium
TGCATGATTATAGCGGTTTTGCCATTCAAAACTATAGGAAGTATCACTAACCCCCCATCGTAGATGGGCAATTAAAATCGCTTATTGCCACTATAAAGCCTGTCTTCCGGAGATAACAAATCATTTTTAATGGCCAATCATTTATGATTGAAAACCATTTTTGTCTTGTGTTGTAGATCGAAGTCGAAATATTTTTTAAATTTCGCCTCCGTGATGTAATGTTTGTTGACGTTCACGCCCGTCAATCTTTCGATCGTATCCATTAAATTGAGTTTTTTGGTAACAAGATATCGGTCCTCGAAATGATAACCTTGATATTCTCTGATGAATTTAACTAGTTGAGGCATGGGTATTTCGCCTATTTTCTCCAATCTTATTTTGTTCTTCCTCTTTCTTCTGTTCGCCTCTTTTACTTTTTCGAGTTTCGCCTTGTCGTAATTTTCCTTTAGATAGACTTTTTGAAGCAATCTAAGGATCAGAAGGGAGAAGAAGCAAATCAAAATCTGCGATTCAACGCCCTTGAGGCTTTTCGAATAAAACGGCCGGACATGGAGCAAACCCTTCATAATCGAAAACGATTCCTCTATTTCCCATAAACCTCGATACATTTTGATGACGTCTTCATCGCTTGCGTCTTTTTCGCTGGTGACAATCATATAGTAGCCGTCGAGCTTCGCTTCCTCCTCTATCGCCTTCACGTCCAGTTTGAGTTTTTTGGTTTCCGCTATTTCGCCGGTTTCGGTGAAGCTGAGCTCCTGGATGTAAGAGGCCGCTGAGCCGACGGTCTTTTTTAAATATTGGCTTGGGCTGCGGATGATGTCTTCGGCTTTGGCAATGAGCTTCGCCCGCTCGTACTTCGCCTTTTCGTCGTAGTCTTTGCTGTAGAAGACGACTTGTTTTTGGGTGAGCGTTATCTTGGCTTTTCCCCCGTTGAATTTAGAGGTGACTTTGATCGGGCATTCATCGATGATCTGGGATTTTACTTTGTAAAGGAGATTCCCGCCGTCGTCCTTTATTTCTTTGTAATCGCTCGCGTCGAGGATCCATTCGACGGTTTCCGCGCTGGCGCCACGGACTTTCTGAGAAAAGACGTAGCCATCGCCGTTTGCATGGGCTTTATACATGTTGTCTCCCGAATTCAGGCCTTTGTCCGCGATGATGACGGTCCTTCCTTCGATGTGGTCCTGCTCTTTGAGCAGCTGAATGTTTTTATGAAGCTCCGGCTGCTCGCTTTGGTTGCCTGCGAACGTCGTGTAATTCAAGGGCACCCCGTTGCCGTCAAGCAGCAAACCAAGGCCGATGATCGGATCGTGCCGATGGTTTTTCTCGTGGCCCCTTTTGATCATCTCGTTTTCCTTGTCTATTTCGAAGTAGAAGCTGGTTCCGTCGAAATAGGTGTGCTTGAAATTCGGCTCATAAAACCGCATGAGCTCGCTTCGGATGTATTCGAGAACGTTGTCTTTGTTCTCGCCTATGAGTTTGATGGCGTCGTTCATTTGATCGTCGCTGAAGGCGTATCTATCGATGAATATGTCTTTATGGAAGTATTCGCTTCTTTTGCTTCCCGGTTGGACGATTTGGGAAAGCGTCAAGAACCGGAATATATCCTCAAGATCGTATTTGAGCCTTTTCCCATGGGAAATCGCCTTGAATTCATCGCCCATTTTGAACAATTTATAGACGCGGTAAGGAAGAAAATGGCCGAGGTTCTTTAAGCAAGAGGCTTCGGGCGCTTCTTCGATTTTGTTGTCTCGGTAAGCCTTGCTCGACTGTTTGCTGAGCTTTTTGGCGACCTCCTCGTAATGAGCGATTGGATCCGTGTATTTGGCTTTAAGTTCCTCGACGTATCCGATCTTCCTCATGACTTTCTGTCTCGCGTTTTTCAGCTTTGGGTCGTAGTTGGATTCGACAAGCGATAGATACGTTCCTTTTTGAAGGTTCTGCTTTCTTAGGAATACGCTCATAAACTCTCCTTTATATTCTTTGAATATACATATATTCTAGCACACGAAAACACACTATAAAATACAAAATTCAAAAATGATGCTTGACAAGAAAACACAGAAAAGAGGTACAAAGTACCTCAAGTCAAAAAA
>CAVHTL010000147.1:0-2010 GCA_963638955.1 bacterium
ATTTTAGAGTTTTCAATATTGCAAAAACGGAACATTTTGTAGTTTTCAATGTTGCAAAAGTGGAACTAAAACTTTAGAATCGCAGTAACGGTAGATAAAAATGATATTCAAGAGAAAAGTTGCCGATCAATTAAAACTTTGGAAAGAAAAATGGGCTCCTAAATACGCGGCTTTGCTCGTCGGCGCTAGACGCATAGGGAAGAGCACGATTGCCGAGACCTTTGCCAAGGAGAACTATGATTCCTATATTCTCGTCGACTTTTCTTCTTTCAGCAAAGAACTGAGCGAGATATTTCTCGATATAGCGGATCTCGACCTGTTTTTTCTTAAGCTTCAGAACTATTTTGGAGTGAAGCTTTATGAGCGTAGATCCCTCATTATTTTCGATGAGATACAGCTTTATCCAAAAGCCAGAGAGGCCATAAAACATTTGGTGGCGGATGGAAGGTATGACTATCTCGAGACCGGTTCCCTCATCTCCATCAAGAAAAATACCAAGGGCATATTGCTTCCTTCGGAAGAAAAGAAGATAAACGTCTATCCGATGGACTATGAGGAATTTTGCTACGCGACTGGCAAAGATTACGAATTGCTCCGCGAAGCCGTTCTCATGAATAAACCCTTAAAGGACATGAACAAGAAATTCATGAAGGATTTTCGCCTCTATATGGCAATAGGCGGGATGCCTCAGGCCGTAGAAGCCTATCTAGAAAAAAAGACCCTTCAAGAGATAGATGAGGTAAAACGTGAAATAATCTCTCTATATAAGTCCGATTTTTATAAAATCGATCCAAGCGGGAGAGTGGCTAGCATCTATGGAAGCATTCCAAGCCAATTGGCCCTCAAGAAGAACAGGTTCGTCTTGAGCAGGGCCACCAATAAGAAGAAAACGAGCAAGGACGAGGAACTGCTTTATGACCTGCTGGATTCGAAAACGGTTTTGCCTATCTATAGAGTCAGCGATCCCCGCGTGCCGCTCAATTTAACAAAGGACTTCGATTCCTACAAACTCTACCTATCGGATATCGGTTTATTCGTTACCATGCTTTTTGAAGGTGGCGGTGAGCTGAAGAACATCTACGACAAACTCCTAAGCGATAAGCTGGATGCGAATTTAGGGTATTTATATGAGAATGCAGTGGCTCAAATAATCGCCTCGACAAATAGGGATCTCTATTATTTTTCCTGGCATGACGATAGCTCGTCTAGGCCTCACGAAATAGATTTTCTCCTGCCGCAGGGGAACAAGATCATCCCTCTGGAGGTCAAATCATCCAACGTCAAAAACCATTCCTCGATTCAAAGGTTCGCAAGCAAATACTCTTCATCGGTCGCAAGGAGGATTCTCTTATCCCAAAACGATTTCTCTCACGAGCAGATGCTTGAGCTTAAGCCGCTATATTCATTGCCGTTCGTCCTTGAGGATTTGGATAAGGACTCTCGCTAAATGGCTCATCTTTCTATCCAAAGAGTGGTCTAGCGCCTCTTGTGCTTTTGTCGAGGAATGGCATGATTTCTTCTAGCACTCTCTACCATCGCGGAACACTATTCTAAGAACAATCATTCGCCGCGCTTAGTCTTATACGCCTCATTTTAAGAGCCTAAAGAAAATCCTTCAGCAGGGCGCAGCTTACGTCCGAGTTAAACGCAAGAGACAGTCTCGCATTTAGAAAGCAATGGTTTGATACGCTCATAGCAGGTCTTTTTTCATCTCTCCAAATTCTGATGGGGATGGCGAAAATTGCCATCCCCGTCGTTCTTTATAGTTTTCGTCACTTTCCTTGAGAGAAAAAAGGCCTCCTTTTTTCGTGTTCCCGGTCAAAAAACAAAATGAAAGGAGACCATATGGATGATAACTCATTTTTGAACTCTTTTGGGCTTGAGTCGAGGGATTTCTGATGCTCCGATAGCCCGATATCATCGGACGAAGGATGAATTTACGAGGCGCGCGAGGTCAAGAAGGCCATCGCCTCCACCGCGTGCGGCTATATGTCGGATGTGATAAAGGCA
>CAVHTL010000148.1:0-2007 GCA_963638955.1 bacterium
TCTTTAATGAAATCAAAAAATCTTATAGAAACGCCAATGATGGTTTAAACCTATTTTTTTATCGAGACAATAACCAGAATGAAATTGATTTTTTGATATTAAAGGATGGCAATTTGAATTTAATAGAGGCTAAAAGCGGTAAACAATACGGAATTAAGGATATAAAGGGTTTTAAGCAATTGGCGACCAGCAAATATAACATAACTGGACAAGCCGTTATTTGCGTTAACGATGAAGTATATAGAATTGCTTCCCAAGTATATGCTTTTCCAATAAAGTGCATTTAATAATCGTGTTCAAAAAAGATGCTATAAATTCTAGAAACGCATCAGGTTTTGCTGAAATAGGAGGAGTTGCTGAGAGGGGACTGCGAACAAAAAACCGGGCCATAATTTCCTTCCTTCACGGTCCAATTTTTTGTCCGCATCCCTCTCTCTATTTAAAAGAGACTAATTGCAATTTTAAGCACGCATAAATACTTTTAAAGTAGAATCAATTTCAGCCAATTGGGTAACGGAAATCAGCCAAATTGGGTAATGAATATTGTCCAAATTGGGTAACGATGCTAATATATGTAGGCAAAAAGGAAAACGTATGCCTACATATAGAACAAGAATAGCCGACATAATTTTACAAAAAAAATTAAATAGCAAAGGTGCTGTTTTGCTTGAAGGGCCAAAGTGGTGCGGAAAGACAACTACAGCGGAACAAGCCGCCGCAAGCGTTCTATATATGGATGATCCAAGTAAAATTAATCAGAACTTAATGCTGGCTGATGCCGATCCATCAATGTTGTTGGAAGGCAAAAATCCACGCCTCATTGATGAGTGGCAATTGGCGCCAAAACTGTGGGACGCAGTAAGGTTTTCTGTCGATCATAAGCATGAATTTGGGCTTTATATTCTTACCGGCTCTTCACTTCCCGCTAACACCGATGACATTCATCATACTGGAACAGGGCGTTTCAGTTGGTTAAAAATGAGACCAATGAGTTTGTATGAATCGGGCGAATCAACGGGGTGTGTGAGTTTATCCGATATTTTTCAATCTTCCGAAAAAATAATACGTGGAACTTCAAATTTGTCTTTAAGCGATATTGCTTTTTTAATTTGTCGTGGAGGATGGCCTATGTCATTAGATACGACAGAGGAGGTCGCGCTTCGACAAGCCATCGATTATTATGATGCCGTAGTAAACGAAGACGTTTCAAGGGTTGATGGAATTAAAAAAGATCCTTCTTACGTCAATCGTCTAATGCATTCGTATGCTAGAAATCAAGGAAGCCAAGCCTCCATTGACACGCTCATAGAGGATTTGAGCGTAAATGAACTTCCCGACCCTTCCAGAAAAACAATAACAAGTTACATCGCTGCCCTTAAAAAAATATTTGTCATAGAGGATTTGAACGCATGGAATCCCAATCTTCGTTCTAAAACAGCGATAAGAACTGCTGACACTAGATATTTCGTCGACCCTTCAATAGCAACCGCAGCTCTTGGAATTGGCCCTAATGATTTGTTGAATGATTTAGAAACAATGGGCCTTCTTTTTGAAACCATGGCAATTCGAGATTTAAGAGTCTATGCCGATGCGTTAGATGCTTCGGTATTTCATTACAGGGATAAAAACGGATTAGAATGCGATGCGGTAATCCATTGCAGAAATGGATCGTACGGTTTAATCGAAATTAAGCTTGGTGGTGATAAATCAATTGAAGATGGCGCCGCATCTATAAAAAAACTGGCTTCAAAATTAGATACCAATAAAATGAAAGAGCCCTCATTCCTGATGGTATTAACGGCAATCGGAGATTTTGCCTACAAACGCAATGATAATGTTTTAGTGGTTCCGATTGGATGTCTCAAAAACTGAGGTTATTGGTTCAAGATTTTCGGCAAAAATCACAATTTTATAATAACCTTGGATACAACACTGACGAGAAGGGAAATCGGGATATCATAGTGAAAACTATCCAGTTTTTTGTCCGTAGTCCCCTCTCTCTTGCAA
>CAVHTL010000149.1:0-2003 GCA_963638955.1 bacterium
GCTCATTCATACACATAATTTGTTGGTGGTACCGCTCAATGGAAATGATACTCAAAAAACAAACCACATTTTGCCTATACTTTCAATCTATGAGCCGTCTACCATATATAAAAGTGTGAATCCATCGGAATAAATCGATAACTATTGTGCAGTATGACGAGCTCAACTATATTTGCCGAAACCACCTCACAATCCTAAGAATAACGGGACATAGACCCTCTTCTTTTCCATCATCGACCAAGCAACTCAATGCCTCCGCAGTATTCATCTTAACGGCTTTTTTTCAGTAACATCAGTATCCTCATAAGCCATATCCTCAAGCAAACGCCATCGTAACAAAACAATCGATAAAATCTAATAAAAAAGACCGACACGCAACGTATCGATCCAATTGAGCAACTATTGGGTGCGATATCCTTAGGCTTCTTCTTCCGAGAGAAATTGGGCGTAATGGGCTCGCGCGATGAGGAATTCCTTTCTCTCGCAAAATGGCTCAACGGCTTTTTTGAGCAGCATATATATGCCTAGCAAAGCAAAGAGATGGAAAAGATAGAAATTGAGCGTCACTTCCTTTTCTCCAAGCATAGAGAGCAGATTGCTCGATAGTAGCCCCACCGCACTCACGATGCGCTCATATTCGATATCGCGCGCAAAAGAGGAGGAAATATCCCCTATTTCTTTCAATGCGGCGAGTGTCTCCTCTTTCTCCTGCTTTTCCTGCAAAGAGAGCTCGAGTCTCTCTAGGCTATCCCTTTTTCTCTCCAAGCGCGTTTTGAATAGATAAGAGGAGAGAATGACGGAAACAAGAGAAAAAGTTACAGGAAGGAGGAAGAATGGATTGTTGAGCGAGAGCAAAACAACCATAGCGATAGCGCCAATCGATGAAGATATCGCATTAGGCAAGCTGGCAAGCAGATACCGCTTGCAAAAATGGTATCGCTTATAGCTAGAGCCCATCATCCCCTTTTCTTCTGAATAGGTGCGCGAAAGATACTTATCGTCGAGTTTTTTGTTTATCCGGAGTAGAAGCATGCGAGAGGATAAAGACGGTAAGCCGAAAGCGATGAATGATAACATCGGCAAAAGGATGTTCCCGTCTTTGTAGAAGAAAAAGAAGCCGACGAGCAGGCTTATCTCCCCGAGGATATTGAGCAAAGTCACCCCCAAAGGGAAGAAAGGGGAGAGAAAAGGAGAGCAGACTTTTTCGCCTTCCTCGATCCTATTATTCTCCATAATCCCGAAGATGCCGGAGAAAAGATCGTTGAATTCCTTTTTCTCGTATCGTCTTTTCCCTTTCTCCGGATCGAAAATATAGACGAAGCGCTTATTTATCTTTCTCACGTATACCATATGCCCCTTCTCTTTCTCGCCTAGCACCGCCAAAAAAGGCTGTTTCTCGTTAAAAGGATAACCAATGCCTTCTTTTCCCGCGTCAAAGAAAGAGAGCTTATACCCGTATCGCCTCGCGCCTTTCTCTAAATCGAGGAGCGAATAAGGCATCTTTCCCTCTAGCCTCGCCCTTTTGTATTCCCTTTTTCCGCTTCGATTGACCAGAAGCATCTGAAAGCAAGACAAGGAGCAAGCCTCATCGCTAATTTGGTAAGTTAAGTATTCCATACACCCATATCTAGATGACAAAACGCCAATTTACCAAAATAGAGCAAGAAAAAACCTCCATCGCTGGAGGTTAAGGGTTTACCACTTTTTGCGGCGTGCCATCTCGCTCTTCATCTTGCGACGGAGACCGGTTTTCAAATAGAATTCGCGTTTGCGGCTTTCCATCAAGATGCCGCTTTTGTTGACGCTGCGTTTGAAGCGACGAAGCGCGTCATCGAGCGATTCGCCTTCGCGAACGACTGTTTTAACTGCCACGAACTATCACCTCGTCTTTCTAACCTGGCTCATTTTACGCCAAAGAAAAGGAAAAACAAGCCGAATATCCGCTTTTGGTCGCGTTTCACAAATGTAGGTTGAATAAAGAAAAGCCCGCCCCCACAATGTTC